>DATBJG010000056.1:0-11961 GCA_036556585.1 Vicinamibacterales bacterium
GCATCGCGAACGGCGTTGGACGGTCGACTGGTGGAACCGATGCCCAGTCGCCGTCCTCACCGGCTCGCGCGGCGAGCGACGTCCCGAAGTTTCAAGTGGATCCTGGCTGGCCGAAGGTTCCCCCGAAGTGGCAGTTCGGTCAGGTTGCCAGCGTCTCAGTGGATGCTCAGGACCACGTGTGGATCCTGCAGCGACCGGGAACGCTCGGGCCAGAAGAAAAGCCCAAGGCTGCGCCGCCAGTGATTGAGTTCGATGCGTCCGGCAGCGTCGTTCAGGCGTGGGGTGGGCCCGGTCAGGGTTACGAGTGGCCCGAGTCCGAGCACGGCGTGTATGTCGACCCAAAAGGATTCGTCTGGGTCGGGGGCAACGGCGCACGAGATCATCATGTGCTCAAGTTCACCAGGGCCGGGCAGTTCGTGATGCAGATCGGCCGCGCTGGCCAGAGCAAAGGCAACGCCGACACATTGAATCTCAACCAGCCCGCCGACACGTTCGTGTACACCAAAACAAACGAGCTGTTCGTCGCCGATGGGTACGGCAACCGGCGAGTCATTGTGTTTGATGCGGATACCGGCAAATTCAAGCGGATGTGGGGCGCGTTTGGCAATGTCCCGACCGACGATGCCCCGAACCCGGCGCTCCCGGATGCGGACGAGAAGGGGGCTCCGCAGTTTGTGCAGCCCGTTCATGCCACGCGCGTGTCGAACGACGGGCTCGTGTACGTGTCTGACCGCGCCGGTAAGCGCGTGCAGGTGTTCACGCTCGATGGGAAATACGTCTCGCAGGTGTTCATCGGGCGCGACTGCAAGGCGCCGGACTGCGGAAACGGGACGACCGCGGCCAGCACCGCGTTCTCAACTGATAGTGGGCAACGTTATTTGTACGTCGGCAACCGAAGTCAAGCCAAAGTCATGGTGCTCGATCGGAACACACTCACCGTCCTCGACGAATTCGGGCAATGGGGTTCTGCGCCCGGTCAGTTTGGAACCCTCCATCACATGGCAGCCGATTCGAACGGCAACCTCTACGTCACGGAGGTCACGCCGCTCAAACCCGAAAACCGACGGGTCCAGAAATTCACGCTCCTGAATCGATCGTCAACACCGACAAGATAGCTTGTGATGATGGACGCTCTGACGGACGGTGAAATTCCCAAATCCGCCCGCGCGATTTACGCCGATTCGACATCGCGCGACTTCCGGATGATTTCAGAACCTCTTACTGGGGCGCTGCTCCGTACGCTCGCGGCTGCCAAACCAGCGTCTCGATTCCTCGAGCTTGGAACCGGAACCGGTGCGGCAACCGCCTGGCTTCTCGACGGCATGGACGGAGCGTCCACCCTCCTCTCAGTTGAGAACGACGAACAATTGCAATCGGTGGCAAGGCGTCACCTTGGTCACGACCGTCGTGTGACCTTTGTCACGGCGGATGCTGAATCGTTTCTCACAGGCCTGCAGGATCAGCGGTTTGATTTCATCTTTGCCGATACCTGGGCCGGAAAGTACCTCCAGCTCGAGCAGGCGCTGAGCCTGCTGCCAATCGGCGGCGTCTACGTGATCGACGACATGTTGCCGCAGGACAACTGGCCGGAGGGGCACGATGCCAAGGTCGAGCAGCTACTCGTGCGACTGGCAGGTGACAGGCGGTTTCAACTCGTCAAAATGAGTTGGGCCAGTGGAGTTGTCGTGGCCGTGCGGATCGACGAGACGCAGCGACGGCGCAGTTAGGCGTCCCCGCCGCTCTTCAGGACTTTTTTCTCTTGAGGGTTGCGAGGAATTCGGTAGGGGTTTCAACCCGCATCCCATAACGGAGCGCAGACAGAAAATGTCGCCGATTGTCGGTGATGACCACCTCGGCGCCCGCCGCTCGTGCAATCTCGGCAATGTGCGCGTCGTAAATGCGTCCACCAGTCATCAAGTCACCGGCTGCCGCGCGCAGCATAGGTAGTCGTTCGGTGTCCGGCAACTCATACACGCCGACTCTCGTCAGGAGATCCTGGAGAAGCTGAACGGCGTCCGCGGAGGTCAGCCTGAACTCAGGCGGCAAACGCGTTGCAACAGAAAAGAATTCAAGGCAGCAGTGCCAGGCCGTGGCAGGAGTCGTCACCCGTTTTTCGGCCACTTCGTGCAGGACCAGTTGTGCTGGCGCGCTCTGGGGACCGAAATCGATCAGTCCCGCAACCAGGACGCTGGTATCGAGAAATGCGGTCATGGCCAGCGGTTGCGTTCCTCTTCAATGAGCGCCGCAATGTCGACGGCCGGTCGAGTGTCGGCGGGAGCCGTGGGGCGCGCGACCAGACGACGGCCAATGCGCACGAGCCGAGGGCCCGCCGCGACGCGCTGGATGCGGACTCCCAGCTCATCGGTCGTCACCTCGAGCTCCGCGCCGGCCGACAGGCCCGCTTGCTCCCGGATGGCCGCCGGGATTACCACTCGGCCTGCCTTGTCAATGGTAGTTCTCATGGTATTAGTTTACCATTTCCTGGATGAACCGGCCCGTCTGACCCGATAGCTACGGTGTTTTGCGTATCATACGGGGCGTCCCAAAGCCGAGATCCGAGAGCCGAGTTCCGAGTTCCGAAAGCCGAGTTCCGAAAGCCGAGAGAATGAGCTCGTCAGACCCACTCGTCGGGAGGACCGTCTCGCAGTACGAAGTCGTTGCCAGACTGGGCGGGGGCGGGATGGGGGTGGTCTACTCGGCTCGTGACACCAAGCTTGGCCGGCTGGTGGCCCTGAAGTTTCTGCCCGCCGAATGGACTCATGACGACACCGCCAAACAGCGCTTCATTCGCGAGGCACAGGCCGCGTCGGCCACGGACCATCCCAATATCTGCACCATCTACAACATCGAATCCACCAACGATGGACAGCTTTTCATCGTCATGGCCTATTACGAAGGCCAGACGCTGAAGCAGAAGCTCGAGACAGGCGCGCTGGACATAGATGAGGCGCTCGACATCGCAGCCCAGGTTGCCGAAGGATTGGCCAAGGCGCACGCGCAGGGCATCATCCATCGGGATATCAAACCCGGCAACCTGATCGTCACCGAGCACGGAGTCAAGATTCTCGACTTCGGTCTCGCCAAGTTTTCCGATGCGCAACAACTCACGGTTGCTGGATCCCCCCTTGGCACCGTGGCGTACATGTCTCCCGAACAATCGAGAGGTGAGGAGGCTGATGCCCGTAGCGATGTCTGGTCGCTTGGTGTCGTGCTTTACGAGGCGTTGGCCGGTCAGTTGCCGTTCAAAGGTGCCTATGCCGAGGCGATCTCGCACGCAATCAGGAACGACCCGACGCCACCACTGCGTCTCGTGCGGCGCGAGATTCCCCCTCCTCTCGAAAAGCTGGTGTTGCGTGCGCTGGACAAGGATCCCAATCTGCGGTTTCAGAGCGTACGGGAGATGGCGCGCGAGCTACGCCAGCTCCAGGGCCGTACGATTCCGCTCGATCTCAGGACCCGGCTTGGACCGTATGAGATCGCCGGCTTCCTGGGCGCCGGGACGAGGGGCGAAGTGTACCGTGGGCGCGATCTGCGTCTGGATCGCCCGGTTGCCATCAAACTGTGCTCCGGGCTTCAGGGAACCGGTGCGGATCGGGTCAAGCGATTCGAGGAAGAAGCCAAGGCAGCCGGCAATCTGAATCATCCGAACATTCAGGTCATCTATGACGTCGGCACACACGAGGGTGTGCCCTACCTGGTTTCTGAGCTGCTCGAAGGAGAGCCTCTGAGCAAGCGTATCCAGAAGGGCCCCATATCGGCACCGAAGGCCCTCGACTACGCCATTCAAATTGCAAATGGAATGGCAGCAGCGCACGCCAAAGGGATCGTGCATCGCAATCTGAAGCCGGCAGACATCTTTCTCACCAAAGACAGCAGGATCAAGCTGCTCGACTTCGGGCTGGCCGAGCCCACACCCGAATCGAGCGCGCCAGACACTCTGGAGCCGCTGTCTCACCTCGTGCGAACGCGAGCGGCAAGACACGCGGGCACGGTCGCCTACCTCGCCCCCGAGCAGATCAGCGGACAGCCCGTGGATCATCGGGCGGACCTCTTTGCGCTCGGGTGCGTGCTGTACGAAATGCTGGCGGGACGACCGCCGTTCGCTGGGGCCTCGGCCATCGAATCGATGAACCGCACGCTGTCGGCCGATCCACCTTTTGGGTCAGACGCGGACCCGGCGCTCAAAGAGCTCGAGCCGACCATCCGGCGGTGTCTCGAGAAGAATCCCGACGACCGGTTTCAAACCGCGCGCGATTTGTCTTTCCACCTGACGGCCGTCGCAGAGGGCCAGACTGGGGCCATCTCGGTTCGTCGAGTTCAGCCTGGCAGGCTGTCGCGCCGCAGAAGAATCGCCATCGGGACGGTGGCGGCACTGGCATTGATTGGGTGGGGCGCCGCGTATTTCATTGGTGAGCGGACGGCCCAGCAAGAACCGCCTGCATACACCCAGCTGACGTTCCGTCGAGGTTTTGTTCGCTCTGCTCGGTTCACGCCTGACGGACGATCCGTCATCTACGGCGCAGCCTGGGACGGGAAGCCGATCCAGGTCTTTCTGACGCGCCTTGGAAGCCCGGAATCGCAGGCTTTGAGCGTACCAGAGGGCGACGTCCTGGCTGTTTCACGCTCCGGCGAGCTGGCAGTCGGCCTTGGGTATTTTGAGTCGTCAACGCTGGCGCGAGCCCCGATGATGGGAGGGGGCGCACGGGAGATCTTGACCAACGTCACCGCGGCAGACTGGGCCGCCGACAGCGAATCGCTTGCAGTCGTCCACGAAGTTGGATCGGCTCACCGGCTCGAGTTTCCGATTGGAACTGTTCTATATGAAACACAGGGTGCGATCGGGTCACCGCGGATCTCGCCAGACGGATCTCTTGTGGCATTTGTGGATCGTCCGGTGCGGGGTGATGACCGAGGCGCCGTCGCGGTCGTGGATCGAAATGGGAAGAAGACCATTCTGTCAGACGGGTGGACGAGCGTCACCGGCCTCGCCTGGGCCCCGACCGGCAGCGAGATCTGGTTTACCGCGGCCGAGGCGGGTCCGAATTGCTCGCTCTACGGTGTCGATCTGCGCGGACGACGTCGATCGATTGCCACATCGGCTGGGCGCATGACCCTTCATGACATTGCGGCCGACGGAAACCTTCTCGTATCGGACAGCAGCTTCCGCTATGCCACCAGCTATCGGAACCTGAGCGAGTCAGAAGATCGAGATCTGTCATGGCTTGGTGCATCAGTCGCCTCTGACCTGTCCCCCGATGGACAGCTCGTGCTCTTCATGCAGCCCGGAGTGGCGACGGGGCGCACCGGTTACTCCATTTACGCTCGGAAGATCGACGGGGCTCCTCCGATTCGCCTGGGGGATGGACTCAGTGGGGCGCTCTCGCCCGATGGTCAATGGACCGCCACAACGGTGACCACGGCCAATCCACAACGACTCGATCTCCTCCCGATGGGAGCCGGTGTGCCGCGAACGCTGGAGCGCGGTCAAATCGTTGCCTACGATGCCGTGACCTGGTTCCCGGATGGCAGTCGGGTACTCCTGGCGGGTCGGGAAGCCGGCCGTCGGGTGCGACTGTATGTGCAGGACGTGGGCCGCGGGCTGCCCGTCGCCATTTCACCCGAAGGCCTGAGAATCGAGCTGTTCTCGAATCCGATTTCTCCAGACGGGAAACTTGTCGCGGTCCTTGATGCAGACGATCGACTGGTGCTCTACCCGACCGCCGGGGGTACAGCGCAAGCTCTGGCTGGCACAGACCCGGCGGACCGACCCATCCGCTGGTCCGAAGATGGTCGATCGCTCTACGTGTTTCGCTTGCGGACGCTTCCGGCGCCAGTTTTCCGCGTCTATCCCGCTGACAACCGGAAGGAACTCATCACGAGCGTGGCACCGACCGATCCCGCCGGCGTGCGGCAAATCCGAACCATCCAGATGACCCCGAACGGGCGAATCCTGCTCTACAGCTATTCGCCCGTTCTGTCTTCCCTGAGCCTCGTCGAAAATCTACGGTAACGCAGACTCTTCTCATTCCGGTTCGGGGATCTTCATCGCTCTCTTTCGCCTTGCAGGTTTTCTGGCTGGCTTCTTCTTATAGGTCTTCTTTGCTGCTTTTTTCTTCTTCTTCTTGGCCATTGGTCCTCCCTGATGATTGATGGGTGATCCTATTGATGAGCGCCGATCACTGGTGTGCCCCCGGTTGCGAGAGCCTCTGCCGCAGCGCGGTGGATGTACAAATCGCCGTTCCCGGCTATCTCGAATTGAGCGGGTGTCAGCCTAGATCGTCGGATCCGTCGCGCTCCTTTCTGACGAGTTCGCCTGGGGCCGAGCCGAGTGGCCGTCCAGAATCGCGATCGTTCGACGCGTAGCGCGCCCTTCAAAGAAACCACCGTACCTGTAGGTGTGCGCCGGCCGAGTTGGGACACGACACGGAAGAATCGTTCGACGACCGGGCCGTCCGGCACGTATTCACCCAACGGGATCGCCAGTGCCAGATACCGGGTGCCATCTCGAAGGAGAAGACCCCGTTCGACGAACGGCTCCAGGCGGGCAGCAACATCGTCAAGGGTCAACGCGAACCCAGCTGTTTGAGCGATGGTCACCAGCTGGCGCACATCGCATGCGGCGTCGCATGTCTGGTACAGAACCCGGTCCAGACCGTCCATCACGAAAAGCGGTTGCTCGCTGGCAGGACGCAGATCCCAAATAAGCAACTGAGTGCCCAGATCGACAGCAAAAAGATCGCTCTCCGCGGCCGACCGCATCCATGCAACGGTCTCCTCGTGCAGCGACCTGACGTATGCCGAGACATCCCTCGGCTCGCGATACCGAAACGTAAAGTAATACGCGAGATTGGCGACGGCTTCGCGTGGAAGCCGATACACGTGTTGATACGAAGCGACCGGCTCGATGTCGATCAAACCCAGCTTCTCGGCATCGAAAAAGTTCGGGCTGAAGCGGTCCAGGCGAATGATGCTGATCGCCCCTGGCGGCGGGAGGTGTGTGAGATACGGCACGAGGGTCGCCATTCGGGCATACGCATCACTCGACTCACCCGGAAAGCCAAAGAGCAGGTTCCAGGCCGGCCTGACGCCAAGCTCCTTGCACCACTTGAGGAGCTGGATGTTCTGCAGGCTCGAGACACCCTTACGCATCAGGCTCAGCACCTCGTCGCTCAGGCTCTCAATCCCGGGCTGGATGTACCGGATGCCCGCTGCTCGCAGAAGTCGAATGTGATCTTTCTTCAGATTGGATTTCGTCTCGAAGAACAGCCCCAGATCCAACCGTCGGGCAGCCAGCGCTGGCAGCAGGGTCTTGAAGTAACCCATGTCCAGAATGTTGTCGACGACCTGCAGGTCGCATCCGGGATGGCGGCGTGCCAGCGCAACGAGCTCATCGAGCGCGCGCTCGGGCGTCTTGCTTCGATAGGCCATCGTCGCCCCGTTGAGGCCGCAGAACGTGCAGTGCATCTTCTCGCCCCACCAGCATCCGCGAGACGTTTCGACAAAAAGATTTGGTTGCCAGACCCGTCCGTACTTGCTCGTCTCGAACTGAGCAAAGTAGTCGTCAAAATCGGGATATGGAAGCGCGTCCATGTTCTGAATCGGAGGCGGTGTGCTGAAGCGCCCCTGTTCAAACTCGGCATGGACCCGTTGAGGGGTTCTGACACCCGGCAGGTCGGCAAACGAGATCCCGTCGAGCGCCCGTTCGACGAGTTCGGGGAAGACGTCGTCGGCCTCACCCGACACTACGGCATCGACGAACGGAAACTGGCGCACGGTTTCCGCACCCATGACGCCTTCGCAGTTGGCGCCCCCGAAAACGATGACCGTGTCCGGGCTGACCTCCTTGATCCGCCGCGCCAACGCGAGCGAAGCCAGATGCTGTTGAAAGACGCTGGTAAATCCCACGATCCTCGGTTCATCGCGCAGGACTTCATGCACGCACCAATCCAGAAATGGACCGACCTGCTCGCGGGCAGCCGCGACGCGCCTGGCTAAAGCCGGTGAAATTGGTTTGACGAACGTAGGAAGGGTAAAGGCGTCGCGTTTGAGCAGTATCCGGTCCAGATACCGTTGGTCGTCCTCGGCAGTCCAATCGAATAAGGCGCGCGAAAAAATCCACTCGCCGGCCAGCTCGCGTGTGCGAGGCCGACCGTCTCCCGCAATCCCCTCGTAAAAAGCCTGGCCCGTGAGCTCAGCGAAGCGGATCGAGAAGTACCGGACTCGCGACGTCATGCCACGATTGGTGAGCCCGGCCTTGAGCAGGCTCAACCCCAACGATGGTGCGAACGCCGATCCGAAAGGCATCGACACCAGCAGGACGTCCAATCGTCGTCTCCTTCGCGTCGCAGAAGGGGGTCATTATAGCCCTGCCTTCAAATCCGCATGGAGCAGCCGGTGGAATAAATGTTCCCCCGCTTCGCGGCGCACCGAGAGCCGTCCCGTGCTGTACGCTCGAGAACCCAACCCGCGCTGGACGGCCGCACAAATGGCCACGTCCTCATCCTGAATCTGCTGGCTGATCTCGATGCTTCTGCGGTTGGCGGCCCGGGCCCGACCACCGACGTCCATAAAGTAGAAATCGAAGATCACCTCGGTTCTGTGGACCCCCTGAGGAATCACCAGGTTGGTGTCCATCGCCCGGCCATAGCAGTTGATCATGAAATTTGGATAGATCCAGTAGTAGGCGGCGCGATCGCCCTGCCGGACGACCCGGGCCTTACCGTCCTTTTTCCCACCTTGTTTGAGCTTGCGCTTCGCAACGATGGGGCTCGATTGTAGGCAGAAGTGCTCGCCAGTCTCGATCGTGTACTCGCCGTACTTCAGCATGCTGTCGAGGCCTCTGTGCACATGCGGCACGTGGTAGCCACCGTCCAGATAATTGTCGACAAACACCTTCCAGTTGCAGTCGAGCATGTAGTGACGACGCTCAACCCAGTGAAGGTCTGCCAGGCTCAGTTTCCGAAACTGGCTGACCAGGTCTGGGCCAAGAAACTCCGCAAGGCCTGTCGACTCGCGCTCAGGACACACGAAGATCCATTTCTCCCAGATGCCAGTGTTTAGCGGCACCAGACCGTTAGCCGAGCGATCGAAGTCACAGACTCCCGCAAAGTCTGGGGTTCCCTTTAGCTCTCCATCCAGTGCGTACGTCCACCCATGGTAGGGACATCGGAACGTGCGGGCCGATCCCTGTGGATCGGTGACAACCGCCGCCGCGTGATGGCGGCAGACATTGAAGAAGCTCCGTACCACGTTGTCATCGCCTCGGACGACCACGATTGGATCCCCGGCCGGCAACTGACAGGAGACGTACTGGCCGGGGTTGCTGATCTGATCGATGCGGCCGGCCGGGTGCCACGCCCTGGCAAACACAGTGCGGCGTTCGAGTTCCAGGATTCGCGGATCGAGATACCAGGCGGCCGGGATGGTCGACGCTTGCGAGAGCGGACGATCGGGCCGGTAACGGTCGATGAGCTCGAGAAGACTTGCGCTCACATCACCTGGCCGGGTTCGCTTTGGAAGCGGCCTTCTCGTCGGCGCGTGCGGCACTCAGGATATTGCGCATCCCATAATTGTGTTCGTGACAGTCGAACGCCAGAAGCTGGTGCGTGTCTGGCGTCAGCAACATCCTGAAACTCCAGGGCCGGGTCCAGGTCTTGGGATCGTCGAGCGTGACCACCCAGGTCATGAGATCGGCCGCCACTCGCGTGAACCGCTCGATCACCCGCAACGTGGCCGCATTGGCCCCGCGATACGCGGACTGTGGTCTGAAATTCGTCGTCTCTACGACAAGCGTCGTGCCTTCCCAACGACCGCGCGCATCGCCCATGTGCTGCTGAATGGACTGACCGATATGGGGGCGCCCGTCGAGGGGAATGACGCGGGTGTCGTGGATGAGCTCGTAAGTGATGGCGACGTAGTCAGGCGTCTGCAGAATCTGATACGTGTTGCTGTACATCACGGGAATCATCGATCCGGGCACGCTGCGGGTGATGCACCGCTCGAGAAAGTTCAGATCCTCCGGCCCATCGAACGGTCCCCCGACGAAACTGCTTCGAACTCGGCCCGCGGCAACGGCGCGCTCCTGCCCTTCGGCGGTCAGCGGTGGAATTCTTCCGTCCGGGGGATCGACAACCGACCAGGGTTGGCTTCGTTTTCGGAGATCCAGGTTTTGAAGCCACCAGTCGTCAGGACCGCGGACACGGCCGCCGGGCAACGCGGCAACCATCTGCTCCTGCGCCACGCGACGGATCTCCGCCAGTTCCTGGTCTGTGATGTCCTCGAGCCGTCGCCCGGCAAACCGATCGGGTCGCTCGAAGGGCGTCGCGTACTCGTTTGAGTTGGTGAAGATCCCCTGGAGATCAGGATCGCCCCAGGCCGTTCGCGGATGCGTCCAGCCAGGCCCCTGTGCAGCCGACACCGATGCGAGTGCCAGAAGCACCAGCAAAACCCGGACGCGTATGAAGGGGGGCTGCATCTAGCCACTAACCACTGATTAGTATGCAGGTTCGTCAGCCTCCCGCCAAACCTGTAATTCGATCGACCGCAGGTTTGCAAAAACTCAAGGGTTTGAGCATGTCTGGCCCGAAGCACGCCATTTGCAGCCAGCAATCGGTCGATGTTCCACAGATTCCGGTTGATCCTGCTCGCCTGCGTCCTCGTCGTTCCTGGTTGTGGGGGCAGTTCACCAACAGCGCCTTCGTCGTCAGGATCAGGGTCCGGGTCGGGGGCTTTCAATGGAAGAACCGTTAATGCGGTGGACGGCCAGCCCATCTCGGGTGTGACGGTCAAGATTGGCTCGCAGACGGCAGTCTCCGACTCGAGCGGGGCCTACCAGATGGAGAATCCGGGCAGCGGCCCCCTCACAGCAACGCTGACGGCACCGTCGGTCGTCGAGCGACGTACGGTTGTCACCATGCAAGCCGGCGAGTCGCTGCGGCAGTCATTGATTCCTTCGAGCTTCGATCTCGTCGCCTTCGACGAGATGTTCAGAACCGACAACCGGCTCAGACGATGGACGAACGCACCGGCGCTCGTGGTGTTGACTTCGGTGCTGAACTACACGCGGGGACTCGGTCACGCTGAAGAGTACTACGCCACCTCGGAACAATTGACCGATGCCGAAACAGCGCTTCTCATTGAGCAGCTGACAGAAGCGCTGGGCTTACTCACGGGCAACACCTACAGGAGGTTCTCTTCGGTCCAGCGCGAAAGCGTACCGGAGGGTTCGAGAGTTTCCCCGCTACGCGAGGGGAAGATCGTGGTGGGACGCTATGACGGCGTGGAAGGGATTCTCAACACGATCGGGTTCGGTCAATGGCAGTCCGATGAGACGGGGCAAGTGGTGGGTGGCGCGATCTACCTGGATAAGGACTTCGACAAGAAGTACGAGGCGCGACGCCTGTTACGCACCCACGAACTCGGGCATGCACTCGGCTACAACCACGTGAACGCGCGAGTCTCGATAATGAATCCGGCCATCGGGCCCGAACCCACGATCTTCGATCGGCAGGGCCCGATCATCGCCTTTCAGCGAATGCCGGGAAATCAGACGCCAGATACGGACCCTGGCGCCGCTCCATCCGGCGGCGGCATCTTTGGCGTCGTCGCGGATGGATCATCGGCATCCTGGTCCGGACCCATCATCTGCGCGCCGCGCGTCCACTAGAAACGCGTAAGGGTTCTAGGGTTCTCAGGGAACCCTTCCATCGAACGAAAGGCTCGTCGTCTGGAGGCCAGACCTCGCGCCCATGCTGACCTTTTCCAGATTGCCGGACGCGCCGGCCGGGCGCTCGACGGTCAGCCGGAACTGGTGACTCTGGACATCATGGCTTTTGGTCACCTGGGCGCCAATCTCCTGTAGAAGCACCTCGAGACGTTGCGGCGAATTGATATTCTCGTATCGTCCCCGCGTGAACTTCGTCACTGCCAGTCCAACCTGAGTCTGATTCGCTCCGCCAGTTG
>DATBJG010000057.1:0-2749 GCA_036556585.1 Vicinamibacterales bacterium
CGGCCGTTTGGAAAACTCGAGTCGATGGCCGCATCAAGCGTGATGACGTCACCCGTGAAGCCGTCGGCCACGGGGATGGGCCGCCCCAGGTTGATCGCGTTGATGATGTCCAGGCGCGGACCTTTGAGCGTGGTGACCGTACCGGGGGGCACCCCCAAGGCGCTGTAGATCCCGAGCGCTTCGGCGTCACGAACCAGCACCGGGAACAGAACGTCAGCGCCGAAGTTGGTCACGTCGTTCAGAGGGCTGGTGTGAAGGTACAGCGTCTGACGCTGCGTCCCGACGAGGCCGGCGTTGAAGAGCGGCAGGGCATTGCGACCCACCTGTACGAACGGGCCCGACCCTGTCAATCCAGTGATGATGTTCGTTGGATCGACGGTCTGCCGTTGTCGCCTGGTAATGCGGCTCCAGACGCGAAGCAGACTGTTCGTCGAGTTGGGGATCAGGGTGCCGTTATGCGGGATCCCGTGCGGGAAGATGTCCCGGATCGGAACCTCAAGGGCGATTGAGAAGACATTGAACCCCGTGAACACGTCTTTGATCGGCCCGCGGCGAGCGCCGGGGATGCCTCCGAGGTCATCACTGCCGAGGTTGACCAGGTCGAAGATCCCCTTCTCATCGAGCTGATACGGATCATCGAACTGGCCGGCGATGACTCGTCCGCCATTCGACAATGTCTGGATGAAGGTGTCTACGAAGTTCTGATCGTAGAGACCGACCTCGCGGCTCGTGGGATCCCCGCTATCGTAGCCACTGAACGGACCCAGGCGGTAAACGAGCCGGTCGGTCTGCGGTCCGTGGTTGTTCGGCAGAACCGGAAGATTACGCCCCAACACGACCGCCCCGTCATCGTCGTCGTCGTCCTCGTGCCAGCGAGTGTCCCCGTCGTCTCGCGTGATACGCGTGACTCTCATGGTCTCAGTGCCACCGGTGATCTGCCAAAGCAGTTCGTTGCCGCCACCGAGCTGATCGTCGGGGCTAGGAGGTGCTTCCGGGCTTAGCCTCTTGGTGAACTCAATCCTGTAGACCACCTTGTCCCTGAGACTTGCGCCGCGGCCGATGTGGAACTCGTAGCGGTACCCATCGCACGCGCGCAAGCCCTGGTTGCCCTGTCCCGGCTCGTGAAGCGGGTTGAAGTCCATGATGAGATAGAGCTTGTCGTGCGACCCGTCCGATACCCAGGCGTACGTGTCGGTGTTGTCGGCGCAGGGCTCATTAAGAATCGCCAGCGCCTCTCTGTGGCTCGACCCGTTTATGGTGATGCCGGCTGCGGCGAGCAGCACGCCGGTAATCAACCCGTTGGACAGTCGCCTCATAACCCTCTCCTTCCGTTCGCGTCGCGCGAATCCCTTGCGCCACGCAAGCCTTTCTTCTTCTTCGCGGAGGACGGCCGCGTATTATAGGCCCGTTCGACAAGCCGACTCAGAATACGTAAGGAACGGCGTTATGGATTAGGCGAGCAGAACTCGGGAATTCGCACCAGCGCTGGACCGTAAAGAAAGACGACCTGCATGTAAGCAGCCGTCGAGAGCATCACGTTTCTATCGAGGGAGACTTGTCGGGGCTGTGCCTATCAAGAAGTCGATCCGTGCGATCGCGCCGATGTTGGCAATTGGCGAGCCGTCATCCATCAGCCGAGCAGCCGCGCTGGTGAGGAAGGGCTGCCAGCCCTCGTAGCCGCGGTCGGCAACGGTTTCTTCGATGCGACCGGAGTGTAAAGTCGCCTGAAGATCAGCGTGCGTAGCGACGAATCGGCACGGTCACGCCGGCACCGACCCGTGGGATGACTGCACCGCCTTCGAAAGGCCAAATCACGAACTGCGCGTCGAAGCGGATGGCGATGCGGCTCGCAAGCACGTGTTGCGTCCCGGCGCCTACGAGCGGCAGAAATGGAGGAACGACGAAAGGCTCGAGGCGTCCCGGTGGAACAGACTGTCGTTCTATCCAACCTGACGTGCCATACGTCGCGAAGATCGACGTTTGTCCGTCACTCCATACGTTGTGTTTCATCTGCCAGAAGCAGAACCAGACGACTTGATCCGGCCAGTGCCTCGTGTGGAACGCGTCCGTCCAATCCAGCCCACCCTCGATTGAGGTCCGACTGCCCGTTCGAGACCCGACCCGTACGCCGAGTCCTACAAGGTCGGTCCCCACAACGCCGGATACAGACGCGCTCACTTCGACGTTTTTCGGCGCGGAAACGAAATCCTGAGCATGTGCTGTCATGGGCCACATCGAAAGCAGCAAGACAAACCGAGCTGAAGAGGCGGTTCGACGCATATATCGTGGCACCCCAATCCGTGAATGTGCAGAAACGGCTGCTTGCGGCTCACGATGGGGAATAGGGTGAGTTGGAAATGCCGTGACGTAACACACGCGTGGAAATCGAACCCCCAACCACAGGTTGAGAGTCGCCGAAACCCGATCAGATCTCCGGCTCAGACTGTAGTCGTTCTGTTGACCTCGGCGCAGAGCCTCACGTATAGTCCGGCTGCCTTACCTCACACGCGGATTCGTCCTCCTATCCTCGAAGGAGATTTGCGATGCCGCTGAGATTCCAGTCTGGATTCTTCTCGACAACCCTTGTTTCGAGATCTGCCTTCGTCACAATCTGTGCGCTGCTGCTGTCGTCTGCCCTTGCGGCCCAGCAGACAGCGAGCGGCATCGCGGGGATCGTCAGGGACACGTCGGGTGCCGTACTCCCTGGTGTCACCGTCGAAGCTGCCAGCCCGGTGCTTATCGAAAAAGT
>DATBJG010000058.1:0-2122 GCA_036556585.1 Vicinamibacterales bacterium
TCCAAGCGTGCCTGATCGACCGCTCCAGCATCTCTCCGTTTAGAATCAACGACTTGCGGTCACCCCAAATGGCAGATTTCGCCGATTGTGATAAGTCCTCTAATGTGCCGAGATCACTTACGGGCTTTTCCAGTATAGCCGTGCCATCGAAAATTCTCGCACCGGGAAACGAGGTGGCTCGTCGGATCCTGCGAACTGCAAGCTGACTTCAGATCGGCTTCTACAGCGGTTTGCTAAACGCCGATCAGCATTTCGGCCATCATCGTTTTTTCTCGTAAATCTTCGCGCTTCAATCACTTCCTCGATCATCCGATTTGGCTGCTGTTGGCTCTGGACGTCCGGTTTTGGGAGCTGGCAGGGACAATTTCAGGGACAGTCCCTGCAGCGTCGTTCGACGTCCGGCCCCGTCAGAAGTAGTAGCGCGCTCGGAGCTCGACGCGCACGTCCGCCGGCTTCTCGCCAAATTCAGTCCACGACCCACCGCGCTGAATGTTGGCCAACCACCGCAGCTCGAGGTTCTCGGTGGGCTTGTACTGCACTTCGGGCAACACAGAGAAGCTGCCATCGTCGACGTTCACGATCGTGCTCGCGCCGAGCGTCAGGTACAGCACACCAAGTGCGTCCGGTTGGTTGACCCGGCCATACAGGTAATTCCGCATCGGGTTCATCCGGCCGTATCCCGCTTCCGTTGCTCGGGCCGCAAGCGTCAGCGTTCGCGCATCGCCGCTGGCGGTCCACACCTCGTATCCTCGGTCGATGAGATCGAAGTACGCCTCCATTGCGCCGGGCGCGTAGCCGGTGCCGTTGCGAAAGTAGTCGGCGATATAGGTGGTGTTGGCCTCGGTGAGATACCGCAGGCCCATGACGAGGCTCGTGGCCGGCTGCTCCCGCTGCACGAGCGCGCCAGTCGGTTCCAGGATCGCCGTGAGATTGGCCGGGACGTGGGTCACCTCGCCGTGTACTTCGAGGTTCGACGCCAGGTTGCGGGAAAAATCAAAGCCGAACCGCGCGCGCCGGCTGCCGCCCGTGAGAAACACCACGTCGAGGTCGGTATCGAATAGTAGCAGGTACAGCTTGCCGGCGACATTCAGATGACCGCGCTCGCCAAAGCTCTGATTGAGATCGCCGAAGACCGGCAGGAGGACCGGCGTCACTGACATCACCTGCAGCGGCCCGTTGAAGGTGCGGATGTAGTCGGCCGAGAGGACCGTGAACCCTTCCAGCGCGAGCGCCGGATCCTCAGGGTTCTTCGGCCGATCGAGGAAGGCGACAGGATTCCAGAGATAGCCCTTTCCCCACTTCAGCGTCTTCTTGCCCGCGTCAAGGGTGAATGACGGCGCGGGTTTCAGCGACACGTACAGTTCGTAAGCCGTGGCATCAGCGGTCCAGTCGCCGCTGGTGTATCCCGTATCGACGACGGTCCGTGTCTGCGCGCTGAACCAGCTTCGCCGATAGCTCGCGTCGAGCTGGATGCGCGAGTTCAGCTGCATCGTCTGCGCGTCAGGCCGCTCGTCGGTGAAGGATCGCAGCCGGAACAACGCCGCGTCCGTGTCCTGCCAGATCATCACGGGTCGCAGCTCCAGGAACCCGTTGGCCGCGTACGGTTTGCGATCAACCGGTGGAATCTCGACAGGCGGCTCCTGGGCCTCGACGACGCTCGCGAGCAGAAGAATCATGGCGAGCATCTGGTACACGGAGACCCGCGATCGGGGATGGCAGCTGTTGCTCGGAAGGCGGCACACGCGGAGCCTTCGATCGGCTTAACGCCGGATCGACTCCAGGTTCGGCATGAACGTCAGCGTGAAGACCTCACTTGGAAACGCCCGGGCCTTCATCTGCACGAAGATCATCGAGGACTTGTAGCCCTTGTACAGCGGACTGTCGGTCTCAACCGTCGCGGGGCGGATGACGCCTCCGCCGAAGTCCTTGATGTCCTTGAAGTGCAACGTCTTGATCAGCATCGACGTCGGTGTCAGGCACTCGATCCGTACCGGCAGCGTGTCCTTCCGTGTCACCCACATCTTGAGGCGGTCGTATGCCACCGCGCTCGTCTTGGCCTTCAGCTCGAGCAGGTAGTCTTCGCCAGACTCGTCCACCTTGGCGACATCGTATTCCGCGGAGT
>DATBJG010000059.1:0-2774 GCA_036556585.1 Vicinamibacterales bacterium
CAAGGCCGACGCTGTGCGCTGTCACGGAACCACCGTGCAGCTCGACGAGATGTTTCACGATGGCGAGTCCAAGACCCAAGCCACCGTTGCGACGGATCTGATCGCGATCGCCCTGACGGAAAGGATCGAACACGTGGGGCCGCGAGACCTGTTCGATGATGCCCTTTTGCGGTGTCCAACAGCTCCACTTCGGACGGATGGAAGAGCGAGTACTGCGAATCCGGTCCCAGCATGCCTTCTGATGGCGTGAGTTCGTGAATCAGCAGCCCCTCCAGGCTCCACCCGTGGGATCGCGCAACCGCGCGGAGCTCACTCGCCGTCTCGGACAGGCTCACATACAAGCAGGTTTCGCCGCGGGCCACGCCATCAAGCAGGAACTGCAACGCAATCGTGGTCTTGCCCGTGCCCGGATCGCCTTCGAGCAGATACACGCGTTGTGCGGGCAAGCCCCCCCGAAGGATTTCATCAAGGCCGGGAATGCCTGTCGGCACGCGTTCGTCGATGGCTATCTTGTCGTCATCGAGCGGTACGTTTACCGGCGATGTTCTCCCTGGCTTCATCACGACCCTCCGCGGACAGCAGAGACGCGCGCCGCTTATGCACTCCTCTTGACCCGGCGCGATGCCGGTAGTGCCTTTGCTGATCGTAGGGACGTTGAAGGCGCGACGAATGCGCCAGCCGGCGTCCGGGTCAAGAACCCTGCCTCGACGAGGGCGCCGAGTACGCCGTCACAGGTGAGTTCGTCCATCTGCCAGAGACGGCAGGCCTGTTGCTGCGTCAGACACAACCCTGGCATTTCCAGGAATTCCCCGCGAATGCGAATCAGCAGATCCTCAATCGATCCCATGCTACCTCGCGCGAATCGCGTCTCCGTTGCAGCGAACGCCAACATCCGCACCCGCTCACTCCTGGTGCCTAGCGAATCGCCAGTCTGTCGGTTCGACGCACGCGCCAGTCGCTCGGTCGGAACGACCTACGACGAACCTGACGAGGTAGGCGAGCGGCCTCGCCGATGGTCGGAGCGATCAGGCTATTCAGCGATGTAATCGGGAACCGTCCGGTTCCTGACAGTCGGCTCTCGTCGCCCCGATGCCTGGACAGTCGATCAGAATCGGAACGGACGGCGAGGCCGAAAGAACAGCTGATCGAGCATCTCGAATAGATCCTCTGCGAACAGCTGCCCGAAGATGTCGTCGCGCATCACAACGGGCCCGCGTAGCGTCACAGTTCGTCGCGGCGATTCCGGTATGAGTGGTTCCGGAGCGAACCGCACGCTGGCGCGCTGTGGAGACATCGGCTGCAATCGGGAGCCAGGAAGTGAGTGATCGTAGGCTCTTCGACGCGCTGGATCGCTGAGCGTTTCGTACGCATCGACGACCTGCCGAAATCTTTCGACGGATGACCCAGTACCGGCGTCCGGATGGTACTGTCGCGCAAGCGCACGAAACGCCTGCCGGATTGCCTCGAAACTAGCGTCCCTCGTCACGCCGAGAACGACGTAGTAATTCATCGACGCGTCTCCGTTCTATCGACTCAAGGGTAGCGCTCCCCGCCGAATTTTTGAAGCTCAGCGTTTTGGTATAAAGATTTATCAGTAGCCGCTCTTCTTAGTGTGATGTGCTCAAGGATCTTCATTGGGAACAAATCACATTCTGGATCGTCAGTGAAGGCGAGCAGCAAGTTTTAGGCAACCCAGGAGGTAACGAACGATGTTTGGCTTGACTCGTTGGAATCCAGTTGACGACATGTTCAGCTTCCAGCGCGAACTCGATCGGGTGTTCAACCAGTTCTGGAACGACCTCCCGACGCGTACGGCGGCGGGCCAGTCCCCCTCCTTCCAGGCGAACGCCACCGACGACGGCTGGCGCATTGAGGTCCCGCTGCCGGGCATCGATCCTCAGCACGTCAATCTCGAAGTGGCTGGCAACACTCTGACCATCCGCGCCGAGGAACCGGTCGAAAAAGGTGAGCGGGCGCTCCGGTACGAGCAATCGTTCACGATCCCGCAGTTCCTGGATCTCGAGAAGATCTCGGCTTCTCACAAGCACGGGATGCTGCGTCTGACGGTACCGCTCAAGGAGAGCGTCAAGCCGCGCCGCATCCAGATCGAGACGCAGGTGGAGGACCAGAAGCAGCTCGCGGGAGCAGCACGGTAAATCACGCGGCCAGAGGTGGGCTTCAACCTCTTCGCGCGATTGTAACTGCCTGACGCGTCGTCGCCAACCTCCTTGCTCCTTGCGGCACTCGACGGGCTCAGCAGCTCCTGAGCCCGTCGAGGCGCGTCGGCCCGGCGAAGAACGAACTCGCCACCCGCGGTCAGTGATGCTTTTGTAAGCATCGACACACAGATATGGAGGACCAATCATGCTGAGCACACGAGTCTTCGGCTTGGCTTGCGCGGTCGCCGTGTTTGTCTGCCTGATGGCAGCGCCGGTATCCGCGCAGCCTCTCGACAAGCGCACGCTCTTCACATTCAGTGGGCCTGTGACACTGCCGGGTGTCACGCTTCCCGCGGGACAGTACCTCTTCAGACTGGCCGATCCGAACAGCAGCTCCAAGGTCGTCCAGGTGTTGAATGCGGAGGGCACGAAACCGTTCGGACTCTTCTTCACGATCCCGGCGGAGCGACTCGAACCCGCCTCGACCCCCGAAGTCCGATTCATGGAAACTGCATCAGGAACGCCGGCGGCCATTAAGACCTGGTGGTACCCGGGCGAGCGCCGGGGCTACGAGTTCATCTTTCCGAAAGAACAGGCACGACGCCTCGCTATGGC
>DATBJG010000060.1:0-3940 GCA_036556585.1 Vicinamibacterales bacterium
CCGAACTCTCCAACGTCTTTCCCGGCTTTCCCTATGACACCCAGGACGGTGCCGTTCAGATCCATCTTCACAACCTGACCTGCGAACCCATTGACCATGTAGATCGCGTCGGACTCGATATCGAAGCCACAGGGCAATCCCGCGTACTTCAGTTCTTTGACGAATTTCCCGTCGGTATCAAAGACTTGAATTCGTTGATTTTCGCGATCGGCAACCCAGAGCATTCCCTTGGCATCGATGGCAATGCCGTGAGCCACTTCAAACTTGCCCGGATCTTTCCCTTTGCCACCCCACGACCGTATGAGCTTTCCGTTCCGATCGAACCTCAACACCCGCGGATCGCCCTTTGGTCCTGGTGTGTGGCCCTGGACAACGAAAATGTCGCCATTGGCGCCAATTGCCACGTCGTTCGGTTCGTTCAGCCGACGCGACTGTGTGGCTTCGTCCCACTCCCCCGCTTCTCCCTTGGTTCCGAGTGTCAGCAGCACCTGTCCTTGCGGGCTGAGTTTGACGACGATGTGTGCTCCGACGTCGGTAACCCAGAGATTGCGATCAGAATCGATCTTGAATCCGTGGGTCCGCAGAAAAAGGCCATCACCAAACGCGCGGATGAACTGTCCGTTGGCGTCGAACTCCATGAGCGGTTGCGGACCGCGATTGAGAATAAACAGATGACCATTGGCATCAAATGCCACGCTCGCGGGCGCGCCCATCATCATTCCGGCGGGAAGCCTCAGCGGGTCCGGAACCGCGACGTATTGAAGCGGTGGCCCCTCCTGCGGCACGGTCAGGGCCGGATCGGAAGGCCGCTGGCCCAGCACAGGCACGACCGCCAGCAACATCGTCAATCCGAGGGCGGCGAGTTTCATGGCACTTCCCCTTCCCAGCATTTGAGTTCGAAAAAGCCCAACCAGGCGCACGGGTGCCCTGGACCTGACATATCCTCTGTCAAACCGCAGTCCTCGCCAAGACCCACTGGGTTATTTCCCGCACCCGAGCGGAATAATCGCCGTAGTTGCTCCAAGCCCCCGGCCGCATTGCTCAGTCGCTTGCGAGAAGGACCATAACTTTGGTCTGGCACCCTTGTTGCGTCCTGAAGGCATGGCACTGTCCGATCAAGGAGTGCAATCATGAATTCGAATCTTCATCGACTGGGACTGCTGGTAGCCCCTATTGTGTTGGTCGTGCTCGGCTCGGCGCCCGCCTCAGCCCAGAGCGTTCCGTCTGGCGCCGACTGGACCCACGGCACAACGCTTAGTCTGTTTGGCGGCGCCTCTACCGACTCCAACACCACGGGCCCGTATCTGGGTGGCGGTATCGGGTGGGAAATCAAACCCACGTTTGCCATCGAAGGGACCATGGGCTGGATCGATCGCCCAGGCGCCGACACGAGCGCCTACAACGCCGGGCTGATGGCGCAGTTTTCGCTGCCGGGTTCCACCAAGGCATCTCCGTTTGTTGCGGGTGGCTTCGGGCTGTACCGAGCCTCGTTCGGCGTCGGAAGCGAGATGCCCGAGTTCTATAGCCGTCGGATTAGCGCAACCGACCCCGCGCAGCCTCGGACGTTCACCGATCCCGCATTCATTTTTGGGGGCGGGGTAAATATCTATCTGAGCCGGCATCTCGCGGTCCGACCGAACGTGGACGTCATGATGGTCTTTGACAACTCGTACGACTACTGGGTGACGGGGTTTGCGGTGCACTTTGCCTATCACTTTGAAGATCATCCAGTGACGCCGTGGCGCCGATGACTGGTCGGGATGGGGTCAGCTCTCAAAGAGCGAAACACGCAGCACGTCCGGGTTGAGCCGGCCCGCGTGGAAGGTCCGTCCGCTCGTGGCGCTCGTCAGCCACACTTCGGCGGGGCTGAAGAGCATCGGGTCGATCTTATAGAAGTCGCTGTCGTAGTGTTTGAAGATGTCGTAGAAGGGCGTGCCGTAGTCGGCGGAGGCTGATGCGGGCAGCCGTTCGGCAAGCTCGGCAAGTTCGTTGTCTTCCGTGCGCACCGTGTAGCGCGCCTGACCGCCGTACAAAATACAGTCGTTGGTTCGACCGACCGCGCGAATGTCGTTCCGCGCGGTTGGCGCGAGCGGAGCTGTCCCCATGGCGCTGACCACTCGTTTCACGTCAAATCCAAGAACATCCATCTTGTGCAATCCGGTCTCGATCACGCGCGCCACGATTTGCACGCCACCGGCAAGGCTTGCCGTCGGCGCTATGGCAAACGTCAGGGCATCAGGCGCAAGCCCCGCCTTTCGACCGACCCACGCGGCCACCTCGTCGGTTGGAAGCGTGCGACCTTCGAGCACGAGCACACCCCGCGCGGCGTCTTCTTTGTAGCCGAGCTTCTCGAACAGTTCTTTCTCAACCCGTGCCTTCGCGCGGAGTGGGCCCGAGCCCATGGCAAAGAAACCTGGAGGATCGATCGCCCAGCCGGCGTACTGCGATGCCATGCAGCATGTGGCTGGATGATCCGTCCAGACCTGCACACCCGGCCAGGCTTGACCGTCGACGGTGAGCGACGCGAACTCGACGTGACCGATCCCGCCCATGCACAACTCGCTCAGCGCCTGCCCCGCTGCCAGGCCACCTTGTACGTTGACGCCGAAGTCAAGGACGCGCGTGCCGCCTGGAAGAATGTGCACCGCAATTGCCAGCTCCGCCGCGCGTCCCGCGCAGTGGTCGGCAAGTTTCCAGGCTCGCTCGTTTATACCTAGATTCATAGATGTCGCGGCTGAACTATACGCGATCGGGTCGTTCTATTCGTTCATTTAGGTCCCTTTCGTGGCCTTTGTACCGATCCGGTCGTGTCGCGTGACACCTGCCATCGATACTCCTGGAAGAGATCCGAATTCTCTCCGACCTCGAGGGCCGTGCTTCAGCGCGGTGCTCGTCCAGGCTCGTGTCGCGCGCGACGGGCTAGTTTCGGACATGCCCTGCCCGCTCGACGACTCCCCAAAGACTGTAATGGGATGACTGCTTGCCAGCCTAGCGCACGCGTTGCAGTCCGATCTTCTTTGGAAACTTGTCGGGAGGAGGCGTTGGGTTTGGTGTAGACGCGGGCGCCTGACCTTCGCGGGCGGCTCCGTTGACGCTGGCTCGACGCTCGTACTCGAGCGCAACGGCCGTGCGGACGCGGTAGAGCCGAGAGCCCAGGCAAATTGCCTCGAGGGCACCCGATTCGATACGTTTGTAGATTTGCTGTCGGCTTACCGCCCAATATTCGGCGAGCTCTGCAACGGTGACGAAATGCGCGGGGTGTTCGGCAAGATCGCGAATCGGCATTGCGCGAGTCCTCGACAAGCGTAAAAGTGGTGATGCACGACGCGGGACCACTGTTCTTGCCCGGTACAGGGGCGACATGTCTACAGACTTGCGGACAAGCGATCGCTTAGGACCACTAAAGACACATCCGGACATTCGCGTGAGGACTGTAGGACACCAACGGACGCAACTCGCGACCGACTGTCCTCTCGAGTCAGCTATTTCTGAGCGGCTCGTCGCCGAGCAATCGCAGCTTGACGCTTGACCGGTCGTTTGGCGGGCTCGGCTACGCACTGAGGCGGGCGCTTCATGTTCGCGCGGCGCTCGAATTCGATAGCATCCTTCGTTCGGATGCGCATCAGACGCGGACCGAGGCGGATGGCGGGCAACTGTCCCGCGTCTATTTGTTTGTAAATCTGCTTGCGACCGACGAGCCAATATTCCGCAAGTTCAGCAACGGTGACATAAGGCTCGGAATGCGCCGCGAGGTCTCGAACGCGCACAACTGAATCCTTGGGCTGATAGGGTTTTTGTCGATAGCGGGCTGTGAGAATCTAGCACGACTCCGAATGACTTGAACGGATTTATCGCGGCACAAGGGTCGGAGACGCAATTTGTTTTTCTGTGACGATAGGGTGACGAAATTGCGCCAGATCTCTGGCCGTAGGACGAACTC
>DATBJG010000061.1:0-12772 GCA_036556585.1 Vicinamibacterales bacterium
CTCGAGCAGTGTATCGAGCACGCTGGCGCGCTCTATGCGCCGGACCGGCTGCATGGCGTTCGCGTTTCGGTCAAGAAGCTTCGCTACGCGCTGGAGCTTGGTCAGGAGGCCCGGCTCGGTCGGTTGACGCCGGCAATCCGACTGCTGAAGAAGATGCAGGACAATCTGGGCGAGCTTCACGATCGCGAAATGCTGCTCGATCGTGTGCGGACCGTTCATGCTGCGCAGGGGCATCCGGCGCTCTTCGAACCGCTCCAGCGGTTCACACGCTTGCTCGAAGAGGAGACCCGGCACTATCATGCGCAGTTTGTGGTCCACCGCGAGGATCTCGTGAAGCTTTGCGTGGGTGCTCGCCAGCAGGTGTCGGATGTCGTGCCTATTGGCCGGCCCGCGCGAAGGCGGCCTGCGAAGGCTTCACATCGGCGTGCGGCGCGTCCGCATATTGCGGCCGACCGGGCTTCGCGCCAACAACTGACGACCCATTAAGCGTCGCGAGGCCCTTGAGGGCCGCGTCTTCGGCGGAGCAATCAGTGGCTGTTGAACTCTATTTGATTCGGCACGGTATTGCGGCCGAGCGCGGTGATGCGTGGCCCGACGACAACAAGCGTCCGCTGACCGACGACGGCGTGCGGCGGCTGAGAAAGATTGCGAAAGGCCTGGTCGAAATTGACGTGGGCTTCGACGTCATGCTGACCAGCCCGCTGGTGCGCTCCAAGCAGACGGCCGAACTGATTGCCTCGGTCCTGAAACCGGACCCACCCATTACGGTGACCGATGCCCTGTCCCCGGGGGCATCCTACGCGTCGGTCCTGGATGAACTGGGCAAGCATGCCCGCCGCCGGCGCATTGCGCTCGTGGGCCACGAACCGGGCATGGGAGCGTTGGCTGCCCGCCTGATGGGGTCGCGGCACGCGCTGGAGTTCAAGAAGGGCACCGTCGCTCGTATCGATCTTGCCGCGCTTCCCCCGACCGGTGCCGGAAGCCTGGCGTGGTTCCTCACGCCCAAGCTGCTCAGGAAGCTGGGGAAATGACATTGGTGATTTGGTGATTGGTGATTTGTGAATCGTTGACGATTGGCGAAGTGTGATTGGTGATTGATTGGCGATTTACTGCGAGAGAATCGTGAATAAATCACCACTCACAAATCGTCGTTCACCATCGATTCACTAAATCGCCAATCGCGAATCACTAATCCGCTGGAACCCTCACCTTTAGCGCGCGCGGCTTCACCTTGACCGTAATCTCCCGCCCCCCGTCGAACGGCTCTCCGTCGGCGTGGCAGAGGAGCGGTATCGTCGACGAGATCGAGACCTCGGTCACCTGCCTCGTCAGGACGTCGCGCGCGCGATGCAGGCTTCGCGTGAAGAGCCGTGGCGTCAGAAGAAACGCGCGGCCCATTGACCGTGCGCCCACAATGACGAGATCGAGCCGGCCGTCTTCGGCGTCGGCATCGGGAGCGATGTACGCGCCGTTTCCGTACTGCCGCAGATTTGCCGCCACGATCATGATGGCCCGCAGCTCGTGTCGTTCCTGCCCGGTAACGATCTGGTAGCTGGCCGGTTCGTAGGTGACGAGCTGCTGCCAGCCGAGCCAGATGTATCTGAGAAATCCGCGGCGGTGTGGCGCCTTCTGGTTGAAGAGTGCGGCAATTCGTGCGTCCAGGCCAACGCCCGCCAGGTTGAAGAACGTCCGATCTCCAATCTGTCCGGCGTCAATGATCCGCTCGCGTCCTTTGAGGGCGACGTCCAGCGCCACCTCGGGGCTGAGGTAGAGACCAAGCTCGCGCGCGAAGCCGTTGCCGGAGCCTTCGGGAATGACCCCGAGCGGGACATGGGTGTGTACCAGCACATTGCCGACCTCATTGAGCGTCCCGTCTCCGCCCCAGGCACAGATGAGGCTGGCACCTTCTGCAAGGGCCTGCCGCGTCAATTCGGCGGCGTGTCCCGCACGCTCGGTGACGCGAATACGACCCTCGATGCCGCGCTCACCAAGGAGACGGGTGGCCAGCGCCGCGCGCGACGCACCCTGGCTGCGTCCCCGTGCCCCTGAGAAGGGATTGATGATGAGGTAGAGCATTCAGGCGCGAGATCCTACCAGTTGAACCCGGATCTAGATGCGAGCAATCCGGACGACGCGGCTCATGTCGGCGGGTCTAAAGACCCACCTCTACCGGCGGTCACTACCGGTCACGCCTTTTTTGATTCCTCCGTAGAGGCGGGTCTTCAGACCCGCCGTGAACCGCCGATTCGTGTACCACTCAGGAATGATGCGTCAGGAATGATGCGGGCTAGCGGTCGGCTTTTGGAAGGCGTCTTCCGCCTTGAGGAGCTCTCGTACGCGGGTCGCAATCTGGTTGCGGATCTGTCGAACGACATCGGCGGGTTGACCAGCGGGATCCGGCAGCGGCCAGTCCTGGCGCCGGATGCCAGGCACCACCGGACACTCTTCCCCGCACCCCATCGTCACGAGAAGGTCAGCTGTTGCGGCAAGTTCTGGAGTGAGCCGTGTCGGCCGTCGGTCCGACACGTCAAGACCCACTTCCTGCATTGCGATTATGACCGTGGGATGGACGCGCTCGGCTGGGGAGGTTCCGGCTGAAGATGCTCGCGCTTTGGCCGGATCACACAGCGCATTGAAGAGCGCCGCTGCCATCTGCGAGCGGCCTGCATTGTGAACGCAGGCGAAAATGACGTGGAGCACTATTCGCCATTCTCGCAGAAACGATAGCCGAGACCGATAACGGTTTCGATCTGCTTACCGGCGGGACCAAGCTTGTTGCGGAGACGTCCCACGTGGACGTCGACCGAGCGGGTTTCGATCTGACGGTCGAATCCCCACACGCGTTCGAGAAGTCGATCGCGCGACAGCACACGGTTCCTGTTTTCGACGAGAAATCGCAGTAGCTCGAACTCCCGTCGCGTCAATCGGACCGGCTTCTCGTCGACGTTGATCGAGACCGCATCGAAATCGACGACGAGATGCCGTCCTCGATAGATCATCTGCCGTTCCGGCATCGTGGTGCGAACGTGCCCGCGGCGCAACGCCGAGCGCACGCGCGCGACCAGCTCGCGAAGGCTGAAGGGCTTGGTAATGTAGTCTTCGGCGCCCAGTTCGAGGCCCGTCACCCGATCTGTTTCGCTCGTCCGCGCCGTCAGCATCACCACCGGAATTCCGGCCGTCGCGGGCCGATTCCGGAGGATGCGAAACACTTCGATGCCGTCGAGGAAGGGAAGATTCAAATCGAGCAGGATCAGATCCGGAGGCTCTTCCATCACTGATTTCAGGGCCGCGGCGCCGGTGCCCACGATTTCCGCGCGTACATCGCCGGCGCGTTCCAGGCTGTGCTTGATCAGCCCGGCAATGTCCTGCTCGTCTTCGACAATCAGCACGCGCATCAGGGCCGGCTTGGTGCCGGCCATCACAGCGCGTGGCGATCCGCTCAAGTCCGTCATATGTTTCGTCAGAAAGCTCGCGTAACACACTAATAACGCAGTGTTTCCAGAGGATTGCCGAGCTGTTAAATCTGGGTTAACGACGGCCGTACGAGCGCTGAGGGCGCGGGGGACGTTACAGGGAATTTACAGAAATGACGTACTGGTACGGCAGAATGTACAACTTGTCCACTGGGGGCGTCATGATCTTCATGAGAAAGCTGCGGAGCGAAGGGCAGACCCGCGCGTTTACAGTGCAGCGGGACCTTGAAGGCTGGGCGGCCCGCGAGGAAGAGAACAACCACACCGTCAAAGTCGTGCATTGTCACGACTGGCACCAGGTCGAGCGCTTGATGACGCTGTTTGAACTCAAGGCCTCGGAACTCCAGCAAGATGGATGGCGAGAGGTGCCACACCCAGAGTGAGCTTTCTGAAATTGCAGAATTGCAGGATTGCAGAATTGCAGAAAGGATTGAGAAAAGGGAGAGAAGGAATACGGAAGGAAGTAAGGCAGGAAGTAAGGCAGGAAATAAGCAGGAAGCTCGGTTAGCGGTCGGCGCGGACGAACGCGCCATCGTGCAACCGGACGAGAAAGCGGGCCTCGACGAGCGAAGACAACAACGATTCGCACAACGGGGCGTCGAGGTTCCATAGTTTTCGGGCTTGTGTAACCGTCAACCGCAGGCCGGGCATCTCCAGGAATTCTCCTCGTGCGCGGTGAAGGACGTCATCGAACGACATTGTTGGCATAGCGCCCCTCCAATCGTGCTCCAGCCTAAGCAGAAGCCACGACGGTGGTGCGGCGGCCATGCAAACTCCGCGTGAAGAACGGTTCCCAACCCCGAATTCCCGAATCCCGAATCCCCAGTCGAATTAGCCCGACCAGGAGCCGTTTCTGTAGAGGGTGATCGCGATGTCGACGTTCGAGCGAAGGGCCGCGCTGATGGACGGCCAGTCTTTTGTCGCCCGGATGAGAGTCTTCCACGAGTGCAGGTGCTTTTGCTTGTGGAAATCGCTGTTGGCGACGTACGGATAGTGTTTGAGGCTGGTCACCGAGAACAGATCGTCGCGATTGGCCGCTTCCCAGACATCCACGAGACCCGACAGTTCCTGCCGATGGTCCCAGAGATAGCAGGTTGAGATTTCAAGCCGCCTGGTCGTCCGGTGATGCGGATGGCAGGCGACGCTAATCGCGCCCTGGCGCCGAATTTCCTTGAGAATGTCTTCGGCGCTCTGATCGGCGCTGATGTATTTTTTGATCCCGAGGGCGATGACATGAGAATTCTTGCGCGCCCGGAGGTGGTTCTGCGTGACCTCTGCGCCAGGAACCACGATCATTTCGTACTCGCGCCTCGCCCGCTGACCTTCGCGGGCAATGTCGGCCAGGTATTCGTCAAACGTCTCTTCGGTCAGCGAGTACCGACGCCGGCCCAGCGTGGCAAGACGACCGGCCCGCGCCAGAAAGTCCTTCTTCATCAGGATGTGATCGGTAATGGCAATCACGTCGAACTTGCCCGTCCGCCCGTACAGGTCGACCACATCGCGCAAGCTCAACCGCCCGTCGCTCCAGGTGGTGTGGATATGGAAATCGCAGAGGAGATATGGCTCATATCCAGGCACGTTAGGTCCTCACATCCTGATGGGTCGCATCGGAGGGCCGATGTCTGAGTATTTCGGACCAGAAATTCCTGATGTACAGGCCGAACACGGCCCGGCGCCCCATCGCCTGATAGCGGCGGGCGGACGTGTAGAGCCAGCAGGCCTGGGACAGCCGAATCCGGCCAACCGCGGCGAGCCGTCGCCCCAGGTTCGTATCCTCGCCGTGAAACTCGATCGAGGTGTCGAATCCACCGATGCGGTCGAGCGCCGCGCGGCGGACGGCAAAGTTGCCGCCGTAGAGCACGGCGCCAATGCCAAGCACGTCCTGAACGACGAAGTGCGTCAACGGCGCGAGCGACCAGTCGTACAGGCGCACGAGCACACGCCCGATCAGATCCCAGTCGTAGAAGCGGTACGATCCAGACACAGCTGCGGGTTCACCCCTCTCACACAAGGCAACCAGATGTTCGAGCCACCGCAGGGGGGCACGACAATCGGCGTCAACGTAAACAAGAACGTCGCCGCGCGCCGCCTGCCGGCCGGCTTCGCGGGCCCTGACGAGCCCACGGCGCGGCTCGTCAATCACCCGTACGCCGGGAATACGTGTGGCCACGGCGCGCGTCCTGTCCGAGCTGGCGTTGTTGACGACGATGATCTCGTCAGGCCGACGGGTTTGTGCGAGCAGCGAATGAAGGCATGCGGGAAGGTAGGCTTCTTCGTTGTACGCGCAGACGATCACACTGTATTTCAGCGGGACCGGCTGCCGGGCTGGGGGAACCAGAGCGAGCGCCGTCGGCCTCGCCATATGTCCAACGATAGCGGAACGGTGTCACAGGTGTGCGGCGGTTCCTTTACATCGGAGTAACGTTGACGGGGACAGGAGACCAGGAGACGGTCTTACAGGAGGCTAGGAGATCAACATCCCCAACCCCTAATCCCCAACCCCGTTCTCCTCTTGATATTCTACAGGAGCGCCGGCATACTCCTGTAGAATGTCTAAAGAAGTACTGCAGGGCACCCTCGACCTGATGGTGCTGCGCACGCTGGAAACCATGGGCCCTCAGCATGGATTCGGGCTCGCTAAACGCATCCTGCAGGTCTCCGAAGGCCTGCTCGATCTGAATCAGGGCACGCTCTATCCGGCCCTGATGCGCCTCGAACAGCGCGGCTGGATCAAATCCCGCTGGGGCGTCTCCGACAACAATCGCAGGGCCAAGTTCTACGAGCTGACGGCTCGCGGAAAACGGCGGATTCCAGCCGAAGCCGAAGAATGGGAGCGGACCGTATCCCTGATGGGCCGGTTCCTCCGGGCTGAATAACAGGAGATCAGGAGACGATTTAACAGGAGTAGGAGACCAGGAGACGATCCAACAGGAGATTCGGAGTAATGGGTTTTTCTATGACACGGCGACCCAGAAAATTCCTCCTGAACTCCTATTTCTCCTGTTCTACGTCTCCTGATCTCCTGTTAGGCGGTCGTGAGCGTACTCGCATCGGTGGACAAAGTCGGCAGAGGCGCCCTGGGGATCACGATCCACGCGACCGCGTACACGATGAGTCCTCCGAAGATGCAGCCAGGCAGGACCGACAGAATAACCCACAACAGCCGAATCGGAGTGGCATCGACGCCAAAGTATTCCGCGAGGCCGCCGCAGACGCCGCCAACCTTGCGGTTCGTCGCGGAACGATAGATCGTGGCTCGTGCCTGAACTGGCGTAGCGGAGGGAGGCCCTTCGGGCATGACCAGCCACGCGAGCAGGTACGCGATCACACCACCAATCAGGATGCCCGGCACCACTGACAGGATCACCCACAGCAGCCGGACGAACGTCGGATCGACCCCGACGTAGTCGGCAATCCCTTCGCACACGCCGGCAATCTTGCCGGTCCTCGAGCGCACGAGCCGGCGCGCGCCGGATGTTTCTGGACCGGCGCCCTGACGGGCACCGCACGACGGGCAGAAGCGGACATCCTCGGGGATCTCGAACTGACAGTGAGCGCAACGCATCGTGACCTCCCTCGCGCTCAGCGCGAGCTCTTCATAGATACGTTACGCAGGCGAGGCCAGACGTGTTCCGGCAGGCCTAAAGGCCGGCGCGTTTTGACAACGTTCCTTCAATCCTTCCTAAGAAATCCTTCCTGCAATCCTGCAATTTTCTGCAATCCTGCAATACAAGAGGGGATAACGGGATTGTTACACTCAGGTAAATTGACTGGATAGGTCCGGGCGACCTTCGCGAGGCAACGTCTATGTAACGTTTGTGTGACAAACCTGTGTACAAGGACGGGAAGGCCCGAGGAAGGCCATCTCTCTCGGTTGTGCCAAAAATGACCGAAAATACTGGTCAGACTTTCTTTTCACCCGCTGCGGACAGCCGCGAACGGAAGAGAGACGTGGACGACTCGCATGGTGGGAATCCTGGCCGGGCGTTCGAGGCAGCCTCCCGGCAAATGGCCGCTGACCTCGAGCGGATTGCTGCGCTTCATCGACAATACCGCGACGGGCGTGTCCATGTTCATGTCCCCCAAGCGCTGTATCAGCGCGAGGCGCCCCTCGACGACCTGATCCACGACGTTCTGCCCGACACCAACGCGGCGCTCGAAGCGGCGTCCAGGAATCTCTTCTATTCGCTCCCGGTCGCCTTCGATCCCGCTCAATCGATCGGTCCGTTCCTGGCAACGATTGATTGCGATTCCAGCGGTGAGCCGTACCGGTTTCTCGATATGGGCGCGCTCATCGCGACGCAGGCGTTTGGTGAGAACGACCCCGCGATAGTCGAGGCGATACTGACCCACCTGCCGTACGCGGTTTCGCGGTACGCGCACTCGGAGTATCAGACCGCCTTGTCGCTGCGCCTGAAATCAGAGCTGAACCGGATTGCGCCCACCGGAACACCGCGCCATTTCGTCGTCAATACCGGTGCGGAAGCCGTCGAGAATGCCATCAAGTCCGTGCTGCTGAATCGTGTCAAGACGTCGAACGAATCGGATGGCGGTTTCATCATTTCGTTCGACGGTGCGTTCCATGGGCGCACGCTTGGCAGCCTCGCGGTGACGCACCGCAAGAAAGCCCGTCTAGGATTCCCCACGTTCGACTGGCCGCAGGTTCTGTTTCCGGTCGTCGACGGCAAGGCGAAAGAGACGGCGCGACGCGAGGAACGGAGCCTCAAACAGATTTGGGATCTGCTCGTATCAGGCCGTTTACCACACGCCGAGAAGAGCAAAGAGGTTTTCCGACGCGAGCTGGATGCCATCGATGCGTTTCTGGCGACGCCAGGCCAGGATGCGATGGCATTCGTGCTGGCTCAGCGCACCTCGCTCACACCAGAAACCATCAAGCGCAGCCGCCGCGTGGCGGCAGTTCTGGTGGAACCAATCCAGGGGGAGGGTGGTGTCCGTCTCACCACCCCGGAATTCATGCAGCGGCTGCGCCTGCTCACGAGCATCTACGACGTCCCCCTGATGTTCGACGAGGTCCAGACTGGCTGGGGCGCGACCGGAAAGATGTGGGCGCACGAGCTGTTCGACCTGCCGCTGCCGCCGGATGTCGTCATGTGGGCGAAGAAGGCGCAGAACGGGGTGCTTTTCGTCAGCCAGGAGCTGGCGACGTTCTTCCAGGAGGAAAAGAAGTTCAACACCACCTGGGAGGGCGATGCCGTTGGCATGGTGCGTCTGCTCGCCATGCTCGACAAACTCGATCTCGAGCAGGTACGTTGCACAGGCGTGCGCGCTCGCGAGGGGCTGGCGGCGTTGGCCGACGCCTATTCGGGCCTGGTACAAAACGTCCGGGGCGCCGGCGTGATGCTGGCCTTCGACGTGGCGCGGGCCGACTGGCGGGAAGCGCTCCGCGACCGCGCGTTCCGGCGCGGCCTCGTGCTCTTGCCGGCCGGAGAGCGGGCGTTGCGGTTCTACCCGCGGTACGACACCGAGCCGTATGCGATTGACGAGGCGCTCGCAATCCTCAAAGAGGCTGTCAGCGACATCGTCGGCGGTCGCGCGGAGCCATTGCCCACGGGACCCGAGATTCGCGTCGGCGCCCTCGAGTGCCCGCTCGAAGCCATTGAAGTGCTCGACATCACGTCCGAGAAATTTCAGGAATACAAGTCGCAGATCATGGAAGTCGAGATCGAGCACTACGGCGACATCAAGCAGTATCCGCCCGACGTGCTGCGCGAGGGACGGCGGCCGTTGCTTCAGCTGCCCGCAGAGATGCTGGAGTCGACGATCTCCAACCCGCGGGCCATCGGGGTGGCACTGCGCGATGGGGTCAGCGGACGTGTCGTGGCCTATGGGCTCGGAAGCGCCCTCGAGGATCACGATGAGCAGGGCGTAGAATCGGATCCGCACTTTGGCGAGAGCAACACGTTCTACCTGCACGCCAGAGCCATTCTGCCGTCGGTTCATAACCAGGCCGAAATCGAGAACCAGCTGCTCGAGCAGATCCGGGTGCGCGCGCTGGCGGCCGCCTTCGAATACCTCTCCGTGCTCATCGAAGAACGTGTCTACGAAACAGGCCCGGAATGGCTTCGACAGGCGCAGGTGATCCAAGCGGTGGATAACTACCTGCGGAGCGGCATCCGGTTTTTGTATCTGCAGCTGGCGCTGGACAAACGACGCGAGCCGCGTCCACTCGAGCAGAGAATCCCGCTCGCGTAGCTGCGCACAAGATCCAGAGGCGGGTCTCTAGACCCGCCGGAGGACCAAGATGACTCAGGTTGGGATGTGGATTGATCACCGGCATGAAACTGCCCGCGGGGGCGAGACGATGGCCGTTGAAAATCCGGCTACCGAGGAAACGATTGCGTCCGTTCCACGCGCACAGGCCGCCGACGTTGCGGGGGCGGTCGAGCGGGCTCGGACCGCGCAACGCGAGTGGCGGCGCAGTCCTGGCCTCGACAGGGCCAAGCTCCTGCACGAAGTGGCCGCCCGTATGCGCGCCCTGCACAGAGAGCTTGCCGAAACCATGACGCTCGAGGGCGGCAAGCCGATGATCGAAAACCTCGATGAGATCGAGTGGACGACCGCCTGTTTCGACTATTACGCGGAGCTCGGGCGCCACTCGCGCGGGACGTCGATCCCGCCCAGCTTCGAGCACCAGGTGAACTTCACGGTCAAAGAGCCGTTTGGAGTGGTTGCCGCGATCGTGCCATTCAACTACCCGCTCCTGCTCATGGCGTGGAAGGTCGCACCAGCGGTCGCTGCTGGCAACACCGTGATCATCAAGCCGGCGGAACAGACGCCGCTGGCTACGCTCAAGCTCGCACAGGCCTTCGAGGTGCTGCCGCCGGGAGTGGTGGGGATCGTCACTGGTGCGGGCGAGGAGGCGGGCGAGGCGCTGGTGCGCCACAAGCACGTCGACGCGATTGCGTTCACCGGCTCCACCGAGACCGGCAAGCACATCATGCGGATTGCCGCTGATTCGCTCAAGAAGGTGAACCTCGAGACGAGCGGCATCGATCCCTTCATTGTCTGCGAGGACGCAGACCTCGACGTGGCCGCCCGTGGTGCGGTGTGGGCCCGCTATCTCAACGCTGGTCAAGTGTGCACCTCCGCCAAGCGGTTCTATGTCGTCGACGCCGTTGCCGATGCGTTTGTCGAGCGCTTCGTCGAGCTGGCCCGGCAGGTACGGGTGGGCGATCCTCGACTGCCTGAGACCGACATGGGCCCGCTCATCTCGAGTCGGGCCTTGGCGCGGGTGAAGCAGGCCATCGACGAAGCCACCCGCGAGGGGGCGCGACTCGTGACCGGGGGTGGGCGACCACCGGGTTGCGAGCGCGGCCATTTTCTGGAGCCCACTGTGCTCGACCGCGTTCGACATGGCAGCTGCGCCACGCAACAGGAGGTGTTTGGTCCGGTCGCCGCGATTGTTCGGGTGCGCGACGTCGACGAAGCCATTCGATTGGCGAACGACAGCGACTACGGCCTCGGCGCCAACATCTACACCAACAACCTGCGCTACGTGATGCAAGCGATGGAGGGAGTCAAGGCGGGCACTTTCTGGGTGAACGACCCGCTCACGGACAATGAGGCGGGCCCGTTTGGTGGCATGCGCCAAAGCGGGATCGGCCGCGAGCTGGGCGAGGAGGGACTCGATGCTTTCCGCGAGCCCAAACACGTCCACATCGACTATATCCAGGAGCGCAAGAACTACTGGTTCCCGTACGCTGATCGGAAATGGTGACGACTATGGAAGCATTGCCGCTCTATATCGGCGGGCGTTTCACGAAGGGGGCCGATCCATCCCAGGAGATCATCAATCCTGCGACCGGGTCGCGAATCGGCCAGGCGGCGCGGGCGACGGCCGAGGAAGTACACGCTGCAATCCGGGCCGCGCGCGACGCGTTCGATTCCGGCGCGTGGTCGGGCGCGACGGCCATGCGTCGAGGACAGGTGCTGTTCGAGATCGCCCGAAAACTGCGGGAGTCTGCCGCCGAACTTGCCCGGCTCGAGACGGAGAACATGGGGAAGCCCATTTTCGAGTCCGATTTCGACGTGGCCGACGCGGCAACTTGCTTCGAGTACTTCGGAGGCCTCGCGACCAAAATCACCGGCGACGTCAATCCAGTCCCTGATGATGCGCTCAGCCTGACGCTCAAGGAGCCGGTCGGTGTGTGCGGGCAGATCGTGCCGTGGAATTATCCGCTGTTGATGGCTGCCTGGAAGATTGCCCCGGCTCTTTGTGCAGGATGCACGGTGGTCCTCAAACCTGCCGAATCCACGCCACTCACTGCGATAGCCCTCGCACGGATCCTGGATGAGATCTCTGACCTGCCGAAAGGCGTTGTGAACATCGTGACCGGCGATGGCCCGGTGGCTGGTGCCCTTCTGGCTGAGAGCGACCTTGTCGACAAGGTCGCGTTTACGGGGTCCACGCGTACCGGTCGCGCGATCCTCCATGCAGCCGCCAACTCGAACCTGAAGCGGGTCACGCTCGAGCTGGGAGGAAAGTCACCAAACATTTTCTTTGCGGACGCAGGCTGGGAGGCGGCCGTCGAAGGCGCGGTGTTTGGCGTCTTCGTCAACCAGGGAGAGGTGTGCTCGGCCGGCTCACGCATTCTCGTCGACAAAGCGATTCATTCCAAGTTTCTCGACGCCATTGTCGCGAAGGCGAGAACGATCAAGCTTGGTGACCCGCTCGATCGTGACACGCGGATGGGCCCGCTCGTCACAGCTGCGCATCGCGATCGTGTGATGGGCTATGTCGAGCAGGGCAAACGCGAAGGTGCGCGGCTGGTTCTTGGTGGCGGCAAGCCGAGCGGAGCGCTCGCGCGCGGCGTGTACGTCGAACCCACGATTTTCGACCGTGTGGATCCGGGCATGGCGATCGCGCAGGAGGAAATCTTCGGTCCGGTGGTGTCTGTTATTCCGTTCGATGGTGAGCAGGAAGCAATCGAGATTGCCAACAGGACACCGTACGGGCTGGCCGGCGCCGTATGGACTCGCGATATCTTCCGTGCGTTCCGCGTGGTTCGGAAGCTGAGGGCCGGCATTGTCTGGGTCAATCACATGCAACCCACGTATGTCGAAGCGCCGTGGGGCGGCATGAAGATGAGCGGTGGTGGCCGGGAGCTCGGTCTCCACGGCATCGACAACTATCTCGAGATGAAGCAGGTGCACGTCAACCTGAACGAAAGCCCGATGGGCTGGTATTAGCGGCTGGGCTCGGCGGGTCTAAAGACCCGCCGCTACCGGAACGTGATCAATCGCTGATGAGAATCCTGTAGAGGCGGGTCTTTAGACCC
>DATBJG010000062.1:0-11708 GCA_036556585.1 Vicinamibacterales bacterium
TCTTCGTCGACGGTAATCTGACCCCAGATGCCCGCGTTCCCCGTGTACGCCCATGAGTCGTTTTCCCACGTAGTGTCCCCGTACTCGCCAGGTCGCGGGATCGTACGGAAAACCCAGAGGCGTTTACCGGTTCGCACGTCGTAACCACGAGCGACCCCTTTCTCGTTGCGCCGACTTTTCGGGGCACTCCCTTCCCTGTGCGCCGAACCGACCACGATAACGTCCCGTGCGACCACCGGCGCGGCATGCAAGCCGATCTCGCCGGTGATGAGGTCCATATCCTGATCAGCCTCCAGCTTGAGATCGAGAATCCCGTTCTTGCCGAACCCCGGGATGGGGCGTCCGGTCTTTGCGTTGAGGGCAACCATTTGATAGCCCGGTGTGACGTAGATGATTCGCTCTTCGGTGCCGTCGGACCAATAGGCGAGTCCGCGGCCCGACAGCAGCCTGGGTGCGGCGGCGCCTCGTTTCCCTTCGTCCATCTTGAACAACCACAGCAACTCGCCGTTGCTGGCGTCGAGAGCGACGACCGTACGCCGAGTTCCAGCCGTCGAGTACAGGACACCATTCACCATCAGCGGCGTCGATTGAAGGTTGAACTCGGGCGACGGACCGAGGTTGTCTGTCTTGAATCGCCAGGCGACCTCGAGACTCTTGAAGTTGGTCGCATTGATCTGATCGAGCGCGGCGTAGCGGGTGCTGCCCAGATCCCCGCCGTAGGTTCGCCAGTCACCATTCCGCGCGCCCGATTGTCCCGACACGTCGATGGTCAGCCCGCCGACCACGAGTGTGATCAGACATAAACATTGCAGGATTGCAGAATTGCAGGATTGCAGAAAGCGAAGATCGGGCATTCTCATCGAGCGTCTCCTTAATTCAATCAATCCTTCAAATTCTGCAATCCTGCAATTCTGCAATCCTGCAATTTCGAGGTCTTACCTCACATACAGGGCTCTGAGCGTCTTGACGTCCGCGTCTGATAAACCACTCGCGCTCGCCTTGCCGATATCCTCGGGAAATCGAACGCGACTGCGATACCCGCCAAAGTAGCGTTCACCGTCACCGGGAAGGCGAAAGGCATACATGATGGAGGAGAAGTCGTTGTTGTGCGGCAGACCGAGCGCGTGGCCGATTTCGTGTAGTGCCGTCAGGTAGAGGACGATCGACCGATCCAGCAGATCGCCGGCCACATCGGCCGTAATGAACACGTCGGCGCTGTAGATTTCGCCGGTTCGATCGTCGGCGAGCGGACGCGATTCCCCGTACAGCCCACTGCCTCGCACAAACCGCACCCGCATGGTCGCGGGATTTTTGGACGTTGCTCGTTCGAGTCTGAACCGGCCGTCAGCTGCGCTCGTCCAGGTGCTCATCGCCCGCTCGACCAGCGGTTCTGCCTCTGCTGGCGCCCTTTGAAGATCGATTGAAACACGAATGACGTGGCCCGCGGGCCAGCGTGGCTGTGTTTGCGGAGCAGGCTGCGATGCCGCGAACATGGTCAACGCAAGGGTGGCAGCGATCGGGGTTGGTGACATTGATTTACGGACCGTGGCGCTCGAATTGTCCGCGAAAGGAAGAACTACTTCAGCCGCCTGCAGTTATTCTTTCCGGGCCAGATCAACGGCGACTACGGGAATTCGCGCGGTGAGCGGGATTCTAGACCGCTGCCTCTCGTTCAGCAAGCGTGCCGGGTTACGGTGCGGTTCGACTGGGGATTGTGGAGCAGTTGGGCGGGGCGAAGACGGGATACTGCAGGATTCCGAACGATCTATTCCATGCCGGAGATGTCGAACTCGTCCGCTTGTCCGAGTCGGGCACCGGTTTCTCCGAGCCAGGTTGCCGTCAGCAGTCCGAGGAGACAGCCAAGGGAAACGGCCAGGATCCAGCTCCACCGGATACTGCGCACTGCTGGTTTGACGACTTTAAGTATCCGAACCGAGCCGGATTCCGTTGCCATACGCATTTCCTACGCAAGGGACATACCAAACACCGCACAATTATTGCCGCTTCGAGGGGACGGCTTCAGCAACATATCCGTTCCGCGCGCGGACTCGATACGCGCCGCCTTTCACGCGCACGCGAATGCTGTGGTACCGCCCATCGGGCCCGTGCGGCGAATCATAACCCAGGAGATATTGATTGTTGAGTTCCTCCGCAATCCGTGCGGTTGCCGCCTGGATGTCGGTCGTGTCCTGGATGACTTCCGTACGTCCGCCGCTGCCGTCGGTGATCTCGCGAAGCGCAACCGGATTGACCTGTGCATTGATGGGGCGCGGATCGGGCGAGTTGATGGCAATGGCGTACGCAAATACGTCACTTCGAAGCATGGCGGTTCTGAGTTGAAGGAGGGACGCATCGCTCGCGCTGTCAGCGCCGTCAGAAATCAGGAGAATCGCGGCTCGTTGTTCCCTCCGGTTCGCGATGAGCGGCAACGACGTCATGACCGCGTCGTAGAGGGCGGTTCCGCCAAACGGTTGCAGATTGGACAGAGCTGGTTGCAAGACATCCTTTGCCCGCGTCCATTCTGTCAGCACGCTTGGACGATGGTTGAAGGCGAGAAGCAGGAACTCATCGGAGGGATCGAGCAACTCGAACAGAAAACGCTCGACCGCTTCGCGAGCGTCCTGGATGCGTCGGCCATACATGCTGTCGCTGGCATCCAGCAGCACCGCCAGGCTTACCGGCACCCGCTCGTTGGTGAACTGGGTGACCGTTTGCCCCGCTCCATCTTCGTACACTTCGAAGACATCGCGCGGAAGACCGGCAACCAGGTTCCCCTCGGCATCGAACACCGTTGCAGTGATACGAATCACTTCGATGCCCGACCTGAAAGGGTCGGTTCGTCGAAGGGGACGCTCCTGCGCCTCGATCCCGATGCCCGCGAGCACACCGGAAAGGCACAGGAGAGCCCATCTGCGCTGCATGCGGATATGCTAAGGCAATTATCAGTTTTCAGTTCTCAGTAATCAGTTATCAGTTATCAGTTATCAGTTGTCATTTGTCAGGCCCGGCCCCCGCGTCACGCAGCCAACTGATAACTGATAACTGATAACTGACAACTGAGAACTCGAAAGGGCCTGCCCTGCGTGCGAATTTGGACTACTATGGTGGCCAGACGTCAATTCATCTTGAAGAGCAGCATATGAGTCAAATCACGCTCAGAGTCAACGGGCGCTCACACACGGTGGACGTCGATCCCACGACGCCGCTGCTCTATGTGTTGAGCGACGATCTCGAGTTGCGAGGCCCGAAGTTCGGCTGCGGGCTGGCACAATGCGGGGCTTGTACTGTCCTGGTCAAAGGCGAGGCGATACGGTCGTGCGTCACGCCCGTGGCGAAGATGACCGGCGCCGACATCACGACGCTCGAGGGATTAGGGACGGTCGACAACCCGCACCCGATTCAAAAGGCCTTCATTGACGAGCAGGCCGCGCAGTGCGGATTTTGTCTGAGCGGGGTCATCCTCACCGCGAAGGCACTTCTGGACAAGAGCCCAAGGGCCACAGACGACGAAATTCAGCAGGCGATGTCGTCGGTTCTGTGCCGATGTTTCGCCCACGCGCGGATCTTCCGGGCCATCAAGCGGTATGCGCAAGGAGGGACGCGATGAAGAGAAGCAAAGAGGCCCTCGAAGCGCTGAGGCGTGCCGGGTTCTCGCGTCGCGATTTTCTCAAAGGCTCTGGCGCATTGATTATTTCGTTCAGCGCGGCAAGTCTCGACAACTCGCTGACGCGCGGTCTGGTCGCTGCTCAGGGTCCTCCGGTGCCAGCCGATCAGCTCGATTCCTGGATCGCCATTCGTGCAGACGGGCACGTCACCGCCTACACCGGGAAGTGCGAGTTGGGCCATGGTCTGTACACCGCCCAGATGCAGTTGATTGCCGAGGAAGTTGGCGTGCCGATGTCTCGCGTCACGCTGATCCAGTGCGACACGGCCGTGACGCCGGATCAGGGCACGACATCAGGGGCTCAGTCGCACCCGGCAAACTTCAATGATCGTAATCTCGCGCAAGCGGCGGCCACGGCGAGAGAGACGCTCATGGAGCTGGCGTCCAAACGCCTTGGTGTGGCCACCGACCAGCTGAGCGCGGTCGATGGTGTCATTTCGGTCCGGACCGATTCGTCGAAGCGAGTGAGCTACGGAGAGCTCATCGGCGATCGCAAATTTGGCGTGACACTGAGCCGTACGGCAAAGCGCAAACATCCCAAGGACTGGAAGATTCTGGGCACACCCGTGCCACGCGTGGACATTCCCAGCTTTGCGACGGGTCAGTTCGAGTACGTGCATAACGTGCGCGTGCCAGGCATGGTTCATGGTCGGGTCGTCAGGCCGCCAACCGTTGGTGCGACGCTTGTCTCCGTCGATGAATCGTCGGTTCGCGACGTGCCCGGACTCGTCAAGATTGTCGTCAAGAGCAACTTCGTCGGCGTCGTCTGTGAAAAACCGTGGCAGGCCATTCAGGCAGCCAGCCGTCTGAAAGCGACGTGGACTCCGGGTATCCCCTTGCCGGCACAGGCCACGTTTTACGACTACCTCCGCAGTCACCGGCCAACGCGAGACACTCTGGCGGTTGACTCAGCTGACGTGGATCAGAAGTTGAACCAGGCCGTGGAGGTGGTGAAGGCCACGTACCACTATCCCTATCAAATGCACGGGTCGATCGGAAGTTCCTGTGCGGTGGCCGACGTTCAGGGAGACCGTGCGACCGTCTGGTCGCCCACGCAGTCGGTGCATCCGTTGAAGAGCGGCATTGCCATATTGCTCGGCTTCCCCGCGAACAACGTTCGTGTGGTTTTCAGAATGGGGTCTGGCTGCTACGGCATCAACGGAGCCGACACGGTGTCGTACGATGCGGCGCTGTTATCCCAGAGCGTGGGCAGGCCCGTTCGCGTCCAACTGTCGCGACAGGACGAGATGGCGTGGGAGAACTACGGGTTCGCATACGTCATCGATCAGCGTGCTGGGCTCGACCGTCAGGGGAATATCCTGGCCTGGGATTACGAGGGCTGGTCGCCAACGCGCGGCGGCCGTCCGGGGGCGAAGACGCCCGGCAATGTGATCACGGGATTTCTGGCGGGCTTTCAGCCGGCGACCTTTACCCCACGAGCCGCGCCGGGGCCCTCAGGCGCTCTGAACAACAACGCCAACGTCGTGCCATCGTACTTGTCGGGATGTATTGGGGGGCAGTGTGGAGGCACGGGCACGATTGCAAGCGAGCGGGTGCTTTCCCATACCGTGCCATCGCCCTTCTGGACGGGACCGCTGCGATCCCCGTCGCGGCTTCAGAACACGTTCGCCCATGAGTGTTTCATGGATGAAGTGGCCATGCGGGCGAAAGCCGATCCCGTGGCGTTTCGATTGAAGCATTTGCGAGACCCGCGGTTGAGCGACGTCGTTCGGGCCGCGGCGAAGGCTGCCAACTGGACCGATCGCCCGTCACCGAGGCCTGGACTCAACCGGGCGGGTGTGGCCACCGGACGTGGCATTTCATGCGTTCTGTACGAAGGTGACAATGGCTACGCGGCCATGGTGGCCGAAGTTGACGTTGATCAGAGCACCGGGCGCGTGACCGTCAAGCGCCTTGTCGTGGCGCTCGACTGCGGCCCGATTTCAAACCCTGACGGGTTACGGAATCAAATCGAGGGTGGTGCGCTGCAGGGAATGAGCCGCGCGCTCACGGAAGAGGTTACCTGGGACGATCGCAAAGTCACGTCCGTCGATTGGCGCAGCTATCGATCCTTGCCGCTGGGCATTGCTGTCCCGCGAATTGAGAGCGTGCTGATCAACCGCGTGGATGCGGAAGCCTCGGGCGCCGGTGAGACGGCCATCACCGTGACGGCGGCGGCCATTGGCAACGCGATCTTTGACGCGACCGGTGCTCGCGTCCGTCAGGTGCCCTTCACGCCCGCGCGGGTCAAGGCTGCGCTCGACGCGCGGGCGTAAGCGTTCGTTACTGCGCTGGCTTTCGGAAGATCAGAATGTGCTGGCGGGGGAGGCTGCGAATCACGCGGTCAAACGCGAAGCCTTCTGCTTCCACCTCGGTCCGTGCTTCCTTGATCGTCATTTTGTGTTCTTCGCGGATCGGCAGCTCGCGATCCTCCTTGCGGTATTCCAGCAGAACCAGCAGGCCGCTCGGCTTGAGCGCGCGACGGATGCTGGCGAGCATGGCCTGCGGGTACTGAAACTCGTGGTACACGTCCACAAGGAGCGCGAGCTCAATCATCGCCTCCGGTAGCCGGGTGTCGTCCTGGCGTCCAAGGACGACTTCGATATTGGTGAGCTTCTGTTTCTGGATCTTGTCTTGAAGAATTCCCAGGAGTTTGGGCTGGATGTCGTTTGCGTACACCCTCCCTTCCGGGCCTACACGTTGCGCGAGCAGGACCGAAAAGTAGCCCGTGCCGGCGCCGACGTCTGCTATGACCATTCCTGGTTTGATGCCGATAAGCTCTACAGCGCGTCTCGGTTCTTCCTCCTGTTCGCGTTCCGACCGATCGAGCCAGACCCAATCGCTGGCGACACCAGCGATCTGCCGCCCCGTGAGAGGGTGTGTTGGACCCTGCGTGGCAACGAGAGCTGGCAACGACGCCAGGAGAAGTGCGGCCAGCACGCGTGTCATCGTTTCGGATCATACTCGACGGGAGAGGCCGATGTCGCTCCGGATCCAGGATTGCTGCGGGACCTCGCGCATTGAGCAGGGTGCCTCGGGAGAGTGATGTCGACTCTCGAGAATCCAACGCGCAAGGGTGAAGCGGACCATATCCGGTCGTTCCACATTGACGCTGCTCTCGCAGCCCGGCTGTATCGAAAAGCCAACGCCGACCGATGGGGTGTCGCTGAGCCGACCTTTGTCCACGCGCTCGGCGCAAGTGCCGCACGATCGTTTGCAGGACGTCATCCGAACGGCCGTGAGATCGAGCGATACCTCTCGTCGTTGCACCTCGAAGATCTGGCTCTGGCGTGTGCCTGCGCGGCGGGCCACGAAGCGGCATGGGAACACTTCGTACGAGAACTGCGGCCGGTGCTCTATCGGGCGGCCGACGCACTTCAGCCCGGCGGGGCCGCTCGCGATCTCGCAGATGGCATTTATGGGGACCTGTACGGGCTGACTGAGAGCGGCGGCGAACGCCTGTCGCTGTTTCGGTACTATCACGGACGCAGCAGTCTGGCGACATGGCTGCGTGCCGTGTTGTCTCAACGTCATGTCGATCGGCTGCGATCCGGCCGTCGGTTGGAGTCGTTGGCCGATGAAGATCTGGTGGCCACCACTTTGGCAGCGAGCCCTCCAGATCCCGATGAAAACCACTATCGCAAATTGGTTCGGCTGGCCCTGGTTCGAGCGGTAGCGGCCCTCGGCGCACGAGACCGATTGAGACTTCGCTGCTACTATGCCGAGGATCTGACCTTGGCTGAGAGCGGCCGCCTGTTACGCGAGCACGAAGCCACGGTTTCGCGACACCTGGCGCGGACGCGGCGCGAAATTCGGGACGAAGTGGAACGGCAGCTGCGGAATGAAGTTGGCCTGAACGACGTACAGGTGTCGCGCTGCTTCGAACTGGCGGCTGCCGATGCTGGATCGCTGGACCTGGAGCGAATGCTCGAGGACCCCGGTCAGCGCAAGGAACCGGAGCCCGATCGTTCTACATGAGGGGAGACTGAGCACGTGAACCGCGGATCGGATCGTGAGGCGGTCGTCGAGCGCCTGCTTCGTCAATCGCTCGCCCGAGCGGGCGGAGCCGCGCCGCGCGGACAGTGTCTGGATCCCGAGATGCTGGCCGCATGGGTAGACGGCACATTGAAGAGTGACGAGCTGAAGGCCGCCGAAGCGCATCTGTCTGATTGCAGCCGTTGCGTGTCAATGGTTGCAACGATGGTGAAGTTGGCGCCCGAGCCCGAACCGGTGACTCGCGGGTGGGGGATCGGCTTGCTGCATTGGTGGGTCCCGCTGACGGCGGGTATTGCTGCCATCGCTGTATGGATTGCCGTGCCGGGTGATCGATCGCGCCCTCCGGAGCAGACGATCGCCAGAACAGAGATAACCCAGCCCGAGCCAGCCGCGCAGCAGCCTGCAGAAGAGCGGGGCTCGGAGGCCGCTGACAAAAGCTCACCCGGGCGGCCCGCGGAGTCGTCCCGCGGTAATCGGCCGCCTGCACGGACGGACGCGGACACAAACGCGGATGCGAAGGCATCAGAAGCGCGAGAGGTGGCAAAAGAGGTTGAGCCGCCTCGGCCCACCGCCTTGAGCGAGTTTCAGGCAGTTAGTCGCGATGAGCGACCGTCTCCGCCAGCTCCTTCTGCGGCGCCAACCGCTGATTCGCCAAGAGCCGCCGCAGTTGGGACGCTCGAGGAGCGTGTGACGTCTGGCGCTTCCCCGGCATCGCCGGGGGCTGCGGCAGCCCCTGCCTCCATGGCCACCCGATCTGCCCAGGTTGGGCGGGCAAATACCGGCACGAGAGCGCCCGTCATCGAAATCGCATCGCCCGATGCCGCTATTCGCTGGCGCGTCGGCGCTGGCGGGTTCGTTCAACTGTCACGAGATCGTGGCGCGACCTGGGAAGCGCTCGGAAGCGGCGTCACCACAGACCTTGTGGCAGGTGCCTCGCCGTCGGCGACGGTGTGCTGGGTGGTCGGTCGCGCCGGCACGGTGCTGCTCACCACCGATGGACGAAACTGGCAACGTCTGACGTTCCCCGAACCGATCGATCTGACCGCTGTCGGCGCCACCGACGCGCGCACCGCCACCGTCACGACCGCTGACGGTCGCAGGTTTACCACCGCCAATGGTGGTCTGACCTGGACGCGCTGATCCGGGCTGCAAGAAATCCGAACAGCTCCGTTCTAGGAGTAGACGGGATGGACCCGTCACATTCTTCTGGAAGGAGCTCGTTCCATGCGCGTCCGTTTCTGGCTTGCGGCCCTGCTGTTGACGGCCGGAGCTGTTGCGCCTCGACCTTTTCTCTCCAAGGCGTCCGCTGCGGCGCCCCCGGCAGCAGATTCCACCACCCTCAACGATCAGGTTGAACTGGCTGTGACCGTCTACAACTCCGACATTGCGCTCGTGCGGGATGTGCGAAATCTTCACCTGGCGCGCGGGATCGCCGACCTCCAGTTCATGGACATTGCTGCCACCGTGAACCCCGCGACCGTGCATTTCCGATCCTTGAGTGAGCCCGCACGCGTGAGCGTGCTCGAACAGAACTACGAGTACGACCTGCTCGAGCCCGACAAGCTCCTGCGCAAATACGTCGGTCGTGATGTGACGCTCGTCCGGAACAGGCAGGAAGATGGCTCGACGAGGCAGGAAGAGGTAACGGCCCGTCTCGTCAGCTACAACACGGCGCCCGTGTGGCGGATCGGCAACGAAATCGTGACGGGCTTACATGCCGATCACATTCGTTTTCCGGAAGTCCCAGAGAGCTTGTACACGCGACCCACGCTGATCTGGACTCTCGACAATTCAGGTGGTGTGCGTCACAAGGTGGAAGCGTCCTATCTTGCCAGCAAGCTCTCATGGAGTGCCGACTACGTGCTGACCGTGGGCCGCGACGACAAAGTGGGCGATATCGACGGCTGGGTCACGTTGACCAACAACAGCGGGACCGGCTTCAAGAACGCCAGGCTCCAGCTCGTGGCCGGCGACCTCAATCGCGTGCGCCAGGTGCTCGGTCTCACGAGCGCGGTTGGCGACCGTCGCGCACAGGTGGTCGCAGAGGCGCCGATGGCACAGGAAGCGTTCTCTGACTATCACCTCTACACGCTGGGGAGAAAGACGACAATCAACAACAACGAGACCAAGCAGGTCAGCATGCTTGGTGGTACCGGGTTTGGGGTGCAGAAACGCTATGTCGTGGAAGGGGAGCGCTTCTACTACCACAACACGCATCATCCTGGCGCTCCGATCAAGGATGTCGTTCAGGTGTATTACCAGTTCAAGAACGAGGAAAAGGCGGGACTCGGGATGCCCATGCCTGGTGGAGTGGTGCGCGTCTACCAAGCCGATTCCAGGGGCGGTGTGCAGTTTGTCGGTGAGGATCGCATCAACCATACGCCCAAAGACGAAATGCTGAACCTGAAGATTGGAAATGCGTTTGACGTGGTCAGCGACCGAAACCAGATCGACTTCGAAAAGATTGCCGGGAGCACGTACGAGGTCGAGTTCGAAATCAAGGTTCGCAATCACAAGTCAACGCCGATTGTGGTGGAAGTCAACGAACCGATTGGGGGCTCCTGGAAGATGCTGCGGAGCTCGCACGAGTGGACCAAGACCGCCGCCTGGGCGGCCCGGTTCAACCTTCCGGTGGCTGCTGACGGCGAAGGCGTTCTGAAGTACCGTGTGCGCGTCACATACTGAGTCAACCCGCGCAGGTCACTGCTTCACACCAATGCGATAGAGATGGCTGTCGGTGCGGATGAAGATCGATCCGCCCGACACCGCCATCGAAGCGAGCATCGCACCGTCGAGCTGGCTGGTGGCGAGTTTTCTGAAAGCCTTTCCCGGGGCGATCGCGGTCGTCAGCCCTTCCTCACTCTGAAAGTAAATGCGGCCATCCGCGAACACCGGCGACGCCGAGTAGTTTCCGCCCAGTCGTTGCTGCCAGTGTGTTTGTCCCGTCCTTGCATCCACGCAGGACGCAACGCCAATATCGCTGACGATGTACAGTTCGTCACCCACGATGAGCGGCGAAGGCGTCAACGGCGCACCTCGTTGCAGGCTCCACACGACGTGCGTTCTGGTGATGTCCCCCATTCCATCGGGTCGAACCGCCAGCAGGGACGGCTGCTGAAAACCGGTCGCGATGTAGACGAGACCGTGGCCGGCAACCGGCCGCGGGACGTTCGAGAACCCATCGTCATATCGGACTCGCCAGACCTCCTTGCCTGTCTGGAGATCGTAGGCCGCGGCACGATACGCACCGACGCTCACAACCTGGTCGCGGTCTCCGACCCGAATCACGAGCGGCGTGGAGTATGCCTGGTCCGCCGGGTAGCGGCGGTCAGTCTTCCAGCGCGTCTTGCCGGTCTTCTTGTCGAGCGCGATCACGAATGCCGTGTCGCTGCCATCACAGCTGATGATGAGCAAATCACCGTACAGCGCCGGTGATCCGCCGTTGCCATGCTGAGATTCGTAGGGGAGTCGCGTCTTCCAGACAATCTCGCCCGCAGTGGTTAGTGCGGCCGTGCCGAGAGCGCCAAAGTGCACGTATACGCGGTCGCCATCGATGATGGGGGTCGGGGAGGCATGACTGTTCTTGACGTTTGTCAGTCGCGCGCCGCCGATCCGGAAGACTTCGGCGTTGACGACCTCGCGGCCCGACTCCATATCGAATGCCAGCGCCCGCAAGGAGGCTGCGCCCCGTTGGTTGGTGGCGGTCGTCACCCAGATTCGCCCCCCGGCCACGACAGGCGAGGACCACCCGCGGCCGGCAACCGCTGTCTTCCACACGATATTTTGTGACTCGCTCCATTCGAGCGGGAGGTCCCGCTCCGGCGAATGCCCCTGGCCCGTCGGACCGCGGAACTCTGGCCAGTCCTGACCGGCCGCCCGCATGCTGAGCGACAAGAGAAACGCCAGCACGGGCAGCGCGAGTCGTGCCGTCCTCATAATTGGTATTCTACGCTGGACGTCTGAATCGTCCGGCTGAAGCCGGACGCTACGTGGAACTCCCTGTTATGGTTGGGTGTAGCGTCCGGCTTCAGCAGTTATGGTTGGGTGT
>DATBJG010000063.1:0-12664 GCA_036556585.1 Vicinamibacterales bacterium
GGACCGATCAGGACGACGCGTGCCACTCCGCCATTGACGGGTGGGTTCAGGGAGGCAGCCAGGTCAACGGGTTCTTTGGTCCAGGACCGAACGCGCCCGAGACCGGCGATTACTCGCTCAATCCCCAGCGAGTCCAGCAGGCCAAGTGGCAGTCGCCGGCCACTAGTCGGCTCCTGCTCGAGGCCGGATTCGGCATTTACGCCTCCCGATGGGGCTATGAAGAACGCCCTGGCAATCCGACACGGAATCTCGTCCGCGTGCAGGAGCAGTTTGGCAGCCTGCCGAACTTGAAATACCGCTCCTCGAACTGGCCGAATGGACGGATTGGCGCACACACCTGGAACGCGTCGGCGAGTTATGTGACCGGCGCTCACAATATGAAGTTCGGTTATCAGGGCGCCTTCCACAGGGATATCGACAACCTCTTTACGATCATCAGCAACGATCACCGCCTCACCTACCGGTTCGGCAACGGTATCCCGAACCAGCTGACGATGGATGCCGGACCTTGGCGGCGTCAGGTGCGGACCGAGTACATGGCTTTTTTCGCGCAGGAACAATGGACGCGCGACCGGCTCACACTCCAGGGAGCACTACGCTACGACCGGGCTTGGAGTTACTTCCCTGAGCAGACCGTCGGCCCGGACCGTTTCATTCCGAACGCCATTACCTTTCCCACAACGAAAGGCATCGACACGTACAACGACATTTCACCCCGGGTCGGGGCTGCGTACGATCTGTTCGGGAACGGCAGAACTTCAATTAAGTTCAATATTGGAAGGTATCTCGCTCCTGCCACCAATGACGGGCGCTATGTGCTGCTCAACCCGGCGCAGCTGATGGTCACGCAGACAAATCGAGCGTGGACGGACGGGAATGGGAATTACAGTCCGGATTGCGACTTGATGAACCCGGCTGATCAAAACAATCTTGCGTCGGGCGGTGACCGCTGCGGCCCGTGGAGCGATCAGAACTTCGGGAAGGCTCGACCGGCAACAGCCTATGATCCGGAACTGGTCACCGGATGGGGCGTCCGGCCAGCCGACTGGCAGCTGGGCGCAGCCGTGCAGCACGAGCTCATGCCTCGCGTCTCTCTGGAGGTCTCGTACATTCGACGCTGGTGGCATGGGTTCCAGAACCGAGACGTCACTGACAATCTTCTGCGCACCGCAGCCGACTACGATCAGTTCAGTGTCCTTGCGCCGGCAGATCCACGCTTGCCGGACGGCGGCGGTTATGTCGTGGAGGGGATCTACGATCAGAACACCAGCCGGATCCCGTTTGGGGTGAGCCAGAACATCATCAAGGCGGCCGAAGCCATCGGAAATTTCGACCGCTACTTTGACGGATTCGGAGTGACTGTTTCCGCCCGGCTGCGTAACGGGTTGACACTCCAGGGAGGGACCTCCACGGGGCGGCTGGTCGAGGATATCTGCGAGGTCAGGGAACAGGTCCCGGAAACGAACCTGCTCAATCTTGCCACGCCGACATACCCGTGGTGCCGTCAGACTGAGCCGATGCTGACGCAGGTCAAGGCACTCGGCAGCTACACGATCCCGAAGATAGACGTGCTGGTTGCCGGAACCTTCTCGAGCAGGCCAGGGGTCGCCCTCCAGGCGAACCGTGTCTATACGAGCGCAGAGGTCGCCCAGTGGCTTGGGCGTCCGCTCGCTGGCGGCGTACAGAACATCACCGTCAATGTGCTCGAACCGAACACGTTGTACGGCGACCGCATCGACCAGCTCGATTTCCGCATTGCCAAAATCCTCCGTTTTGGCAGAACCCGGACCAACGTGGCCCTCGATCTGGTGAATGCGCTGAACTCGCATGATGTGTTGAGCTACAACCCCCTGCTCAACGCCACCTGGCCCACTCCGACGGCAGTCCTCACTGCGCGTCTCATGCGCATCAGCGCCCAGATCGACTTCTAGACTCCGTGGTGGGGACCGCTCACCGGCCCCCACCTTTTCCTTCAGGACAGTTTCACCACGTCGGCGGCCAGCATGGGGATGAGACAGCGGTGTCGGCGACAAACGGCTGAGCTATTTGGCTCATGTGCCGTCGCCGCTTCAGCCCTTGCTCTGCTGGTTGGCCCAGTTGCCCGCGCTCAATCGCCTCCCGAGACGAAACAAGACTTCGTTGCCGGCTTGATGGAATTTGCCGCGGCGGCGGCCGGCACCTATGGCGATGAAGGCATCCGGCTGCTGTCTGCAATCTCCTCGATGGAGAACGGGCTCATCAGGTGGGATGCACAGGTCTGGGTCTATGAAACGCTGATCGCGTCCAAAGTTGGAGCTGCGGATCAGCAGGTCGCTGCGGACATGCGGACTGTCCTCGGCGCCTTGTTCCTGGAGCGGGGCCGACTGGACGACACGCTCCGCGAGTTCGAGCAGGCCGCTCAGCTCGATCCCCAACGTGTTGACATCCGCATGTTTCAGGCGCTGGCATATGCCACCGCGGAGCGCCACCTCGATGCCGCAAAAACGCTCGAAGCAGCGTCGCAGCTCGATCCTGCAGATCCAATCAAGCCGTATCTGATGGCTCAGCAGTTTGCAAGAGCGGACCGGCCGCAGGAAGCCAGCGACGCCATCGGCCGGGTCCTGCGCATCACGCAGGGACACGAGTGGAGTGAGGTGACAAGCGCCTCCCGACGTACTCTGTTTCTTGAAGCCACGCTGGTTGAAAACGTGGCGTCGGGCGTCATCGTCTTCGTGCCCGCGGACTATGCCGAGGGCTTTGCGCTGATTCGACAGGGCAAGTACGAAGCCGCGCTGGAGCGCTTGCGTGCTGCGGTCGCTCTCGATCCGCTCAACTCCGACCCCGCTCGGTCATCTCCACGGATTTCGCAAGGTATTGCAGCGCTCCGGCAAGGACATTTCAAGGCAGCCATCGACCATCTGCGGGCTGGCATCGAGCTCGTGCCGGACTCCGCCGAGGCGCACCGGATTCTTGGAACGGCCTACTGGGCCGACGAAGCCTATGACGCCAGCATCAGGGAACTCGAAAACGCTGTTCGACGAAACCCGCGTGATGAACGGTCACGAATATCGCTTGCGGAAGTTCTGGTCGAGGCGGGCGAGGCGGCAAAAGCCGTCGACACCCTGCGGGAAGCGAGTGCGGCGATTCCTCAATCCGGCCTCGTGCGTTACAGGCTGGGCCGCTTGTATCAAAGCCTGCAACGGGATGGGGAGGCCTTGAATGAGTTCGATGAGGCATTCCGGCTGGGGCCTGTCACCGGATCGAGCAGTCTGCTTGCAGCAATTGGTTATCTTCATCTCAACACGATGAACTTCGACCGTGCCATTGACGTGTACAGGCAAAGGATTGATGCCGATCCCAACAATGCGCAGGCGCACCGCCAGCTGGGTGACGCGTACCGCAAGCAGGGGCGTCACGACGAGGCGTTCGCAGAGTTCGTGGTCGCGCTGGCGATCGATCCCGCAAGTGCTGATGCTCATGCGGCGCTGGGACAACTTCACCTGGTGTCGGGCCGACCCGAAAACGCGGTGACCGCGCTGCAGCGCGCCGTCACGCTGAATCCTGCCCACACCGAAGCGCGATACGCACTCGGCACCACTCTTGTTCGTCTGGGCCGGGTTGAAGAGGGCCAGAGAGAGCTTCAGGTATTCCAGCAGCTGCAGGCTGACGCGATGGAGAAGGAGCGTCGGAGCTACGAAGTCAACCTGATCAGGCTCGAAGCCACGCTTCGCACTCAGGAAGGCAAGTACGCCGAAGCAGCAGCGCTTTGGCAAAAAGTCGTCGATCAGGAACCCAATCAGGCGTCGAACTATCTGGGTCTCGCCCGGGCGCTCAGCCGAGCCGAACGGTACGACGCTGCCGTGGAAGCCTGCCTGCAGGCATTGAAGCGCGAGGATCGCGCTGACGTGTATCGACTGCTGTCAGAGCTGTACTCAAAGCTTGGACGAACCGCCGAGGCGGCAACCGAGCGCGCTCGATACGAGCAACTCAGAGAGCGACAGTTCCGCGAAGCTGGGGACGGTCGTTGAAAACCCCCTCGCGCTCGACCATCGTTGCAATCGTGCTGTTGCTGGCCGTCACGAGCGCGGCTGCAGCGCGGCAACGCCGCGACGGCACCTCGAAGTCTGGCACCGCAGAGCCACCCGTCACGTTCGAGAATATCGGACCTCGCGTGGGGCTCGACTTCGAACATCGGAACGGCGCGAGCCCCGACAAGTTTCTCGCCGAAACGATGGGCTCCGGCGCACTGTTCTTCGACTACAACAACGATGGCCGCGCGGACGTATTTCTGGTGGACGGCGGATCGATTGCCGATCGCCAGGCTGCCGGACGGGCGCGCCACCGCCTGTACCGCAACCGTCAGGACGGCACGTTCGAGGACGTGACGGCGGCCTCTGGTATTCGCCATCGTGAGTACGGAATGGGGACGTGCGCTGCCGACTACGACAATGACGGATGGACGGATCTGTACGTCACAAACTTTGGTTCGAACATTCTGTATCGCAACAAGGGCGATGGCAGTTTCGCAGACGTCACCTCATCGTCAGGAGTCGGCTTGTCATCCTGGAGCACCAGCTGCGCGTTTGTGGACATCGATCGCGATGGTGATCTCGATCTGTTCGTGACCAACTACGTCGATGCCCGGGTCGACAACAACAAGTTCTGCGGCAAGCCTACCGAGCGTATTCGGATCTACTGCCATCCGCTCAACTATCAGGGGCGCGCGAACGTGGTCTATCGCAACGACGGAAGGGGTGGCTTTGCCGATGTCAGTGCCGAGGCCGGTATCGCCAAGTACAAGGGCAACGGCCTGGGAGTCGCCATCGGCGATTACGACGATGATGGATGGCCCGATGTCTTCGTGGCGAATGATGCCGTTCCAAACTTCCTCTTCCACAATGAAGGCAATGGAAAGTTCCGGGAGGTGGCCCTCCTCGCTGGGGTGGCTGTCGCCAGCGATGGCAAAGCCCGCGCCGGCATGGGGACCGATTTCGGTGACTACGACGGCGACGGACGCCTGGATCTCTTCGTCACGAACCATGAGTTCGAAACGCACACCCTGTTTCGCAACCTGGGCAACGGGCTGTTTGCGGACGTCACGGCCGAAAGCGGCATCGGTCCGTCGACGTTACCTCTGGTCGGCTTCGGCACCGTGTTCTTCGATCACGACAACGACGGCGCCCTGGACATCGTTATCGTCAACGGCCATGTCGTGGACAACACCGCGATGTTTCGATCGGGCTCCACCCACGCGCAGCGAAAACTGCTCCTTCGCAATCAGGGGAATCGGCGCTTTGTCGAAATAGGCGCACTGTCAGGACCTGGGTTCGCAGTGCAGAAAGTGGGACGCACCGCGATAGCCGCCGACGTGGACATCGACGGCGATCTGGATTTGCTCGTCACCAACAACGGTCAGACGGCGGACCTGCTCCGAAACGATGGGGGCAACCGCGGAAACGCACTTCTCGTGCGCACGATTGGCGGCAAAAGCAATCGGGACGGGATCGGGACAAGGCTTCGGCTGACGAGCGGGACGATGACGCTCGTGCGTGAGGTCAAGTCGGGATCCAGCTACCTCGGTCAAAACGATCTACGCCCGCACTTCGGCCTTGGGCGCCTGGACAAAATCGATCGGCTCGAGTTGCGCTGGCCGAGCGGCCAGATGGAAACTGTTCGCGATGTGCCCGTCAATCACGTGATTACGGTAGTCGAGGGTCAGGGGATCACCGAGCGAACCCGTTTCGTGCGGTGACCGTGCGATGGGATGTCGGCCGGGTCGACCGGGGCCAGATACTGCAGCAACCGATTCTCCCTTTCGGCTTGCTGCAGCCAGGGCACCGTGAAGACACATCGACATCCCTTCGGACGGTCACCACAGTTTTCAACAGGGCGGACCCGAAGCGTCCGCCCTACGTACTTCCTCGTTTCGTGCGGCTGTCGCTGTGCCGATTGAGCACCACCCAGATGGCCACGGCCGGTTTGTTACCGACGGTCCAGAGGCGGTGAGGCATCTGCGCGTCCCAGGTAATCGCATCACCGGGACCCAGTTCGAACGTCTCGAATCCGATCTTGAGCCCCAGTCGCCCGCTAATCATGTAGGCGTACTCCGTACCGCCGTGGCGGATCAAAGAGTCTTCAGGACAGGACTGAGCTCCGACCTCGTACACGACATACAGAAACTCGACTTCCTTGTCCGGCGTCGGTGTGAGCCGTTCCCATCGAACGCCTCCGGCCAGTCGGATGACCTTCCGGCTGTTGTGGCGCTGAACCGGATCGAGGGCCAATCGTGTGGATTCTTCCCGGTCACGCTCTCGAGCGGCTGGTCGTCCTTTGGCTTCGCGAAAGAGATCATCGACCACGAGTCCGAGCTCGTTCGCCATCGAATACAGCGTCCCCACCGATGGCATGACTCGGCCACGCTCGACCTGGGAGATGAGACTGGGCGAGACACCGACGTACCGCGCCAGGCCACGGACGGTCATGCCTTTTCTCTCCCGCGCCTGGCGAAGCTTGTTGCCGAGCCCGTCCGAGAAATCTCCGGGTTGCTCGGCGCCGGCCGCAGCCTCCGAACGGCGATGTTTCGCCTTCATATGCCCGAGACGCTACACAATGTCCTCATGCGAACGCAACCGGCGACAGCACAAGCCGGGCGATGTGTATTGACACTGAACGCAACGGCAAGGTAACGTTTCCTTACACTGCACACATCCATGCATCACGTCCTGCGCGCCCAGCAAATACGACTCGAGCGAGCCTACGCGGACAACAGCGTTCGGTTCGCGCGACGATCGCTCGTCGACAGCTCCGTGGGCTCGGTCCATATGGGGCTCGGAGCCTGCGCGCTCGAGCGTGACGGCAGCGTTGACGTCCACGTCCACTCGTTCGAAGAAAGCTTTTTCGTGCTCGAAGGCGAACCGACACTCATCCTCGATTCGCAGGGACATCGGCTCGAACCGGGCGCGTGCGGCCTCATCCCCGTCGGCGTCCCTCATGGCTGGCTGGGCCCGACGACGGCCGTCGCGCGCTGGATCGACATGCTCGCGCCGCAACCTCGGGCAAACCACGCAGACGACACCTTCTTCCTCGGTCGTCCCGACCACATCGAGGTCTCGGACCTGGATGTCCGCGATCCGCGGTCGCGCCACCTGTTTCGTATCGCGCATCACGAGATCGTTCTGGACAATCTCAAGCTCGGTGCCGGCGTGAACGACCCGACTGTCTCGGCCAGCATGGCTACGGCCCTGCTGGCGTACAGTGGCATTGCGGTCAAAATGCTGGTCGATCAACGTCTGGGCGCAGAACTCTCCACGATGTTCATGGTCGAGTACCAGCCCGGCGGCGTGGCACACCCGCACGATCATCCACTCGAAGAGTCCTACTTCATTCTGGATGGAGAGGTCGAGGCCGTCGCAGACGACCAACGGTACATTCTCCGATCGGGGGACTTGTTCTGGACGGGGGTTGGATGCCTCCACGCGTTCTACAACACGAGCGGCCGAACCGTCCGGTGGCTCGAAACGCAGTCACCGCAACTGCCTGCCCGGTACGGCTACCGGTTCAAACGCGACTGGGACTACCTCAAGAACAAGCTGGCGCAGAGTTCAGTATTGGTGATTCGCGAATCGTGATTCGCGAATCGTTGACGATTGGTTGAATTCTGATTTCTGACTTATTGGTGAATTCGAAATCCGCAATAAATCGACCCTCGCAAATCGCAAGTCGCCAACGATTCACGAATCACCAATCGCCAAATCACAGATTGTTCGATTACCGCGCCGAACACGGTGTCGGATTCCATCCAGCCTGATTCGGAAGCTTCTTGAACTGAACGGTCCTGATGTACGGCAGGTTCAAGTACTGCGGATCCTCGAGAAATGCCGTCACCGCCAGATACTCGGTGCCATCATCGTCATCAGTCACACGCACGAAGTACTCGGTCAGCACCGCGTTTTCGCTGTACGGAACGCCGTTCTTGCGCAGGTAGCCCGATCGCAGACCTTTCGTGACCACTTTCAACTGACCTACCCCCTGCTGCGCACGGCCGACGGCACCGCCGGGTCGCTCCCACTGGGCGATCGACTGTCCCTGCCAGCTCCGCTCACCCGCGGCTGGAGGTGATCCGCCCACGTAGATACGGCGGGTCTGAGTTCCTGTGTCGGTATCGATCCGAAGTGTCGTGTCGTTCTCCCAGGTGATATGCAGGCGACCGGGCAGCCGCATGATCCCCACCGCGCCGTATCCCTTGCACTGCTCACCTGCCACTTCGTCCTTGGCTGGATCCCACGTCTCTGCGACGCGGCGCCCTTCGGCATTCAACGGCAGGAAGTCGACGTTGCCCTTCGGCGGCGTCAGCATGCGGTAACGCCAATCGTCTGTAATGAGCGAGACCCAGTATCCCGTGAGATCCAGCAGGGGGCCGGCTGGCGCGGACGGTGGAGCGCCGCGGCCACCTCGTTGCGTGGCCGTTGCAGACGTGGGCAATAATGCCAGCACGAGGGTCGCGCCAACGATTAGTGGCCCGTGCGCTGATAAACCGCGCCAGTGCATCGCTTCAACCCCTGCATACGTAGGCGGGACCTTCAGGTCCGGCTCCCGCGGATTGGCGGGCCTGAAGGCCCGTCCTACTTCAGGCTCCGATAGACCGCCTCGACAAACATGGCGCCCGTCCATGACGGATTCCGACCAAATCGGGGATCGTAGTCTTTGGTCAACCTTGCCGCCTTCACCTGATCGAGAGTCTTCCCTTCGGCAACGGCGGCCCTGACGCGGTCGCGGATGATTGTGATCATGTCGCGGTAATACGCCACGTCGGCCGAGTCAGCCAGCCTTCCGTGGCCAGGCACGATCATCGTGCCCCCCTCTGTCTGGTACTCCGGAACGGCCAGTTCGAGGATTGTGTTCAAACCCGCCAGGATCCCCTGAATGCTGCCCCCGCGCTCGAGATCGATGACGGGGTACTTGGTCATATCGAAGATGTCGCCAGCGCTGATGACGTCGGAGCCGCGGAAAAACACCAGGGAGTCGCCGTCGGTGTGCGCCGTTGGCTGGTGGTAGATCACGACGCCCTCGCCATTGAAGAAGTTCATCCTGAACTGCTGGCCGTAGAAGGTTTCCGTCGGCAGACCGGCGGCTGACGCCGCAAAGAGGCTGGCCCCCTCGCCTTTACCCTTACTGGCCGCGTTCATGCCGAGCAGCACGTTCTCGTGGGCGATGATCATCGCATTCTCGCGGGCAAGCGCGCCGCCGAGACCGGGCCCGCCGCCAAAGAGCCTGCCGGCCTCAGCCATTTTTGCGTTGCCGCCGGTGTGATCCGCATGCAAATGCGTGTTGATGATGTAGCTGATGGGCTTCGGGGGGGCCGGTGAGGCGATGGTCGCCAAGAATGAAGGCGCGGTGAGACCCGCACAACCGGCTCCCGCACAGGGCTTGGCCGGCACCGGCGAAGCATTGACTCGTGCGGCAAGCTCGTTGAGGACTGCGATGACCTTATCCGTCATTGGCGCCGTGCCCGTGTCCACGACGAGCACGCCGTCCCTGCCTACCGACGCCGTAATGTTGGCTCCGGCGCCCACGAGCATGTACACGTTGCCGCGAACCGGCAGAACGTGGACCTCTGCCGGCGGGCCTGAAGACCCGTCGCGACTCCTGGGTAAGGACCCCTGCGTCGCAACGATTGCCATCGAGCCGCCGACCCCCACGGCGACACCCATCGCGATAACAAACACTCGCAGACTGTTCATGAGGTGTACGGCTTAAAATTCGTCCACTACGAAGGCACGAAGAACTGAAACCACGACGGGCACGAAGAACACCAAGGGAATTCTCCCTGATTTTTCATGCTCTTCGTCGTCGTGATCTTCGTGTACTTCGTGGTTCGAATCGTGACCTCCGTGTGCTTGGTGGTTGGTAACCCGTGTACGGCTTGAACATTCGTCCACTACGAAGGCACGAAGAACTGAAACCACGACGGGCACGAAGAATACCAAGGGAATTCTCCTAATTTTTCCTGCTCTTCGTCGTCGTGATCTTCGTGTTCTTCGTGGTTCAAATCGTGACCTTCGTGTGCTTGGTGGTTGGTAACCCGAGGTGTACGGCTTGACAATTCGTCCACTACGAAGGCACAAAGAATTTACACCACGACGGCACCAAGAACACCAAGGGAATTCTCCTGATTTTTCATGCTCTTCGTCGTGATCGTCGCGTGCCCTTCGTGGTTCAAAATCGTGATCTTCGTGCCCTTCGTGGTTTGAAATCGCGATCTTCCTGTGCTTCGTGGTTTGAGATCTTCGTGCGCTTCGTGGTTTGGATTCGTGATCGTCGTGGTGCTTCGTGGTCAGCGGCGCAGTTTGGCACGAAACTCCGGGTACATTGTCTCGGCTCCCGCCTGAATGGTCTCGTCCGGAATGCCCAGGCGCCTGGGAGGTTCGGTCACAAACGAGTTCTTGCCCGGTAGATAGTGCGGAACTTCACCTTTCGGGCGCCCTTCGTCCGCGGCGGTGCAGGGATGCGACGGCATCAGTTGATTGACGTTGAGCCGATGTTCACCGCTCCGAATCAGTGGTTCCGATAGGTACACCGGATCGTGGACGATCGTGATCCAGGTCAGAATGTCCCCGCGTCGAATCCAGTACGTCGTGACGGTGCTTTCATCGCTGATCTGGACACCGTTGCGTCTGATGTAGTCCTCCTTCAGATGCGTGGTCTTGATCTTCAGCATGTCACCGACCCAGGTGGCCGTGGAGAAGCCGTTCCACGTATGAGGTGCCCAGGCTGGTGGGTGAGGCCGTCCGTCCAGATAGATGGGCGCGGACGCCGTCTGCTGCCACTCGGCGTGAAAGGCCACGATTTCGCGAGAGACGGGATCGATTTCCTTCGTGATCCGCAGCGCCGTCGGCCCACGGTAGACGTACGCCCAGCCGTGAGGTCGACACTGCCATTCGGGCAGGGACAGGATTGAGGCGTCCCACGCCTCGGCCCGTGCGCGTCCTGCCTCGCTCAAGGGAAGCCCGAACCAATCACCAAGGTACGGGTTTTCGGTGTTGTCCATGGCCCGAACAGGGGCCCACTCACCGGAAAAATCCATCTGGGCAAATGCGGGCGCGCTCGTAATGAAGACGAGGCAGAAGAGGAAGTAGACCTGTCGGGGCCTGGTCAATCCATCTTTCACGTTTGAAGTCCTACAAAACTCAAAACGCAGAGGACGCGAAAGTCGCGAAGTGCGCAGAGAATGTCTTATCTGGATCCTCTGCGCCCTCCGCGGCCTCGGCGAACTCTGCGTTGTACTCCCTACCTCTGACCTTTAGAAGTCAAAGCGTGCGCCAAACTTCACGAACCGCGGCTGAATGACCGTCAGCGGCAGCCGCCACACAGGACCCCAGGACCCAATCTCCGCAGTGACCGCATCCGAGTTGAACGCGTTGTAGAAGTCCACGTTGAGATCGAGTCGGGTGCGGCCCATGCTGAAGATCTTGGTGAAGCGCAGGTCGATCTGGTTCAGCCGGTCGCCATACTCAGTCCCAGGCTCGATCACGTTGATATTCGCCTGCCCCGCTACCACAAACGGTCGTGGCAGCGTTGTCAAGGTCGTGCGATTGGCGTTGTTGTAAATGGTGTTGCCGAAGATCTGCGGACCCGGAACGCTCTGGAACGTGCCGCTGGCGCGGATGCCGTACCACGGCAGGTTGTAGGAAGCCGCAGCCTTGTACTGGGGCAGGTACGGCGTCTCCTGGTGGCAATAGGACCGTGGGATTATGACATTCGCGTTGCCCTGAACTGCGTTGCTCGCGACTGACTGAGGAATACCGGCCGCGGCTGAGGTCGTCAGGGCCTCCGGCACGTCATCCACGATCTGGCAGTTGTCGCTCATGAACTTGCCGGTGCTGACACCACCCTGGAGGGTGAGCCCGTTACGAAGACGGGCGTCCAGCGAGAAGTCAATGCCATCGAAGTGCTGAAACTGGTCTCCAAACTGGGAGGCATCCTTGATCACGTTCCGGGGAGCGGGAAGGAAGTTCTGGTCGTAGAGGCCAGTGACCGTCTGCCCGGCGTTTGGCAGTTGAAGGCCATTTGGCAAGGCGGTCGGCACCGCGATCACGCTGTATTCGGTGAAGTCGCCGGGAGCGAGCGCCTCGTTGTCCTGGACGTAGAAGTTCCCGCTGACGCGGCGGAAGTAGCCGAATGAAGCGGAAAGGCGGGGCAGGATCTCCTGCTGAATCCCAGTCGAAAATTCCCAATTCCACGGACGGACACCCCAACCATTCATGATCGCCTGGTCGTACCTTGTGCCCGGCAGGGAGGTGCCGAAGGTGGGCACCACCCAGGGGCCACACTCACCATTTGCCGCGCCCACGGTCAGATCGCAGTTGGGGACGAAGTCCCCGTTGTCGGTCCAGGCACGCTGCGTCTGAACGATGATCGTATTTGCAGGGTTGTTTGCACTTGCATACCGGATCGAATCCTGTTCGACGCCGCGACTAGCGCTCGCCTTGAGGGCTGTCTTGCCGTTGCCAAACAGGTCGTACGTTCCGGAGATCCGCGGGTTGACATCCTTCCAGTTGGGAACGTTCTCGACCGCCGGGAAGCTGAAGTTGCGGTTGGGGGCCCACCGGTGCGGCCCAGCCGTAAACGGCTCCGTCGATTCGTTCTGGAAGTCCAGGCGGATACCGCCACTGACCGTCAGCCGGTT
>DATBJG010000064.1:0-16838 GCA_036556585.1 Vicinamibacterales bacterium
GCCCTGGGCACCGCCAAAGAGATCCGTCTGCAATTGGGCAACGGGCACTGAGCCCCGCCACGCGGGTGGAACCGCCCGGCTCTTGCTCGGCCCTCGGATCTGGGCTTTCGGCTCTCGCCCAGATCCGGGCGCCGGGATCTCACCACTCCCCACGAATCGTTCGACGTTCTTCATTTCCGGTACATCGTTCTCTGGATGGCACGTTCTGCGTGTCCCGGGTGTTCCATTGCTGGAAGAAACCGCATTCAACGCCCCTGTTGTGTTCCGAAATGTAACTTCGAACACACAATAACGTAATCGCATCTGCCAATATTGTGACAGGAATTTCCTGAAACTGTCAAAATACTGGCGAAATTGCCGTTCTTTCGCCACCCCCTTTGAGGTGCCGTTTCGGCCCTGCACAGCTTCATAACCCGCTCCCGAACAAGACCTTAACGAGACGCGTGTTCGACTTTCGGACGAAGAACTGTAAACGCGTCCGATTTTGGTACCGGCATTGCTCTTAAGCGCGCATCGCCCGTCGGAAAGCACGGGATTGGCAGTCGAAAAAAGGAGCCTCGAATGCGCGCCCACGCTATGCCCGCCAGCCAGAGTCGTCGAGTTGTTGCAGGTCTCCCCTTCGTGGAGGCGCTCGCCCGTCGAATGGCGGCCACCATGCCGCATTCAATCGATGTGGGGGATCTCGTCCAGGACGGGGTGATCGGCCTCATCGACGCCGCGCATCGGTTCGACGAGGCGCGCGGGATCAAGTTCGAGACCTTCGCCGAGCGGCGCATTCGCGGCGCGATGATTGACGCGCTGCGACGCGACGCCTGGCCGCGTGGCGTTCGTCGCGTGCGTCGTGAGCTCGAAGCCGCGCGCGAACAGCTTCGGCGCGAACTGGGATACGAACCGTCGCTTGCCGACCTTGCGGCGCGCGTCGGATCCGACGAGAAGCGGCTGGGACGCACGATCGTTCGGATCAACACCATTGAGTCGACCTCACCGCTCGCGACCGGCGACAACATCGATGAAGCCTGTCTGCCGCCAGCCCTGGTGCCGTCCGAACCAGACCAGCCCGACCGAGCCTTCGAAAAATCCGAAGTACGTGACCGGGTCCGGTCCGCCATTGCCAGCCTTCCGCCGCGCGAGCGCCGGGTCATCGCGCTCTATTATTACGGCGAGGTGACGATGAAGCAGATTGGCGCCGAGATTGGCGTCAACGAATCTCGCGTCTCGCAGTTGCACGCGCGTGCCATCCGACGGTTGCGCCAGGCGCTGTCTCCGGACATGGTGCCGGCCGATGCCGTCAAAGCAATTCGCAGCGCGGTGCTTACGTTCCAGCAGAAACCCAAGATGCTCAAGGCGCAGATGCCCGCAAAGCCAGACGCGGCGTCAGCGGTCGTCGTCCCCTACTCGCGCACGCAGCGGCCGGTGGTGGCGTCGAACAACCGTGTCGGTGGACGTCCCCGACCTCAGGTGGCGGCGCGCGCGCGTCAGAAGGTGGCGATCGGAAGATAACAGACAGACGGGAAGACAGAAGACGGAAGACAGAATTCGTTTTTTGATCTCGTTCGAAGGTCGCGAGGGGCAGAGGCCGGACTACGCCGTATGAGCGTGGATCTGGCCTTCTGTTTTTTCAGGCAAGAACTTCGCGCACTGTCTTGAGGAGATCGCCGAGCCGGAAAGGCTTGGCCAGCCATCGGCACCGGCCCTCGACGAGAAACTTCTCTGCAGCGGTTCCGGCGACGTCGCCCGTTACGAAGATGACCCTTCTGGCGAGGTCGGGCATCGTTTCCTGGAGCGTTCGGAAAAACGCCATGCCATCGACGCGCGGCATCTTCAAGTCACACACGATCAAGTCGTACTGACGCATCCGGACGCGGCGCAAGCCTTCCTCGCCGTCCCCCGCGCGATCGACGATGAGACCGGCGTCAGTCAGGGCTTCGGTGACCGCAGCGGCAAGGGCCGGTTCGTCTTCGAGGACAAGCACGACAGAGCCCGCCAACGCCGCGAGTGCCGCCAGCGGGGCGGGTGGCTTGGGTGTCTGCATTGGCGTGCCACTGATTGGCAGCTCCACGAAGAAGGACGCTCCCGTACCGGGACTTGAAGACAAGCGAATTTGCCCGCCATGCTCCTGGACGATCGCGTACGCGACCGTCAGCCCGAGGCCAGTACCTTTCCCCACCTCTTTGGTCGTGAAGAACGGGTCGAAAATCTTGGGTTGCACTTCCTCGGCAATCCCCGGTCCATCGTCATTGACTTCGAGCACGACCGCCTCGCCCTCCGGCTCGTACCAGGTGCGGACGAGGAGCGAGCCGCGTCCGTTGGAGGCAAGCATTGCCTGCTCGGCGTTGATGATCAGATTGAGCATCACCTGCTGCAGCTGGTGCGGATCCGCGAAGACCTGCGGCAGGCCAGCCGCCAGCGCGTTAATCACGCTGATATTCGTCACGCGCTGTTCGTACGAGCGGAGTGCGAGTGTCTGCCGGACGACCTGATTGAGATCCACCATGGCGCGGGTCGACCGTCGCTTACGGGCGAACGTCAGAAGGTTTCGTACGATTCGCGCCGCGCGCTCGGATTCGCTCAGGATGGTTTCAAGCCCACGACGGGTGGAAGCTTCAACCTGGCGCTGCGAGAGCCGCTCGGCCCAAGTGAGAATGGTGGCAAGCGGGTTGTTGAGCTCGTGCGCCACGCCGGAAATCGTCTGCCCCAGCGCGGCGAGCTTCTCTGCTTGCAGAAGCTGCAGGTGCAGATCGCGTGTCTGATCCTCGAGTTTCTTTCGCTCGCTGACGTCGCGCACGAGCGCCTCGATGCGCATCGTCCCGTCGGGGCTCGGGCCATCGGCATGCGCCGTGACTTCGACCCAAACGTTGGTTCCATCGACGCGTTTGAGGCGGAGGAGATAGTCGGTCAGCGCAGCGTCATTGGCAAGGCGTGCGAGAAACGCGGCCCGCGCCTGCGGATCTCCAAACCGATCAGCGTCGAACGGACGCACCTGATCTTCAGGTGCATCCGGCGAGTAGCCGAAGATGAGCTTGAGATGCGGATTGGCGGCCAGAGTCGCGCCGGGGTCTCCGAGCGACCCGATATAGATGCCCTCATGCACCGCCTCGAACAGACGGGCAAATGCTTCGGCCCGCGGTTCGCGGGCGACGGTCAGCTTCGATGCCACACCGAGCTAGAGGTCATGGGCCTGCCGGGCCTGCAGCTTATTTGGTTCCCGAGGGCGGCATCGGCATCGGGGTGGGCGTCATCGACGCCGACATCGGCCGATACTTGTTCTCGATTGCCGTGCGAATCTGTGTCACCGTCGCACCCGACGCGTGCATGCGGCTGGCGTCGTTTGCCACGTCGATACAAACCTGACAGCTGACGCCGTGAGGTTCCCACGACGTCACGCGGCCTTGCTCGTCACGCGACTGGACGAAACAATCGTCGCTGCCCGTGTGGCCCCTGGTCTCGCAGCCGCAGAAACAGGGCACATATTGCGCAATGTCCGGATACTTGGCCGCAAAGTAGTGGGCGCTACGAACCTGGTCGACCGGACGCGCTGGAGAGAATTCGCCGAAATCAATCTCCGGCATCGCCGCCCCGGCCGGCGGTCTTTGCTTGGGCGGAGCCGTCGGAACGGCCTGCGCGGCTGGCGTCGTTGTTGACGCCGCGGCTGGAGCAGCGTGCTCCGGTGCCGTCGTAGGTGCCAAGACGGTGATCGGAGCTGGCGAACTCGGCCGCAAAAACAGATACGCACCGCCGGCAATGACCGTCAGCACGGCGATCACAAACAGCAGGTTGTTGCCGCCGGTCGGCTTCCGTTCTTTCGTTGGCGATTTGGGCGATGATTTTGAATTAGTCATGGCTCATGCAAAATGCTGTGTGGAACCAGCTCAATTGTCGGTAACCACCAGTGTACCCCGCAGCATATTCATTCCGCAGACAAAAGTGAACTCACCGTTCCGGTCGGGGACGAGCTCCACGATCGTGGTTCGAAAAGCCGGCAAATCCCGGCGAACGCCGAAATCAGGGAAGACGACAACATCGGAACACGCCGCCGTTTCCTGACGGTTGAACCGAAGCCGCAAGGGCTGGCCCCGCTTTGCTTGCACGACCGCGGGGGAGTAGCCACCCTGAACCAGAATATCCACCTCCTGAACGCCCGATGCAGCGGCACGCGCAGCGACGGCCTTTCGTGGTCCAAAGAAAAAGAGCAGGATGCCAGTCACCAATGCCAGACCGACGGCAGTGACGACGAGCTGGGTGAAGTCCATATAGGTCGTTCGGAATGTTCGGGTCGTTCAAATCGTTCGCTCGATCTATGCGTTCCTCAGTCGCAGGCTATTGGCAAGCACCGAGACGCTCGAGAGCGACATCGCCCCCGCGGCAATCATCGGGCTCAGCAACCAGCCAGTGAACGGATAGAGGACGCCAGCGGCAATCGGTATACCAAGGACGTTGTAGACGAACGCCCAGAACAGATTCTGCTTGATGACGCGAAGCGTGCGCCGTGAAAGCGCCATTGCTTCCACGACACCGCCAAGGTCGGCACGTATGAGCGTAATGTCCGAGGCTTCAATGGCGACGTCGGTGCCCGACCCTATTGCAATGCCCACGTCAGCCTGCGCGAGCGCCGGCGCATCGTTGATGCCGTCACCAACCATTGCCACGACCTTGCCTTCGGCTTGCAGCTTCTTGACCTGCTCCGCCTTGCGATCGGGCAGCACACCGGCAATGACACGATCGATCTCGCCGCGCGGGGCGACCTCGTGAGCAATTGCATCGGCGGTGGCCTGATGATCGCCGGTCAGCATCACCAGCTCCAGCCCCAGATCCTTCAACCGTCGGAGGGTCCGCGCCGCTTCCGGTCGCGGCGTATCGGCCAGGCCAATAAGCGCGAGGACCTCTGGGGCGGACCGCTGATTCCCCCTTCCTTCCAGATCGACCACGTACATGACGGTCCGCGCAGCCCAGGTTAACCGCGCAACGGATTCATCGGCTGAGCCGGTGTCGATCTCCCTTTCTGCGAGCAGCCGCTGGTTCCCGATGAGCAGCCGTCTGGATCCAACGGTGGCTTCGATTCCGCGCCCGGGAAGCGCTTCAAAGTTTGTCGCGTCGGTCAGCTTGAGTCCCTGCGTCTCGGCGGCCCGGACGATGGCAGCCCCGAGCGGGTGCTCTGACCCACGTTCTGCGCCCGCCGCCAGAGCCAGCACCTCTTCTGCGGACGTCGCACCCAACGGAATGACGTCGGTCACCTCAGGACGCCCGGTGGTGATGGTCCCGGTCTTGTCGAAGACGACGGTCGTAATTGCCTGCGCCCGCTCGAGGACTTCACTGCTCTTAATAAGGATGCCGCGCTCGGCGCCGCGGCCGGTGCCAACCATGATGGCTGTCGGGGTCGCGAGGCCCATTGCGCAGGGGCAGGCAATAATGAGCACCGCCACGAAATTCACGAGCGCCATCGTCAACCGCTGGCCTGGTGGCAGTGCGTCAAACCAGATCACAAACGTGGCAATCGCAAGGCAAAGCACGATCGGTGTGAAGTAGAACGAGATGACATCGGCCAGACGAGCCACGGGTGCGCGACCAGCTTGGGCATCCTGCACCAGCTTGATGATTTGTTGCAGTGCTGTTTCACGACCGACCCGAGAGGCCCGAAAACGAAACCCCCCCGTTTGGTTGACGGTTCCGCCAAAGACAGCCGCGCCGGGACCTTTTTCAACGGGCAACGACTCTCCGGTCAGCATGGATTCGTCGACCGTCGACCGACCTTCGAGTACCTCGCCGTCAACGGGCAACCGCTCGCCGGGCCGCATGACCACAACGTCCCGCTGGACGACGTCCGCGATGGGGATCTCCAATTCGACATCGCCACGAATGACGCGTGCCATTCGTGGCTGAAGCCCTATGAGACGCTTGATAGCAGCCGAGGTACGACCCTTCGCACGAGTTTCGAGAACCCGGCCCAGCAACACCAGTGTGATGATGGCAGTGGTGACCTCGTAGTACACCGGGGGAGCATGACTCACACCGTCCGTATGAACGGATGTCATCACGAGCCTGGGCGCAATGGTGGCCACGAGCGAATAGAGGAACGCCGCACCAGTGCCGAGCGCAATGAGCGTGTTCATGTCGGCATTGCGATGCCGAATGGCCTGCCAGGCGCTGCGATAGAACTGGGCACCGCAATAGGCCACGACCGGCAGCGCGAGTGCCAGTTGGACGAGATTCACACCTGGAAAGTCCAGGTGCGGCATCGCAATCGCGAGCAAGGGGACCGTGAAGACAATGGCCACGATCAGCTTGCGCCGAAGACCACGATATTCTTCCTGGTGTGCTTTTTCCTGCAGGTCTTCGACGGTTCCTTCGGCAGGCTGCTCGAGGACGCCGTAGCCGACGTCACGGATGGCTTTCGCAAAATCGGAGACATCGGCGTGAGAAGGATCGAAGCGGACCGTGGCGCGGTTGGTCGCCAGGTTCACCGAAGCCTCCTGAACGCCGGGCACTTTCTGGAGCGTTCTCTCAATCGTGCGTGCGCAGGCCGCGCAGGTCATTCCGGTGACGGGGAAGGTGACATCGCTCATGTCTGCCTCATGTTACGACTGACGGGCCTTGGAATTGGATTCAGGCTCGGCGCTCGGGCCGCGGGAGCCCCGCAGCCATAAATAGCTGATATTAAATCACTTATCTGTCACCAGATCGGTCGCGTCATCCGAGTCGTTCTGGCGAAGCCGGTGCTACACTACGTCATCACTCTCATCTCGCGGGGTCAGCCCCTGAAACGCAAGGAGTCTGGACTGATGTTTTGTTTGGCCGACGCTCGAGGTCTGCAGGTGTTCGTGCTCGCGTGTGCGGCACTGATGCTGGCCAGTGTTCCGGCAGTGGCTCAACCAGCACGACCCCAGATCCCGACCGACATTGCCGGGGAATGGCGCTTGGAGAATCAGGAAGAAGACACGGCTGGACAACCGCCGCTTGGTGACTATCTCGGAATCCCATTCAACGATGCGGGGCGGCAGAGAGCCGATACGACCGCCGAGTCACTTTGGGGAACTCCGGAATATCAGTGCAGACCGCATTCGGCCCCGCATCAGTGGCGTGGGCTCGGAGGCGCGCGCATTCTCAAAGAGCAAGATCCGCTCACGAGGGAAGTGCGGGCCTATCACGTGCAGTTCATGAGATCTCTCGATCGACCGATTTTCATGGATGGGCGTCCACACCCGCCAGCCTATGCGCCGCACAGCTGGACGGGGTTTTCGACGGGCCAATGGGTGGGCAATACGTTGAAGGTGACGACCACTCATCTCAAGGATGGATACCTCAAGCGAGGTGGTCCGCAGACGAGCGACATGTACTCGATGACGGAGTTCATTACACGGCATGGCGATATTCTCACGATCGTGACCGTCATCGACGACCCCATTTACATGGTCGAACCCTATGTTCACTCGACCACCTACACAATCGATCTGACGGCAAGCGTCGCACAAGAAACCTGCAACGCGTCGTCATTTGCGGAGAATGGAGGAACCAACCGGCACTGGGTTCCGCATTTTCTTCCAGGGCAGAACACGGCCGTGACCGAGTGGTTGAAGAAGGAAGATTGGGTGCCCCTGGAAGCCGCACGAGGTGGCGTCAAGACGCTTTACCCCGAATATCGGTCGACGTTGAGCGGGGCGACCACTACCGCAGCGCTGAAGGTTCCATCTTCTCGCCCATCGATTTCGGTGGAGAAGAAAATCGCGGATCAAAGTCCGCGGGACGGGCAGGTCCATGTCCTCCCTGTGCAGGGGAATATCTACATGCTCGTGGCTGATGGGACCAACATCACCGTGTCAGTTGGCGCTGAAGGTGTGATGCTGGTGAACAGCGGATCGACTGTCATGTCCGAGAAGATTCTCGCCACGATCAACCAGCTGGCGAACATGGCGGTGACGCCTCCGGCCACCAACACGTGTGTTGGCGCGAATTGTCCCGGCATTTGGGGATGGTCGAGCCCGTACATCAATACCGTGATCAGCTCACCGGCGCCTCCAAAGCCCCTTCGTTACATTGTCAATACCAGCGCGTCACCCGATCATGTGGGTGGCAACGAAAAGATCGCCACGACAGGGTTCTTCCCCCGGGGCGGCGGGTTTGGAGGCGCCGCCCCGAACGTCGGACGCAGCGCATCGATCATCGCCCACGAAAATGTGCTGAACCGGATGAGCGCTCCGGCTGGAAAAGAGTCCCCCACACCAGCCGGCGCGTGGCCGACCGATACCTATTTCGACGAGTTCCACAAACTTCCTGCGTACTTCAACGGGGAAGCGGTGATCGTGTATCACGCCCCGGCGGCAAACACCGACGGTGACAGCCTTGTGTTCTTTCGTCACTCCGAGGTGATCAGCGCCGGCAATATTCTTTCGACGATCAGCTATCCAATGATCGACATCGAAAAAGGCGGGTCGATTCAGGGTGTCATTGACGGCCTGAACAAGATTCTGGATTTGGCCGTTGCGGAATATCGATCGCAGGGTGGGACCTGGATTATTCCTGGGCGAGGACGACTCGCCGACACTGCCGATGTGGCGTCGTATCGAAACATGGTCACCATCATCCGCGACCGCGTAAAGGACATGGTTGGCAAGGGTTTCACGCTCGAGCAGGTGCTGTCGGCCCGCCCGACGTTGGACTTTGATGGCCGCTACGGTGCGACCACAGGCGCCTGGACAACTGACATGTTCGTCAAAGCCGTGTATCAGAGTCTTCAGGAGACCAAGTAATGTCCAGAGTGCTTCGACTCATCGGGCTGGCGGTGCTCGTCGCTGGAAGCACGACCTCTGCGCATCATTCCTACGGCGCGACATACGATCTCTCAAAGGAGATCACGCTGGAAGGAAAGCTCGTGCAATTTGTCTATCGCAATCCGCATTCGTTCGTTCACCTTCAGGCACCCGACGAGAGTGGCAGACAGCAGCGATGGTCGGTCGAATGGAGCGGCACGGGGCAACTCAACAATCAGGGTGTCACGCGAGAGACGCTCAGGGTCGGCGACATGGTCGTGATTGTGGGACGTCCGTCGCGTGTGACCGGCGAGTATCGGCTTCTCATGGTGAGCTTGAAGCGGCCGCTTGACGGGTTCAGCTGGGGCGGGCGAGCTGGCGAAGCCGTAGATTGAGAAGAAATTGCAGAATTGCAGGATTGCAGAATTGCAGAAAGGATCTGACGAGGTTTTGGTGATACGTCTTGCAGTTATCGTCGCACTCGCGCTGATTCTCCCGGTGCCGGTCCACGGTCAGCGAGGAGGTCGAGGTGCTCCGAGTACTGCGCGTGAGGCGGCCGCCGTCGATCTCACGGGCTACTGGGTATCGGTCGTTACTGAGGACTGGAAGTTTCGGATGGTCACGCCCGCCAAGGGCGTGTACGAAACACTCACGCTGAACGCCGAGGGACGTCGTGTGGGGGATACCTGGGACCCGGTTCGCGACGAGGGAGCGGGTGAGCAGTGCAGATCATACGGCGCCGCGACCATTATGCGCGTGCCCGGCCGTCTCCACATCACGTGGCAGGACGACAACACGCTGCGGATCGACACCGATGCCGGTACACAAACACGCTTGTTCAAATTTGGCGCCCGGCCGGTGACCGGTGTCGAACCAAGTTGGCAGGGCCAGTCGATTGGCGAATGGGAATATGGACCAGGAAGAGGAGCTTCCAGAGTCGGGAACTTGAAGGTCGTGACGACCAATCTCCGCCCGGGCTACATCCGCAAGAACGGCGCTCCGTACAGTCAGAGTACGGTGGTTACCGAGTACTACGACGTGAACACCATGCCGAACGGCGATACCTGGCTGACCGTCACGACCAAAGTTGACGATCCTCTGTATTTCAGCCGGCCGCTGCTGACGAGCTCGGACTTCAAGAAACTTCCCGACGCCACAGGGTGGAACCCCACACCCTGCTCGGCAAAATGACGAACCGGTTGCCCGTCATCTCGGCCCTGACGGCCAATTCAGCCGGCTGGGGCTTCTTCCTGTGCGCCCAGAAACGTGTGAGACCTTCGCCAACTGGCGAGACCTCCATCTCTCTCATGTTGCAGGACCGCACGGGCTTCGTGCGTGCTCGAATCTTCAGAGACGTCGAACGCGATCAGGAGGAGTTCGAGGCGGGTGAATTCGTCAAGGTGCAGGGTCGCGCCGAGCGGCAGCAAGGAACCCTTCAGCTCGTCGTGGATCAGATTAGACGCGTCAACCCTGAGCAGGATGCGGCAGCCGGCTTTCGTGAGGAAGACTGTCTTCCCGCCGCAAAACGGCCGGTCGGAGAAATGTGGGATGAGCTGCAGCGGCTCCTGGGAGCCATGCAGAATCAGTATTTGCGAGCTCTGCTGCAGCGGGTGACCTCTGAGCGGCAGACGGCTTTGCAAACCTGGCCAGCAGCGCAGATCGTCCATCATGCATATCGAGGAGGATTCCTCGAGCACATCCTCAGCGTGAGCCATGTCGCCATGGCGCTCGCGCGCCATTACGGTGCCGACCCCGACGTGGTCCTCACGGGCGCAGTGCTCCACGATATCGGCAAGTTGCAGGAACTCGATTACGACGTGGTGACGCGATATTCGCGCGAGGGCAACATGATTGGCCACATTGCGCTGGGGGTTGTCATGGTGCGTGAAGCGACGGCCGCCATCCCCGATTTTCCCCTCGCGCTCCGCACCCATATCGAGCATCTGATCGTCTCGCATCATGGGAGTCGGGAATTCGGTTCTCCTGTTGAACCGATGACGATCGAAGCGTTCATCCTTTCGTCAGCAGATGATCTGGATGCCAAAATCGATCAGATTCGAAGGGCGCTCGCGGTCTCTGACGGCGAAGGGGAGTTCACGGCCTATCAACCGCGTCTTGGGCGCGTACTCTGGAAGGGCCAGGATGATCAGTAGAACATCCGGGAGGCCGACGTGGCTGGCCCTTGGCACGGTGTGGTTGGCCCTGAACCTGGGAGCCACAGCATTTGCTCAGGAACAAGGCAACCAGACGAGTCCAAGCGAAGACGACACGGGTTCAGGTGTCCTCAGTTTTCTCGGTGGCGCAGCCGCCGGCCTTGGTGCCCATGAGGCCGGCCACCTCCTGTTTGGGGCAATTCTGGACGCCGATCCTTCAATCAAAGCGGTCGATTTTGGCGGTATTCCGTTCTTTGCGCTCACGCACCGACCAGATCTTTCGCCGCGACGGGAGTTCGCGGTGTCGGCGGCCGGCTTCTGGGTGCAACATGCCACGAGCGAACTCGTGCTGACGCGTCATCCCCGGCTTCGTGAGGAACACGAACCATTCAGGAAGGGTGTTCTGGCCTTCAACGTCCTCACATCCGTAGGATACAGTGCCGCGGCCATGGCCAAAGCTGGCCCCTACGAGCGGGATACGCGAGCCATCGGCGATGCGCTCGAAATCAGTGAACGGTGGGTCGGTGTGATGGTACTCGCGCCGGCGGTCCTTGATGCGTACCGCTATTTCAAACCGAACTCGCGCTGGGCCATCTGGAGCTCGAGGGCGATGAAGGTCGGGTGGGTGATCCTCGTCCTCAAGTAGAGGGCGCAACTACTCCTGTTTCGCCTCGGGTTCGCCGAGCGCGAACGTCATCGAGCCCTCGATGACAACCTTGCCATTTACGCGCGCCTTTCCTTCGAGGAGTCCCATCCGACTTCGAAGACGCTTTGCCTGAACCTCGATCACCACGACGTCCCCCGGGTGAACCGGCCTGCGGTAGCGCACCCGTTTGATCCCTGCGAAGAACGGAAGCTTCCCGCGGTTTTCTGGCTTTGCCAGAATCATGATTGCGCCAACCTGCGCCACGGCTTCGGTCAGGATCGTGGGCGGCAGAACCGGCGGGCCGGAGTGCTGGTGGGCCAGGTAGCGTTCGTTGAGCGAGACGTTCTTGATACCGACAATCCGCTTGTCGGTATCGAATTCGATAATCCGATCCACGAGCAGAAAAGGATAGCGATGAGGCAGGATCTTCTCGATTGCCGCGTGATCCAGGGGCAAGGTAATGGGGTCCATGTGAGACCGGATATTATAGCCCTGTAATGCCGACGACTCAGCCAGACGAAACCTCACGCTTCACGATTGCAAAGCTTGGAGGTGCCCACGCCACCGATCAGGAACTGCTGACGACGCTCTTTGCGCTCGGTCGCGAAGTGACGTCGGTGCTCAACCTCGACGAGCTTTTGCAGCGGATTCCCGAGCTCATTGCCCGTCTCATCGACTACACGGCCTTTGCCGTGTATCTGCTCGACGAAAAACATCAGGACGTCCGGATGGCCTATTCAGTGGGGTATCCGGAGCATGCACGCGCCTATCGCATGCAGCTTGGTGAAGGCGCCGTTGGCACCGCCGTCAAGGAAGGCACGTCGCAGCTGATCGACGATGTTCGCACCGACCCACGCTATGTCGATCTGGTTCCAGGCACCCGCTCGAAGCTCGTCGTCCCGCTCCGCCGGAAAGGTCGGATCATTGGCGCGCTCAATCTGCTGAGCGATCGCCTCGGGCAGTTTACGCCCAGGGATGAAGCAATCCTCCGCCAGTTTGGCGCGCACGTCGCCGTGGCGCTCGAAAACGCTCGGTTGTTCGAGAGCGAGCGAAAGGAAGCCGAGACGCTCGAGACGCTGGTGGAAATCGCGCGCGACTTTGCGGCGATTCTGGATCTCGAGCTGTTGTTGCGTCGTCTCGCGCAGCTGGTGAAGCGCGTCATCGATTACCGGACGTTCGGAATGTTCCTGCTCAAGGAGGATCCCACGGGCCGTACGCCCGGTGAGCTCGAGCTCAAAGTGGCAGTTCAATACGGAGAGGCCCGCGCGCTCGGTCGCGTGGAAGTTGGCAGCGGTCTGGTTGGATACGCGGCGCTCCATCGCGAAGCGGTACTCGTGGAGGATGTCTCGAAGGATCCCCGCTACATCGAGGTCGTTGCCGATGTGCGTTCGGAGCTGGCGGTGCCGCTCTTGCTCAAGGATCGGTTGATTGGGGTGTTCGATCTCGAGAGCCCCGAGCTGGCGGCGTTCAACAAGCGCGATGCGGAAATTCTGACGCTGCTGGCCAGCCAGGCTGCGGTTGCTATTGAAAACGCACGGCTGTACGAAACACTGCGTGCCAACGAAGAACGGATAGTTCGCGAAATTACCTTCGCCCAGCGTGTGCAGATGGCGCTCCTGCCGGCGGATGCGCCCAAGCGGTTGAAGGGACTCGACGTGGCCGCGCGCTTTGCTCCGGCAACCGAGCTCGGTGGCGACTTTTACGATTTGCTGATGCCCGATGCCAACACGCTCGTCGTGGCCGTTGCCGACGTCTCGGGCAAAGGTGTGCCGGCGGCGCTCTACGGCGCGTTTGCCGGTGAGCTGGTGCGCTCGCGAACCTTCCGTCGGCGCTTCACGCCCGTCCGATCGAGCCCGGCCGGGGTGCTGGCCTCGATGAACACGATTCTGCACGAGCGACGACTCGAGGAGTACTACTGCACGCTTTGCTACGCGAGCATCGATCAGAAGCGTCGCGTGATGACGATCTCCAATTCGGGCCTGCCGTACCCGGTGCGGTGCACCTCGGAAGGGTGCGGATTGCTCGAGCTTCCGGGACTACCGCTCGGATCGTTCGCGGGATCCACCTACGAAGAGCTGACGTTCGACCTTCGCGAAGGTGATGTGTGGGTGTTTTGTACGGACGGAATCCTCGAGGCCCGTGATCGACAGGGCCGTGAGTTCGGATCGGGTGAGCTCATTCAACTGGTCAGTCAGCATCGCCACGAGCCGGCCCAGAGAATCGTTGACGTCATTTTCAACGCCGTAAACGACTTCCGGGGGTCGGCCCGCACAGTGGACGACATGACGGTGGTGGCGTTGAGGGTGACGGCGTGAAAAGACGCGTCTTTATCTCCTAAAATCGAGATCGCGTTCTTCCAGATGCAGGCCAACCGATCGGCCGCCGAGAACAGCAACCTCGTTGACTCGGCCGGTCACGCGCACGCGGCTGCCGCTTGGAGGTGTTCGGGAAGAGCCGTTGGATAGAACCGTCACCTCTCCAGTTCCATCCTCGACCCGGTAAAACTTGAACGGCACGAGCGGGACTCCCCAGGACGTGGTCACACGACCCTCGACCTTGATCGTCCGATCGACATACCGGCCGGGATTCCGCTGCAGCTCGCCAATACTTGGATTGCCCAGCGAAAGCGCGCACCCTCCGAGCAGGACTGCAGTGAGAACGGCGGCAAGCATGCGAGACATTGGCAACCTCCGGCTGTTCAGGTCGGGAACCGGGTCGCGGCGCAATCGTGAACGAACGAACGGAATGCGATGATGCCAGCGCCTGCCTGTCAGTGACGCATTCCGGTGATTGGACGCGACCCACCGCCCGAAAGATCAAATGGCGTGCCGTTCCAGATCTTCGAAAACACGAGGATTTGAGTGGGGTCGCGTGGCCCGACCGTCCTGTCGCGAAGACAGGCGACAACCTTTTGCCCTGAACAGACGTCACAAGTCTCGGGGGTTCGGCTTTCGACTCTCGGCTTTCGAACGATCCGAGAGCCGAAACCGAAACCAAGCCCGACAGCCGAAAGCCGAGGAGGATCCATGCGTTGCGTTGCACTCATAACGGCCCTGCTGATAGCGGCGGGTTCAGCAGGAACCGCCCAGGCACAGACCCCACCGCGATCGGGTGATTTCGTCCGTCCGTTTCCCTTCATGACAACCGGAAGTCAGGTTGGAATTTCAATCCGGGACCTCGAAGCCAACGAAGCATCCAAGCTCAAGCTGCCTGGCGAAGCTGGTGCGGTGGTTCAAAGCGTTCAGCAGGGGAGTCCAGCCGAAACCGCGGGTATTCGCGAGGGCGATGTGGTCGTGGAGTTCGATGGCGAGCGGGTGCGGAGCGCTCAACAATTGACGCGGCTGGTCCGCGAGACGCCGCCCGGTCGGCAGGTGAACGCGGCAGTCATCAGAGACGGACGGCGGACCCAGCTCAAAGTGATGCCCGAAGCTTCCCGCAACGAGCTGCCGTTCAACGCCGACCGGTTTCGTGACTCGTTCGATCGATTTTGGCCGTTAGGGCGTGGAACCTTGGGGGTGGTCACCCAGGAAATGACACCTGAGCTGGCGGCGTACTTTGGTGCGAAAGACGGAGTGCTGGTCACGAGCGTTCAGCAAGACTCAGCAGCCGAGAAGGCGGGCATCCGGGTTGGTGACGTCATCACCGAGTTTGCCGGTGTGTCGGTTGGCCATCCCCGCGATCTCGTGCGTGCGGTCGTCAGCCGTCAAGGCGAGGTTGCGCTGAAGGTGATACGAGATAAGAAAGAAGTAGCGCTCAAGGCGACGCTGGACGAACGCAACTCCGATCGCAGGTTTCGGCAGCGCCCTGTCAGAGGTATTTAGCGACGTAGCGTCCGGCTTCAGTCGGACGGCACACCTTCAAGCTTGTGCCGCGGCCGTACCGCTCGCGGGGGCCGCGGCTACGAGCGTTGCCAGCTGGGCCCCCAGAATCATTGTCAGTGCGCGCGTCGATTCCCGCTGCTCGCTGCCGTGTCGCAGCTCGGCGGCAAACACCCCGACACAGCCGGCTGGAGTGATGAGCGGAACTACGAAGGCGCCGTGGGCCTGACTCGTTGCCGTCACGGCGCGCGGTTGGGCCGATCGAAATGCCAACGCGGTTGCGTTTTGCGCATCGCGCGACATGGTGCTCATTTGCGCGACGATCTTGTCGGAATAGCCGTGCGTAAACACCGGCTTGAGGTCGCCGCCTGTTCGATCACTCACCCAGACCACCAGGCCCGCGGCATCGAGCAGTGTTGCCGCGTGCGCGAGCAGCGGAGGCACCTCGCTCGTCTCCATGACGCGCCCGAGTTCGGTGCAGAGACGCGCCGCTTCAGCAAGGTCCGGTGCAGGTCCGGATTCGGCTGTGACGACCTTCTGCGGTTGTACGTCGCTTGGCGCCGTCAGGTCGCTCGAGGTGGTGGCTGGCGAAGAACCGCTCGCTTCCTGCGGCGTCGAGATTGGAACGAGCAGCATGGCGACTATCACCAGGGCAACAAGTCCTGCTGCACCCACCCACGCCTGCCGCTGACGAAGTGCCGCCGAATCGTTCTCCTGAACCTGCAATTCCTGGGTCTGCGCTGACACGACCGCTGATCTGGCGGCCTCCATCAGTTCCATGCCATCGGAGAAAATCAGGTCTGACGCTGCCGACAGCTGGTTCAGGCTGACATGTTCCTGTGCGCGCGCGTCAAGCTTCGAGAAGTTCTCGAGAGCAACCACTGCGCCCTCGAGAGTCGCTCGCGCCGGCTCGGCACGCAGCGCGCCTCTCAGGTCATTCACCTTGGCTTGCGCCGTGGTCAGATGGTTCGTGACACGGGCCAGCCAGAATTCGTGGCCCTGTCCGATTGCGACATAGCTTCGCTGTCCCGCCTGCAAATCTGAAATCAGGCCGAGAAGAGCCGCACTCTGGTCACGAACGACGCGCTCCGTCGCCCGCTGAGCACTCAGGCGCTGCTCGGTTGCAATGATTAAATACATGGCTCCGGCGGCGAAGATGATCGCTACCAGAAACAGGACGACGCGAACGGTTAGATTTTTCATTGCACCTCTGCGCCTTCCTGTCGCGCGGGTGTCTTCTGCAGGGCATAAACAAGCCCGCCGGGCAGGCTTGCCAGGAACGTTACTGCCAGGTGCAGCAACGCCAGCGAAAGAGCCAACTCTTCACTGGCGCCCAGCTGACCAAAGAGCAGCACGTACATCGCATCGCGCACGCCCATCCCATTCATCGAGAAAGGCACCATGCCTGCCAATGCGACCAGGGGCACAAAGACTGCAAGCGCCGAGATGGGAAATGACTGGCCGAGTGCGCGCGCGTTCA
>DATBJG010000065.1:0-11664 GCA_036556585.1 Vicinamibacterales bacterium
ACCGCGAGGGGCTGGTCGAGGGGTGTCCGCCATTGTTCACGCCCCGTGGCCGCGTCAAGCGAGCGAAGTTGCGATCCGCTGGCGACAAAGACGCGGCCGCCACCAGCGGCGGGTGCCCATATCGTCCGGACGTCAGCAGTCCAGACGCTCCTGCCGTTCTCGAGGGCGAGCGCTGCCAGCTTGCCGCTGCGGAGCGCGACGTACGCATAGGTGTCGTCGAACGCAGCCGGAGCGGCAGGATTTTCGGGGAGCGTGACCTTCCAGCGGGCTTCTAAGACCGACGGGGCAGGCTGGGCGACTGCCGAGCTTCCGGAAACGACCGCCAGAGTCAGCGCAGCACAATATATGGTGGTGCGAAGCTGACCCACCCCGCTATAATATCCCGAATCTCGGATCGGACCTCCGGATCCCGGCCTCCACCGTGGCTCATCAAATAATTCTCGTTCTGGATTTTGGATCGCAGTACACGCAGTTGATTGCGCGACGCCTGCGCGAACTGTCTGTCTACTCGGAGATCCTGCCGTTCGACACGCCGCCCTCGCGCATCGCCGAACGACAACCCGTGGGCATTATTTTGTCGGGCGGTCCTCGAAGCGTGTCAGACCCGGGTGCTCCCAAGTGTGATCCAGGAATGTTCGAGCTGGGCATTCCAACGCTTGGGATCTGCTACGGCATGCAGTTGATGACCGAAACACTCGGCGGCAAAGTCAGCCATGCGCCGCAGCGTGAGTACGGGCACGCATTGGTGCAGGTCCAGCCATCGGCAGCTGATGACGGTGTAAGCCGGAGCAGTCATGCAGGTGGAACCGAGCGCCCGATGGCCTTGTTTGCGGGCTTGCCGCAGGAACTGAAGGTCTGGGCCAGCCATGGAGACTTCGTGGCTGCCGCCCCTCCTGGGTTTGCCGTGGTTGCCACGAGCGCGAATGCTCCAGTGGCGGCCATGACCAACGTGGATCGACATTTGTACGCCCTGTTGTTCCATCCGGAAGTTGCGCATACCGATCGCGGTGACGAGATTCTCCGAAATTTTGCGTTCAATGTCTGTCATTGCACCGGGGACTGGACGATCACGTCATTTATCGACGAGGCAATCGGACAAGTCCGGCAGCGGGTTGGGGATGGCCGCGTGGTCTGCGCTCTGAGCGGCGGCGTGGATTCAACCGTTGCTGCGTTGCTGGTGCACCGGGCCATCGGAGAGCGCCTGACGTGCATTTTCGTCGACAACGGCGTGCTGCGGCGAGATGAGGCCCGGCAGGTACGTCAGCGCTTTGCCGAAAAAATGCACCTTCCGTTGGTCTTTGTGGATGCGTCGCGGCTGTTCCTCGACCGGCTTGCTGGAGTCGTCGACCCGGAGCAGAAGCGAAAAATCATCGGGGCCACGTTCATCGAGGTGTTCGAGTCGAAAGCCCAAGAGCTGGGCGGATTCGATTTCCTTGCGCAGGGGACGCTCTATCCGGATGTCATCGAATCGGTATCGGTGGTCGGTCCTTCTCACGCGATCAAGAGCCACCACAATGTCGGCGGCTTGCCCGAACGGATGCGCTTCCGGCTCGTCGAGCCTCTTCGTGAGCTCTTCAAGGACGAGGTTCGTGCCGTCGGACGCGACCTGGGGTTGGACGATGCGTTTGTCGTGCGGCAACCGTTTCCGGGACCGGGTCTGGCGGTTCGCATCCTGGGTGAAGTGACGGACGAGCGCCTGGCCATTCTGCGAGAGGTCGATGCGATCGTGGTCGACGAGATTCGCAACTCGGGCTGGTACACACGACTCTGGCAGAGCTTTGCGGTTCTGCTACCGGTCCAGAGCGTCGGTGTGATGGGCGACGCCCGAACCTATGAATACACGGCGGCTATTCGGGCTGTAGAGAGCCGCGACGGCATGACCGCCGATTGGGCGCGCCTGCCGCACGAGCTGCTGGCCCGCATCTCGTCGCGAGTCGTCAACGAGGTTCGCGGCGTCAATCGTGTGGTTTACGACATCAGCTCGAAGCCGCCGGCGACGATTGAGTGGGAATGAAAAAGAAGAAGACAGAAGACAGAATGGAATCCGGAATTCTTGTCTTCCCGATTCTGACTTCTGTCTTCTGACTTCTGTCTTCTGAATCAGTCTTTATGTCAGATTTCGTCCATCTCCATCTTCATACCGAATATTCGCTCCTGGATGGGGCATGCCGGATTGATGAGTTGCTGGATCATGCGGCGGCGCTCTCGATGCCGGCGCTGGCTGTGACAGAGCACGGCAACATGTTTTCGTCGGTGATCTTTCACGATCATGCGCGCGCGCGGGGGATCAACCCCGTTCTCGGGTGCGAGGTGTACGTTGCGCCGGGGAGCCGCCATACCAAGGGGGGGCCGATTGGCGAGACGGCCAATCATCTGGTCCTGCTTGCCGAAACGCACGAGGGGTATCACAACCTTATCAAGCTCGTGTCGGCTGGCTATACCGAGGGTTTCTACTATCGGCCGCGCATTGACAAGGAACTGCTCGCACAGCACGCCCGCGGGCTGATCGGCCTGACGAGCTGTCTCAAGGGCGAGGTTGCGAGCGAGATCAGAACGGGTCGGGAGCGGAAGGCTCTAGAAGCCGCGGCAACATTCCGCGACATCCTCGGCCCGCAGAATCTCTTCCTCGAGATGCAGTATCAGGGCATCGAAGAGCAGCTCGTGGTGAACAACGGGCTGTTGCCGATTGCGCGCGAGCTGGGGCTGCCACTTGTGGCCACCAACGACGTGCACTACCTCCGGCATGGCGACCATCGTCCTCACGACATCCTGTTGTGCATCGGCACCGGGAAGACGGTGAACGACCACGACCGGTTGCGCTATCACGGCGACCAGTTCTTCCTCAAGACTCCCGACGAGATGGCGGTCATCTTCAAGGATGTGCCCGACGCGCTTGCCAACACGATGCGAATTGCCGAGCGATGTCAGGTCAACCTGGAGTCGTCGGAGAACTACCTGCCGAATTTCGACGTCCCGGCCCCGTACGGGCTCGATGAGTATTTCGAGCACATGGTGCGTGAGGGCTTCCAGGAACGCCTGCCGCGGCTGCAAGCGCTGGCGTCGACTGGTGCGCTGCGACATACGGTGGACGAATACGAGCGACGCCTTTCGTACGAGATCGAGATGATCCGACGGATGCGCTATCCGGGCTATTTCCTGATTGTCTGGGATTTCATCCGGTATGCGCGCGAGCAGGGGATTCCCGTTGGGCCCGGTCGTGGGTCGGCCGCGGGGAGCCTCGTGGCGTACTGCTTGCGAATCACCGACGTCGATCCGCTCGAGTACGACCTGATTTTCGAACGGTTTTTAAATCCTGAGCGCGTGTCGCTGCCGGACATCGACATCGACTTCTGCGAGCGGCGCCGGGGCGAGGTCATCGAGTACGTCACACGCAAGTACGGCCGCGAAAACGTGGCCCAGATCATCACGTTCGGCACGATGAAGGCGAAGGCCGCAGTGCGCGACGTCGGACGTGCGCTCGATATCGCGTATGCCGATGTCGACAAAGTGGCCAAACAAATACCGGCAACGCTCGACATGACGCTGGAGAAGGCCCTGGAGGAGTCGCCGGCGCTCAAAGAGCTGCAACAGAACGATCCGCGGGTTCAGGAATTGCTGGACGTCGCCCGGCGGCTCGAGGGGATGACCCGGCATGCGTCCGTGCACGCGGCAGGCGTGGTGATTGCACCACGACCGCTGACCGAGTTCGTCCCGCTTTACAAAGGGCAACGCGGAGAAATCACGACGCAGTGGGCCATGAAGGAGATCGAGCGGGTCGGGCTCTTGAAGATGGATTTTCTGGGCCTGAGCACGTTGACGCTGCTTCGTGATGCTGTTGACGAAATCCGGCGAACGACGGGGCAGGTACTGGATCTCGATGCCATTCCGCTTGACGACAGCCGCACGTACCAGATTTTCTGCGACGGTCAGACCTATGGGATCTTTCAGTTCGAGAGCTCGGGCATGCGGGACATTCTGCGCAAGGCCAAGCCGCAACGACTGGACGACCTCATCGCGCTGAACGCGCTCTATCGACCCGGTCCACTGCGGAGTGGCATGGTGGACGACTTCATTGCCCGCAAGCATGGCAAGGTAGCCATCAACTACGAGGTCCCGCAGCTCGAGCCCGTACTGGCGGATACCTATGGCGTGATCGCGTACCAGGAACAGGTGATGCGTATTGCGAGCGAGCTGGCAGGATTCTCGCTCGGGGAAGCCGACATTCTGCGGAAGGCGATGGGGAAGAAGAAAGCCGACGTGATGCAGGCACAGCGCCAGAAGTTCGTGGCCGGTGCCCGGAAGGCAGGCATCACGGAAAAGAAGGCGACGAAGATCTTCGATCTCATGGAGCACTTTGCCGGGTACGGCTTCAACAAATCGCACTCCACTGCCTATGCTGTGCTGGCGTATCAGACGGCTTTCCTCAAAGCCAACTATCCCTGGCACTTTGCGGCCGCCCTGCTCACCATCGAATCACAAAACACCGAGAAGCTGGCGCTCTATCTGGGTGAGTGCCGTGAACGCGGCATTCCAGTGCTACCGCCGGACATCAACGAAAGCCAGTGGGCCTTTACCGTCGCGGCAGAAGGCGTCCGCTACGGGTTGGCCGCCGTTCGCAACGTTGGTGAAGGAGCCGTTTCCTCTATCCTCGACGTCAGGCGCTCGCGCGGACGAATTCGGTCGCTCTACACGCTGTGCGAAGAGCTCGATCTGCGTGCCGTCAACAAACGGGTCTTCGAGAGCCTCGTCAAGGCGGGGGCGTTCGACTCGCTCGCGCCGCCTGACGGGGACTCGGCACCATTGCGGGGCCTGGTCCGCGCCCGGCTGGTCGCGGCGGTGGACGTGGCCTGCGAACATGGCGCGCGACGTCAGCGCGATCGCGATCGTGGTCAGGGAGGCCTGTTCGAACGGAATGCCGAGGATGGCGAGCGGGGAGACGTTCCTGACGTATTTCCCCAGGCCGACGTGCTGGCGTGGACCGACGCCCAGCAGCTGGCCGGCGAGAAAGAGGCTCTCGGACTCTATTGGAGCGGGCATCCGATCGATCGCTATGCCGCTGATCTCAAGCAGTATGGGGCCAAGACCTTGGCGGACCTTGCCACTGTGGATAGAGCGCCGCGCAATGGAAATGGATCTGGTCGCACCGGAGAGGCGGAGGTTTGTGTTGGCGGGATCGTGAGCGGGCTCCGGCAGCTCAAGACGCGCAAGGGCGACCGTATGGCCGTCTGCAACCTCGAAGACCCTCACGGGAGCGTCGAGGTTGTCGTCTTCCCGGAAGCCTTTTCCAAAGCGGGCGCGCTGCTGCAGAACGATGCGACCGTTGTCGTTCGTGGCAAGCTCGAACGCGACGAAGAGCTGATGCGGCTGCTCTCGTCCGAGGTGATTCCCATCGAGGCCCTGGGAGAGCGGTTTTCGAAGGAGCTTGCCATTCGCGTGGCCGTGCCGCCGCACGGGCGTGAGACGTTCGAGGCGCTGGCGGGACTGTTTGCCACACATCGGGGAGACCGACGCGTCTCGCTCGAGCTCGAGCTGCGAGGACACGCGCGGCCTCTGCGGGTGCGCGCGGAGCTGGCAAGCCAGGTTCGGATTCACCCGACCGAACAGCTCCTGGTGGCGGTCGAAAAGTTGTGTGGCCAGGGGTCGGTTTCCCTACGCTGACGAGAGATGCCACCTGAACTCCTCGACTTCGAGGAACCAATTGGCGTGCTCCTGAAGGAGCTGGACGCACTTTCCGTCCTTCCACAAACGCCGGCTCGCGAGATGGAGCAGGAGCGCCTGCGCAAACGGCTCGAAACGACTCGCGCGGAACTCTACAGTCGGTTGACCCCGTGGCAGCGCGTGCTCGTGGCACGGCATCCGAACCGGCCCAACATGCTCGACTTCATCGAGCGGCTGTTCCCCGAGTTCATCGAGCTGCACGGTGACCGCCGGTTCGCCGACGATCGCGCGATTGTTGGCGGGTTCGCGCTGTACCGCGGTGAGCCCGTCTTGGTCGTTGGTCACCAGAAGGGCAGTGATACCAAACAGAAGATCTATCGCAACTTCGGGTATGCGAAACCCGAAGGCTACCGCAAAGCCATCCGTCTGATGCGACTGGCCGAGAAGTTCGAACGCTCGATCATCGTGTTTATCGACACGCCGGCCGCATATCCCGGCGTTGAGTCCGAAGAGCGGGGCATTGCCGAAGCCATCGCGTACAACTTGCGCGAGATGATGACGCTCAAGGTGCCGATCGTCGTCATCGTCACCGGCGAAGGTGGGAGTGGCGGCGCGCTCGGAATTGCGATCGGGGATCGGATTCTCATGCTCGAGCACGCCATCTATAGCGTGATCCCACCAGAGGGCTGTGCCGCCATCCTGTGGCGAGACGCCAACCGGAAAATTGAAGCCGCCGAGGCGCTCAAGCTGACGGCGCCCGATCTGCTCGACCGTGGGATCATTGACGAAATCGTCGCAGAGCCTGTCGGGGGAGCCCACACCGACGCCGATCGATCAACGGCGCTCCTCGATGAAGCCCTCAACCGCGCGCTCAGCGATCTACGAGGAGCCAATTCCGGGACGCTAGGTGAGAATCGGTACCAAAAATTCCGCAACATGGGTCGGTTGGGGATTGATTTCCGGGATGAGGGAGAGGGAGTCCCAGGGGGATAGTGGTAATTTCGTTAGGATCCATTTGTTTCTCTGTGTCCTCCGTGACCTGCTTGGTGATCCCTGAGCCAGCTTTTTGCCGGGGCATTCGTTGATGCTGACCTACGTGTGGGACGAGCGGCCGTGCGACGAGGAGCGCGTCAAGGAGCTCGTGTCGGCGCTCAAAGTCAATCCCATCGTTGCGCGCGTGCTGTGTCTTCGTGGTCACCACGATCCTGACGCGGCGTCGCGGTTCCTCAAGCCTGCGCTCTCACACCTCCACGATCCGCTGATGCTGGCCGATATGTTGCCCGCCATCGAGCGGACGTTGGCGGCGCTGGCTCGGCGGGAGAAAATCGCCATTCATGGTGACTATGACGTGGACGGGATCACCTCCACCGTCATCCTGCGCCGTGCGCTGGAGTTGCTCGGTGCCGATGTCGTTCACTTCATCCCCGAGCGCCTGCGCGACGGCTATGGGCTACAACCTGAAACGATCGACCGGCTGCATGCACAGGGAGCCGGACTGGTGATCTCGGTTGATTGCGGCATCAGAGGGATGGAGGCTGCGCGTCGGGCGCGCGAACTGGGCGTCGATCTGATTGTGACCGACCATCACGAACCCGGCGCGGAGTTGCCGCCGGCGCTGGCCGTGATCAACCCGAAACGTCACGATTGTCGCTATCCGGACAAAAATCTCGCGGGGGTCGGCGTCGCTCTGAAGTTCGTGCAGGCCCTGTGTGGCCGATGCGACCGTGAGCGCTGGATGCCGGCCTTCATAAAAGTTGCGGCCATCGGAACCCTTGCCGACATTGTCCCGCTGGTGGGCGAGAACCGGGTGATAGCCAAGCTGGGGCTCGAGATGCTGTCCAAGGGGCCCCACAAAGTGGGTTTGAGGGCGTTGCTCGATGTGGCTGGTCTCGGAGGGCGGACGATTGAGAGCTCACACATTGCGTTTGCCATTGCGCCGCGCGTGAATGCAGCAGGGCGCATGAGTACTCCGGATATTGCCGCACGTTTGCTCCTGGCGGCCGATGATGCGATGGCAGCCGAGGTCAAGGCGCTGGCCGAGCAGCTTGATGCCGAAAACACACGTCGCCAGCACGAAGAGGCTTCCATTGCGGCAGCGGCGCGCCGGATCGTTGAAACCGATCCCGACGTGGGTGCTCAGACCGTGCTGGTGGTGGCCGGCGACGACTGGCATCGTGGCGTGATTGGGATCGTGGCCTCGAAGCTCGTCGAAGCCTTTCATCGGCCTGCGGTCGTGCTCTCGCTGGGCGAAGGCGTGGCGCACGGGTCGTGCCGGAGCATTCCCGGCTTCGACATGCTGCAAGCGCTGGAAAGCTGTGCTCCATTGTTCATGCGGTTTGGCGGCCATCAGCAGGCGGCGGGACTGACGATGGAGGCGGAGCGTGTCAAAGAGCTCCGCATGGCGCTCAACCGTCACGCAGATGCGCGTCTGGGCCCCGACGATCTTCGTCCACGACTTCGAATTGACGCGCCGGTGTCATTCCGGGGGTTGAACGGCGATCTCGCGTACCAGGTGACCGAGCTTGCCCCGTTTGGTGCGGGCAATCCGCGTCCGCTCTTTACCGCGGCAGGTGTGGAAATCATCGATGGGCCGCGACCGCTCAAGGAGCGGCATCTCAAAATGACCCTGCGGCAGGATGGCCGGACGTTCAGGGCAGTCGCCTGGCGCGCGATTGAACGTCAAGCGTTTCTGCAGGAGCATCGCGGTCGACTCGACTTCGCGTTCTCGCTCGATCAAAGCACCTACAACGGCGACACCTATCTGGAACTGACGGTTGCCGACGCGCGGGCCCCTCTCGGCTGAGTTTGCCCCCTGCACGCTTTGTCACATCGTCTCTGATCCTTCAACGGCGAGGACGCTGTGGCCCCAGAGGAGGCAGGGATCAACAACAAAACTCTGCGTCCTCCGCGCGCTCTGCGTCCACTGCGTCCCTCGACTTCGCTCGGGGCGCCCTGAGCAACGTCGAAGGGCGTTAAATTCCGGGGCTCCGAGAACTCGAATCGCACGATAATCAGACCAATGGCTCATTGGGCGGAGCGGGCGCGCTGGATTGTGGCGCTGATCGGGGTGACGTTTGCCGTGGCGGTGTTTTTTGCCATCCGGCAGCGTGAGACTCCTGGTGACACGGCACCATTGTCGCCAGCCGATCCGCGGGCTGATGTGGAAATTACCGGAGCCACGTCCAGCCGGTTCAGCGGCGCGAACGAGCACTTCACGGTCAAATCCCAGCGCCAGCTCAGTTATCCCGACGGCCGTTTGAAGCTGGAGGGAGTCACCGTCTACGTGGACGATCGTGAAGGGCAACGCAAGTTCGTCGCGACGGGTGATGAAGGTGAAGCCGGCCCGAACCAGGACTATGTGCACCTCAAAGGCCAGGTGAAGGTCGTCTCTAGCGATGGCCTCAAAGTCGAAACCGGTGAAGCCTCTTATGCGAGTGGAGAGGGGATTGTCCGCGCGCCGGGGCCGGTGACGTTTTCGCGGGCGCGGCTCACCGGGCGCGGCGTGGGGATGACGTACGATCGAAACAGGGATGTGCTGTGGATTCTCGACAAAGCCGAGATCGGACTCGCGCCGGATGAGAAGGGGACAGGGCAGTTGCAGGCGACCGCCGGAAAGGCCGGACTGGCTCGCAAAGAAAATTATGTACGGCTCGAGCGGGACGTGCGCATCATTCGAGACAACCGCCGAATCCAGGCGGACAATAGCGTCGGCTATCTGAGCGAGGACGAGTCGGCCCTGACGGCCCTGGAGCTGCGAGGTCGTTCGTCCATCGACACCGAGGCGGCGCCGGCCGGGTCGCTCCGATCGATGCGTGCACGCGACATCAACGTGAAATATGGCGAGGACGGCGAACGCATCGAGCATGCGTTGCTCGTTGGCGAGGGCGCAATTGAAATTGCGGGTGAGGGCGAAAAGCCCGGTCGCCGTATTGCCGGAGAACTGCTCGATGTGGGACTCAGCGCCGACGGCACGACGGTGACCTCGCTCACCGGTCGCCAGGGCGTACGCCTCGACTTCCCCGCGGACGCAACCTCCCCGCCACGGAGCATCACCGCAGCCCAGCTTGATGGCGCGCCAGGTCGCGATGGGACCTTGAGTGGGGCGAAACTGGTGGACAACATCGAGTACCGGGAGCTGGTGGGCACGCCACCAGTGCCGCGGATCGTGCGTGCGCGTGCGCTTGATTTGAAGTTCACACCGGGCATGGCCGGCATCACGGACGCGCGCTTTACAGGCAATGTCCGCATGGAAGAGGGGGACCTGCGTGCCACAGCGGCAGCAGCCGCGTATCGTGTCGATCGCGGCGTCATGGAGCTGACGGGCGACTCGTCCGCGCCACCCAACGTCATAGACGCCCGTATGCGGGTAGACGCCAGACATATTGTGTTGACGGTCGAAGGTCCGAAAATCGTCGCCAAAGAGGCGGTCCGAAGCGAACTGCGGCCGGAAAAAGAAAAAGAACCGCGCGGCGCTCCCGCGCGAGGTCAGAAGCCGTCGCCTCAAGGGGGGCGAGCGACGCCGCCTGCGGACGCGCAAATGAAAGTGCCTGGATTCCTCTCCGACGATCAGCCCGTCTACGTCACCGCGGATGCACTGGACTACGATGGGTCGATTTCGCGTGCCGTCTACACGGGCAAGGGCCGACTCTGGCAGGGTGAGTCGGTCGTGCTGGGAGACACGATTACCGTCGACAGCCGAGTGGGTAATCTCAAGGCAGAAGGCTCAGTACGTTCGACCCTGATGGTTCAGCAGACGGACGCCAAGACAAAGGAAGCCAAGAGAGTTCCGACGATTGCAACCGCCGCGCTGCTCGACTACGACGATCAGGCGCGGCGCGCTACCTACACGACCGACGCACGTCTCAATGGGCCGCAGGGCGATCTGGTGGCGAAGAGGATCGAGTTGTACCTGGGCATGAACGACAACGAGCTCGAACGCGTCGAAGGGTATGAGGCGGTGACGCTGAGAGAGTCGGGGCGCACAGCGACAGGCGATCGGCTCTCGTACCTGGCGGCCGATGAGCAATACGACATGACCGGAATTCCCGTTCGCATCGTTGAAGAGTGCCGTGAGACCACCGGGCGGACGCTGACGTTCTACAAGGTGGTCGACCGGATTCTCGTCGACGGTCAGCAGATCACCCGAACGCGCACGAAGAGCGGCAGCAACTGTCCCGACTCGAACCGCCCCGCTGCCCCCGCGCGCTGACCATGTCCACACTCCGGACGCACGATCTCACCAAGTCCTACGGCGGTCGCACGGTGGTTCGCGGGGTCAGTCTCGAAGTGCAATCGGGTGAGGTGGTCGGCCTGCTGGGACCCAACGGCGCAGGCAAGACGACGACCTTCTACATGACGGTCGGTCTGACCGCGCCCGATTCGGGGCGCGTCGTACTCAACGGAGAGGACGTCACGACGGCTCCCATGTACATGCGTGCGCGCAAGGGCATCGGCTATTTGCCGCAGGAGCCGTCCATCTTCCGCGGCCTCACGGTGGAGCAGAACATTCTTGCGATTCTGGAGACGCTCGATCTCGATGCCGCGTCTCGCAAGACGCGGCTCCGGGAACTGCTCGCAGAGCTGAACCTCACCCCGCTCGCACAGGCGCCCGCCTACACCCTGTCGGGCGGCGAGCGACGGCGTGCCGAAATCACGCGCGCGCTCGTGATCTCTCCGCGCTTCATTCTGCTCGACGAGCCGTTTGCGGGCATCGATCCGATTGCCGTGACCGACATTCAGAAGATCATTTTTCACCTCAAGTCGCGCGGAATTGGTGTCCTCATTACCGACCATAATGTGCGGGAAACGCTGCGGATTACCGACCGCGCCTACATCGTGCACGACGGTGTGATGTTTCGGAGCGGAACGCCCGCCAGTCTGGCGGCGGACGAAGAAGTGCGCAGAATTTACCTCGGAGCCGACTTTCGGTTGGACTGAGCTAAGATTAGGAGAGGACTTCGCGTCCCGACGGACCAATGGCCATCCAGCAGAAGCTGCACACCAAAC
>DATBJG010000066.1:0-14697 GCA_036556585.1 Vicinamibacterales bacterium
GAAACCTTGTTGCCCGAGTGGAGGCCGATGCCCGTGCACGAAACCGGTCGTCGAAGTGTCCGTTGCGTCTCCATTACCCTCTCTGGTTGAAGGCGTACACAAACCGAGACGCCTCACCCCCAGCAAAGCAGATGCCGGCTCCTGACGCCACGACGCTGATTAGGCCAAGTGATTGATTTGATTGCGTTTCTTGTGATGGCTTAGAAACAGGCATTATCGAGGAATCGAAGACCTTGTGGTTGGTCAACCACGATTTTACCCGAATTCACTGTGGCTTTCCTACCACATCGTCAATTTGTTGACATATTGCCATTATGGGGCAAGAGCCGCCTGAGAAACTGGCCTGTAAATGAGGCGTCGAGTGCGGCAACTTCTTCTGGCGTTCCGCTTGCGACAACGCGCCCCCCGCCGACGCCACCTTCAGGCCCCAAATCGATTACAAAATCAGCCGCTTTGATGACATCCAGATTGTGCTCGATGACGACAATCGTGTTCCCCTGATCGACGAGCTTGTTCAGAACATCCAGCAGCTTGCGCGTGTCTTCGAAATGGAGTCCCGTGGTGGGCTCGTCCAGGATGTAGAGCGTGCGTCCTGTCCCGCGGCGCGAGAGTTCCTTGGCGAGCTTGACGCGTTGCGCTTCTCCACCGCTCAGGGTGGTCGCGGATTGTCCGAGCTCGATGTATCCGAGGCCGACGTCTTGCAGCGTTCGAAGTCTGTGCGCGATTGGCGGAACGTTCTCGAGAAGCGGCAACGCCTGGTCGACCGTGAGATCGAGCACTTCCGCGATTGACTTGCCACGGTACCTGATTTCCAGCGTCTCCCGGTTGTAGCGTTGCCCTTTGCACTGCTCACATGTCACGTACACGTTCGGGAGAAAGTGCATTTCGATCGCAATCACCCCGTCGCCCTGACACGTCTCACAACGGCCGCCTTTGACGTTGAACGAGAATCGACCCGGCTTGAAACCGCGAGCCTTGGCTTCAGGGAGCATGGCAAACAGCTCGCGAATGAACGTGAAGAGGCCCGTGTAGGTGGCCGGGTTGGAGCGCGGCGTGCGGCCGATTGGCGACTGATCGATCTCGATGACCTTGTCCACGAGCTCGATGCCTTCGATCCGATCGTGCGATCCCGGCTCGTCGCCCGCACGATAAAGCAGTCGGGCCAGCGCTTTGTACAGAATATCGTTGACGAGTGTGGATTTGCCCGAGCCGCTGACGCCCGTGACGGCGGTGAGGACACCCAACGGAATCGCCACATCGATGCTCTTGAGGTTGTTCGCACGGGCCCCGCGGATGACAATGGCGCCCTTGAGTGACGTCGTTGCGGGCCGCCGCCCGCGCGGCATGTCAATTTGCGTCTCGCCGCGAAGGTATTTCCCAGTCAGCGATCCGACCCCGTCGGCCAGCAACTCGGTCGGCGTCCCTTGAAAGATCACCTGTCCACCGTGCTCACCCGCTCCCGGACCGAGGTCGATGAGGTAATCGGCCGTGCGAATCGTTTCCTCGTCGTGTTCCACAACGATGATGGTGTTGCCCAGGTCGCGAAGCCGCGTCAGGGTGGCGAGAAGCCGACGATTGTCGCGCTGATGAAGGCCGATTGACGGTTCGTCGAGGACGTAGAGGACCCCGGTCAGGTTCGCCCCAATCTGGGTCGCGAGCCTGATTCGCTGCCCTTCACCGCCCGACAGCGTCACGGCACCGCGCGCCAGTGTCAGATAGCCAACACCGACATCATGAAGGAACTGCAGCCGCTCCTGAATTTCACGGAGGACACGGCCCGCAATAAGGGTCTCACGCTCGGTCAGCGTTAATCCTTGAAAAACAACCAGTGCCTCCGAAATAGGCAAGTCGACGTACTGAGCGATGGTGCGCGCTTTGACCTTGACCGAGCGGCTCTGTGGCTTCAGTCGCTCTCCCCGGCAGGCGCTGCACGCACGCAGCGCGCGATAGGGGTCGAGCTCTGCCTGTTCGGTCCACGTACCTTCTTCGAAGCGACGTCGCAGGTTGGGAATGATCCCCTCGAAACCGCGGCCGAACGGATCCGAACTCCTCGCTCGGGCGCCGGAGCCGGAGGATGCGGATCGCGCATGCCCGTGTCGGGCCAATCCCCGTCGATCAGGATCTCCCGCACGAGGCCCGTACAACAGCAGATCGCGGGTTTTGCGCGGGAGCGACGCCCAGGGAGTGGTCAGGTTGACGTCAAAGGTTTTCGACAGTGTTTGCAGCGCTTCGCGCACGAGCCGTTTGTCTCCGCGCGCCCAAGGCAGAATAGCCCCGTCGAGCAATGACTTTGATTCATCAGGCACGAGTCGCTGCGGATCGAAGTCGTACACCGCGCCGAGTCCCTGACAATCGGCACACGCGCCGTGCGGCGAGTTGAAAGAAAATGCGCGCGGCGTCATTTCAGGCATGCTGATGCCGCACTCGATGCACGCCAGGCGTCGGGAATAGAGCCGGTCGCCGGTTTCGAGCCCGTTGATGATGACGATGTCAGAGGCGAGCCCGAGCGCGGTTTCGACCGATTCGGTCAGGCGGCGCTCGATGCCCGACTTGACGAGCAGGCGATCGACAACCACCTCAATCGAGTGATTACGGCGTCGATCGAGGCGGATATCCTCGTCGAGCGATCGAAACTGCCCGTCCAGCCGCGCTTTCGTAAACCCTCGCGTTCGAAGTGCCTGCAGCTCCTTCTTGAACTCGCCTTTCCTCCCCCGGACGATGGGCGCCAGGATGTTGATGCGCTCGTCCTGCGGGTAGGTCATCACCATGTCGATGATCCGCTCGAGCGACTGCGACGTGATTTCGCGGCCGCACTGATGGCAGTGCGGCACGCCAATGTTGGCGAAAAGGAGCCTGAGATAGTCGTAAATCTCGGTGACGGTGCCGACCGTCGATCGCGGATTGGCGGCGGTCGTCTTCTGCTCGATGGAAATGGCTGGTGAAAGGCCGTCGATCAGGTCGACGTCGGGCTTTTCCATCTGCTCCAGAAACTGGCGCGCGTAGGCCGACAGCGATTCGACGTATCGCCGCTGACCCTCGGCATAAATCGTGTCGAAGGCGAGCGACGATTTGCCCGACCCGGACAATCCCGTGATGACGACCAGTTTTTCGCGAGGGATGTCGACGTCGATATTCTTGAGGTTGTGCACCCGCGCGCCGCGTACCGCAATCCAGTCCTGGCTCATGGAGGGTGTGACAGTGGCGAATTCCGTCGCCGCTTCAAAACCTTCATGTTAGCACGTCGAAGGTCCCGGGGGTCTCCGTAGAACCCTACACCCCTTTTCGAAGCCGGCTGTGGCGGTATCCGTAGAGAAAATAGAGGGCGAGTCCGATGGCAAGCCAGATTCCAAAGCGTCGCCATGCGGTGCCAGGCAGTCCCTGCATGATGAAGACGCACGCGGCCGCCGAAGCCAGACATACCACCCCGGCGAGTGGCACCCGAAACGGCCGGGGCCGTTGGGGATCGGTGTACCGCAGCACGAGCACCCCGATGCTCACAAGTGCAAATGCAAACAACGTCCCGATGTTCGTCAGGTCGTACGTTTCTCCGGCATCGCCCACGAGCGCCCACAAGCCCACGAAAAGCCCGGTCAACAAGGTCGTGACGTGCGGAATTCGACGTGTCGGATGAATGCGCGCCGCCCAGGACGGCAGCAGTCCGTCGCGAGCCATGGCCAGGAGGATCCGCGGCTGCCCGTACTGGAACACGAGAAGCACCGCCGTCATCGACAGCGCAGCACCCAGGGCCACCAGGCCGCCCGCGGCCCGGTAACCCGCCAGCTCGAGCGCACGCGCCAGCGGGTCCGCAACCCTTAATTCCGTGTACGACACCATCCCGGTCAGAACGGCGCCCACGATCACGTAGATCAGCGTGCAGATAGCGAGTCCGCCGAGGATGCCAATTGGCATGTTCCGCTGCGGATTTCTCGTCTCTTCGGCTGCCACCGAAATCGCATCGAACCCGATATAGGCAAAAAACACGATGGCCGCGCCCTGGTGAATGCCCGTAAACCCGTTGGGGGCAAAGGGCCGGTAGTTGGCCGGATCGATGTGCATCAGGCCCACGCCCACAAAGAGCCCCAGGGCCGCCAGCTTGATGGCCACCATCACGGCGTTGACGCGGGCGCTCTCGCGGACGCCCTGTAGCAGCAGCCACGTCACAATGCTCACGATGACGAAGGCCGGCAGATTGATCAGGATAGGAATGCCCGCGATCCGCGGTGCCGTGTCCAGGAGCGCTCGCACTTCGGGCCTCGAGCTCAAGAGCGCGGTTCGATACCCGGTGGTCAGGAATTCGGGCAACGCGATGCCGCCCGAACGGGCAAGCGCGGTAAAGTAGTCACCCCAGGAAATGGCAACGGCGACATTTCCAACCGCGTATTCGAGGATCAGATCCCACCCGATGATCCAGGCGATGAACTCACCCAGCGTGGCGTAACAGTACGAGTAGGCGCTGCCGGCTTGCGGGATCATCGATGCAAGCTCCGCATAGCACAATCCCGCCAGCGCGCAAGCGGCCCCAAGAAGCACGAACGACAGCACGAGCGCCGGACCTGCTGCGTAGCGAACGACTTCTCCGGACGCATTCACTTCGCCGGCAGCAGCCGTGCCGATTGCCCCGAAAATTCCGGCGCCAATCACCGCTCCGATCGACAGCAAGATCAGATCGGTGGCACCTAGCGTCCGCCGCAGGGACTGGTGCTCGTCGATGTTCATCAGGTCGGCGATTGGCTTGCATTGCAGGAGCCCCCTCATGCATTCCTGCCGCCGAGTCGGTAGACCGTCTCGTTCGAGGCCACACTCACAAGCCCGTGGGGACCGAAGGCGACGCCGACGAGCGATGGCGCTGCAACGGCGAGCTCCACGGTGCCATCCGCCCGCAGGTGATACAAGCCGCTGCTGCCGGCGAGCGCTTCGACCACGTGGAGTTGCCCTGCCATATCGAACGCGAGCCCTTGCGGACGTCCAAATCCCGAGAACACCGTTGTCACGTCCCCATCCATACCGACGCGATATACATGATCGTATGCGCCGAGCGTTGGTGCCGTGACATACAACACATCGTCTGGCGACATGGCGAGATGAAACGCCGCCACGCTTGGCGACACAGAAACAAACGGTGTGACGTGGGCGTCCGGGGTCACGCGAAAGATCGTGCCCGACCGATCCCCGACAAAGAGCGTTCCGTCCCGGCTGAAGGCAAGGCCGCAGGCAACGCCCAGTTCGGTGGCAAATGCCTCACTTTGCCCACCCGGTGTCACGCGGTACACGGTGCCGTCGAAGCGGCTGGACACATAGAGTCGGCCAGATGCGTCAAAAGCCATCGACGTAGGATTGACGATGCCGCTGACGAACGGCTCGCGCACGCCGTCGGGTGTGACACGGAAGATCGAGACAGGGACTTCCTGGCCCCGCGATCCGCTGTAGGTCACGTAGAGATTGCCATCGCGATCGAAGACCGGATTGTCCACCTGATGCAGGCCAGTGGCCAGCACCAGTCCGACATCAATGAACACGGTTTCGCCGGGATGGCCCTCGATACGGATCGGTGTCGGGCCGCCAGAAAGGCCTTCGGGAACGAGCACCGAGAGCGCGGTCGAGGAGGCACGGACAACGCGCGCGGGGATATCGCCGATTCGGACTTCTGGAAGGCGGACTTCGTGGACTGGAAAGTCGGTACCGTAGATGGTGATGCGCCCACCGGGCACGGCGCGCAGGGGCTGAACCGACGTCAGGCGTTCACGTGTGGACGCGGAAGGCACAAACTAGTTTACACGTCAGTCGACGGTCGACACTCGACGGTCGTCAGTGTCCTGAGTCGTCAGTCGACGGTCGGCCTAGTCCTCCCGACCCGCCTCCTCAGTCTTGAGAATTGACTGTCGACTGAAGACAGTCGACTGACGACTCTCCGTTAGGAGTCGTCCAGCTCGACGTTCCAATAGAGATAGTCGCGCCAGCTTTCAGGCGCGTTACGAAGCCCAATCGTAATCCGGATTGCTGGAGCCGACTCGGGACGCCGGGGCCACCGAACCAGGTGCATCCGCGCTTCTTCGGGCGTCCGACCGCCCTTCTTGCGGTTGCAATTGATACAGCAGGTGACGATGTTCTCCCAGTCTTTCCGGCCGCCCTGGGCGACCGGCAACACATGATCGAATGTCAGTTCAGACGTGGGAAGCTGGTTTCCGCAGTATTGGCAGCAGTGACCATCTCGGGCGTAAATATTGGCCCGCGAGAACGGCACGTAATCGAATCGGCGCTTGATTTTGATGTATCGGAGCAGCCGAATAACAGACGGGAGCTTGAAGCTGAACCGGACCGCACGGATCTCGCGGTCGTAGACCTCCACCACCTCGACCTTCCCCTGGCAGAGAAGGGTGACGGCCTTTTGCCAATGAACGACCTTGAGCGGCTCGTATGTTGCGTTGAGGAGGAGCGTCTGCTCCATGGTCATTCATTTTGCCCGAGGGTCGGGAACCTGTCAAGGTAGTGCCGTCTCGTAAAGTCCATGTTCACATCAGCTTAGCGTCAGACTTGGCCATCGGCCGACCCAATGGGTTTCTCGACATGCCTCTGGCCGTCAGATTCTGAGTCACCTAACCAGGTCGAAGTGGCGGCGAAGGGCGCACTCGATTCTCGAACCAGGTCGCCCGTTCAGGGTGTACGATGGGCAGCCTGGCGCCGATAGTCGTGGGCGTTGCGGCCTGCGGTCGACTGAGTACGTGACATCCAGTACACCTGCCATCCTCCTGACTCTCGTCATGGGAGTTCTTGGGGCGGGGTGCGCGTCGAGCGGAGCCGTTCCACGCCCCTTCCCCACACCCGGCGCGAAACCACCGACGATGCCGCGGCCGGATCCCGGAAGCCCGGCTGAGTCGCCAATTCCAAACACGGATGCTGGCCCCGGGGTGTTTGACGGGCGAATCCCGATACCAGGGACGCTCGTCGATGGGTTCTCGGTTGCTGGAGCGGCGCTTCAATTCCGCGGGACACCGTACCGCCTGGGGGGAACCGAACCCGAAGGAGGTTTCGACTGCAGCGGTCTCGTCCATTACGTCTACGCGCGTTATGGAATCGCCGTCCCTCGCGACGTCCGGTCGCAGTACGAGGTGGGCACCAGGATTGTCGAGGAAGATATTCAGCCGGGCGATCTGTTGTTTTTCGAAACCGAGGGCAGTGGCGCCTCACACGTGGCGATTGCGATCAGCTCTCGCCAGTTCGTCCACGCACCCAATAGTCGCGGCGTCGTACGCGTCGAGATGCTGACGTCCGACTACTGGAGCTCTCGCTACCTGGGCGCAAGACGCATAATTCACATCTCCGGTGTCAGGTCTGAATTCTGAGTCCTCAGTTCTTAGTTCTTAGTGCCCACCTTCGGCAAGAACCGCCGTGTGACGAGATTCCCCTCGTCGTAATGGCGCGGTCGCATTGAAAAGTCCAGCGGAACGATTTCGACCGATGAATCACCGTCCATCTGGAGCGGTTGCTGGACCAGGGGTTCGAAGTACCGCTGCGGAAACGACGGGAAGCTGTCGAACGCCGTCGCACGCACCTCGCCGTATTTCGACAGCAATTCTCGCGAGCCGTAGCGTAGAAACCCAACCATCTCGGGCTCGGGACGACTGGCCAAATATTCACGCACCATGGCTGCAACCGATCGGTAGAAGGCGGGTCCGTGCGAGTGTGCCGAACGGCCACCATCCGCGCGTTCCAACCTGCGAATACCGCTCTGGTCTGGATCGATGTGATAGAGCTCGTGGACGATCGTATCCAGCTTGGCGACCATCGAATCGCGCGCAAGCCGCCGCGGATACAAGTCTTCCTTGTGTGATCGCGCGAGCGTCTGATCGCAGAATCTCGGGAGCGCGAACGAGATCAGGTAGTCGATGCGCTCGCCGTTGACGAACACGACCGGCGATTTGACGACGAACCATTCGGATCGCCTGACCATGCGGCCACGCCGGTCGCGCCACCAGTAATGTGTCGGATCGCTCGGGGGCTGATTGATTGCGTGGCAGGTTGCAAAGGGCCCGTCAGTGGAGGCGCGCCCTTCGCGCGCGAAGAGCACAATCCGGCGAAGGTCGATGAAGGAGAGCGCCGGGACGCGTGTGACGATGTCGTGCATCAGTCGGGCGATGCGGGCGGTGTAGTCAATCATCTCTGCGACCGCCCACAGGTCGCCCGACACAATCGCGCGACTGGATCTGAATCCCGCTAGCGCGGGACGGCGGAACGTCCGCCGGAGTCCCCCGATCCCCCGCTCGAAGCCCCGCTGGGCGACATGGACCCTCCAGAGGACCCCGACGATCCCGACGACTCCGAGGATCCTGAGGAACTACCGCCCGATGATGCCCTCGTCGATGCGTTACCGCTTCGAGACCCGCCCGTAGAACCTTCGTTGGTGGCATCACGCGGGCGAACCCGGGTATAGCCCAGCCCGTTGACGACGCGCCCGTGTCCAGCCGGAGGCCGCCCGTCACCACCGCCGTCAGGCGGCACGATGATGACGGAGCCGCCTCCGGGATAGTACGGATAGTAGGGATAGAACGGGTCGTACCAGCCGTAGCGCCCCCAATACGAATATCCGAACGGCGAGTAATAGTAGTACGGAAAGTATGATCCGTACCAGAACGGATCGAAATTGATCGAGCTTGCGCCGGATGGTCCGTACGAACCGCCGCCACTTGAACGATCCACCACGAACCGGTCCGGGTATGACAACGCCACCATCAGGTCGATTACGGTGTCCTCCACACCCGCCTCGTCGAGCTTGACGAGCAACCGGCGATCGAGCGCGAAGGTCGCTTGACGCTCGACCAACGCCGCCTCCAAGGCCCTCAGCGAAACTTTCTTGCTCGCCTCGATCACATCGTCCACTTCAAAGGCCGCGCCGCCCAGTCCCTGGGCAGCGGACGTGGCACGTGACAGCAGATCGGGGGTTAGGCGGCCGGCAGGATCGAGATCGGTGGTGCGTCGGTAGCGGCGCACGCGGACGCGTTCGTCTCCTGGCGAATCTACGAACTGAATGTCAACCCACAGGCCACCCGGCGCGATCAGACTGATGCCTGAAAGCTGGCGGACCGGTTGTGACTGACATGCCAGCTCCGCGTGGGTAAACAGACGCTGCCCATCCTGAGACCATTCGGCTCGCTTTGATCCGCGACAGTTGGCCTCACTGACCGGACGTTCCTTCCCGTCGGCCGCGACCATTTCCTCGAGCAGCACCTGAGCGCCAGAAAGCGTGCTCATCTGCACACTGGTCGCATCGCTGGCCGGCACGACGCAGACACGCATGTCTCCTGGCACGACGTTGCCCCGAATGCTCTGCGGGTCCGCATCTCCCTCCCGATTGCCCTCGGCAATGAGCTGCCAGCAGCCAAGCCATGGCAACCACCGGGCGTCCGAACCGTCTGCCTGCGTAGCCGATGAGCGCGAAGTTGTTTGCGCGTTTGCGGCAGCGGCGATCACACCAACCAGCACGACCACCGCCAGCGTGAGCTTAGTCCTCATACATCACCCTCGAAGTCAGAACAGGAAATTGATACCCGCCGTGAACTTGAACCCTGACAGGTCGAGCGGCTCGAAACCCGTAAAGTCCTGATCGAGATCCGCTGCAGCCCACGTATACCGTCCTTCGACGGAAACAAAGAGGTGCTTCCACACGTTGATGTCGGTTCCGGCGAACAAGTGCGCGCTGGGTGTCCACCCGTCCGACTGGAACCGAGCCGGAAACACAGAGAAGTCCACGAAGTCTACGAAGTCGCCCTGCTGATCCAACCGGTACCACATGAACCCGGCGCCGCCGCCCGCGTACGGCATGACCGTGCTCGGGATCCATGCGAGCTGGCTGACGGGCCGCCCCCGCGGGGTCAGTGCAAACTTGAGGCTGCCGGTCAGATTTATCTGATGCAGGCTCGACTCCTGGGTAATAGGTAACCGATTGTTGTCCACGAAATCTCTGTATTCGGAATTGCGGGATGCGCCACTGTACTCGAAGCCGAAGAGCACATCCGCCCGCCGGCCAACCGCCACGCCAACGTCAACCGCAATTCCGGGCGCGTTGAAGTCTCCCGAGTTGATGGTGAACTGATCCTGCACGAACGTGAAGAAGTCGCTGCCCTCTCGGGCGAACAGCCAGCTACCACGTACGCCGACCGACCCGCGAGGTTGTCCAAACCAGAAATCGGGAGAAGGGGCCGGCCTCGGGTTGGCGCCGCCTGGAGGTCCCTGTTCGGGATCGGGGCCGGCCGACGCCGGCGCCGAACCGAAGAGAACCAAGAAAACAATGACCAACCCGAACGACGGGATCCGTGCACCGTGACGGCCGCTCCACATAGATACCTCCGGCGAGGGGCAGGGTTGCGGGTGGAGAGAGCAAAGACCGCACCAAAGGAGCCGCCCATTTTTCGGCCGCACTCCATGGTCTGGACGTTCGATCATCTCAATCGAACCGGCTGTGAGTCTTGAAAAGTGGACGACCGTCAACGACCGGATGGGACCCAAAGCTATCTAGCGAAAGGGTGGGGGAGGTTCGACCTCCTCTGGCTTCGCCGGTTCGGGGGTCACTTGGCCTTCAGGCGTCAGCACGGGTTCGCTTGGCAGGATCTCCCCCTCCGGCGCCACCCCCTCTACGCCAGCTTCGCCCTCGGCCGGCAGATCGAGCAGGGGCACTTCGGGCGTCGGATCGAGCGCCGCCGGTTCGGTCGATTCCGGTGGCCTGACCATTCCCATGCGCGCGCGGATCAGTCGCTGACGTGCCAGCAGTCGCCGCGAGGGGCGCGCCGGATTGAGCACTCGCGGGTTGATGATAGCCGCAGCGAGAAGGGCCGACTGATCTGCGCTCAGGGCCGCCGCGGACGTGCCAAAGTATCGACGGGCAGCTGCCTCGGCGCCGTAGATGCCGTCACCCCATTCGATGACGTTGAGGTACAGCTCGAGTATCCGCTTCTTGCTGAGCTCTGCTTCGAGACGCCGTGTGATGAACAGTTCTCTCAGCTTGCGTGCCGGGTTCTTCGACGGTGACAGGTAGAGGTTCTTGGCAAGCTGCTGCGTAATGGTGCTGGCACCTCTGGCAAACGTCCCGCGCGCGAGGTTGATCTCTATCGATTTTTCAATCTCTTCGACGTCAATCCCCTGATGTTCCCAGAAGCGGCTGTCCTCGGCAACGATGACGGCACGCTGAAGATTGCGCGAGATGCGATCGTAGGAAACCCAGCGCTGATCGCGCTGTGGCTTCTGCCCTTTGTGAATGGCTTCGCGTGCACGCAGTTCCATGAACGCGGTCGTCTCGGGCGGGCCGGTCCGGAGGGGTCGCACGTCGGGCAGCGACAGATAGAGGTAGCCCAAGTACGCAAACGCCACGCCGACAACACCCAGCGCGATCCGCCCGAAAAGGCGCATGGATCAATTATACGGGGCTCGGGGCTCGGGGTTCGGGTTTCGGGGTTCGGAACCGGGATTGCGGATCGATTACGAATTCGAAATTCGAACGCGGCGTCGGCCAAATTCAGGCTAGTTCTCGCCGAAGCCCGACCCTCCGATCCCGAATTTCCAACCGAACGCCGAACCCCGAATCCCGAACTCTGCTACGCTTAGCCGACAGGACTGCCCGTGCGGACAGGTTTCGGCTCCACGGCGATCCCTCTGATCGCCGCAATTATCGTCGCGGTTGGCGTGGCTTCCAGCCGTTCGATCCGTGCTTCACAAACCAGCACATCCGCGCCATCGAGCGAGCTGACCCAGCTCGACGCCGTCATTACCGACACACAGGGCCGGCCACTTCTGAATTTGAAGCCCGACGACCTTGAACTCCGCGAAGATGGCATCGTCTACCCTATTCAGACCGTCGAGTTCAAAGCGCTCGCCCGGGATGGTTCGCCCGGTAATCAGCGCGGGATTGCTTCGGCGCTCGACGAGAAAGAAGAGGCGCAACGGCCCGATGTCCGCATTGTTGCTGTGTTTCTCGACGAATACCACGTGAGTCCGGCCAATACCGCACGCGTTCGCGAGGCAATGACCGAGCTCGTCGAAACCGAGCTGCGACCCGAGGACCTGGTTGTGGTCATGAAACCGCTCGATTCGCTGGCGGCCATTCGACTCACGCGAGACCGCGCAGCCTTCTTGGATCGAGCGGCATCGTTCGAAGGTCGGCTGGGAGACTACGAGCCAAGGACGACGTTCGAGGAGACGTTGATGAGCCGCGCACCAGGAGCTGCCGATGCTGCTCGAGCGCAGGTAGTTTTTTCTGCCCTTCGAGCGCTCACCGTGCATATTGGCGAGCTTCGGGGCGGTCGCAAGACGCTCATCCTGGTGAGTGAAGGATTTGTCCGGCCCGCACGGCGAGACGGCCAGCGGGTACCGGATCCCCAGGCCATCGCCCGAGCGGCCAATGCACTCGATGTCGCGATCTACACGGTCAATCCCCAGCCGGATACTCCTTCGGCCGACACGGCAACCGGACAACAGGGTGCGCCTGATTCACCAAGCACACCGACCGCCATGCTCCGGATGCTGGCGGAGCAAACCGGAGGCAGTCTGGTTGGCGCTGGGAATCTGAACGTTGGCTTGCGGCGCGCGGCTCGTGATCTCGACGGGTACTACCAGCTCACCTATCAAGCCTCACATGTCGTCGATGGCAAGCGTCACGCCCTCGAGCTGCGTGTCAAACGGCCGGGCACGCAAGTTCAGGTGCGAACCGGTCACTGGACGCGTCAGCAGGATGCGCTTCGAATCGCGAGCGCAAGGTCACTCTCGACGACAATCCCGAGCGTCGTGAGACGCCCTCAGCAGATGAGTCCACTCATCCGTCCGTGGTTTGGTGTCTCTCGAGGTGCTGATGGCAGAACACGACTCACCTTCACCTGGGAACCGAACCAGCGCATGAAGCCAGCCGCAAATGCGCTGACGATGAGTGCGGTCGCTGCTGATGGAACGGTGCTGTTTCAGGGGCGCGTCGATCCCATTCGAACGACCGGGACTGTTGGATCGCAATCGAGTGCGGTGTTCGAGGCGCCACCAGGAACCGTGCAGCTCGATATGACCATCCGATCAATCGACGGGCAACAGATAGGGTCTGATGCGCGCGACATCGATCTGCCTGACATGACCGGTCCGCGTACGCGACTGTCGACGCCAGAGATCCTCCGGGCGCGAACCGCACGCGAGTTCCGTCTGATCAGCGGCGACCCTCAGGCGCCCCCGGTCGTCTCACGCGAGTTCAGCCGTGCGGAACGCCTGCTGGTTCGTGTCCGGGCCTATGCACCACAACCGGAACGTCCCGTGGTTACCGCACGCCTTCTCAGCCGACTCGGCCAGCCGTTGCGGGAGTTGACGCCCCTTCCGGATGAACCAGCCAATTCTGTCGTGCAGTTCGACCTTCCGCTGGCATCGCTGGGCAATGGCGAATATGGCATCGAGCTCGTCGCCCAGGGTCCACCGGCACAAGTGAAAGAGCTTATTCTGTTTCGGGTAACAAATTAGACCCCGTGAGCCCCTCTACGGTTCTCGGCAGACGATGAAACCGATCAAGCCGTGGCTCGTCCTGGGATTGCTCGTTTGGTGTGGCTGTCGGACGATTCCGGGACAGGACGTGCGCTTCGAGCCCACGCCGATGCCCGTGGTGCGCGCGCTACTGGAGCTGGCTGACGTGGGCCCGCGGGACCTCGTCTACGATCTCGGGTCCGGAGATGGGCGCATCCCGATCACGGCGGCACGTGAGTTTGGCGCGCGTGGCGTGGGGGTTGAGATCGATCCCGAACTGGTGACTCAGGCGCGAGCGAAAGCGCGTGAGGCAGGTGTCGACGATAAAGTGGAGTTCAGGCTTGGCGATCTGTATGCGGCCGACATTCGGTCTGCGACCGTCGTGACTCTCTTCCTGCACCCGGGACCGAACCTGAAGCTACGCGAGAAGCTGCGCTCCGACCTGCAGTCGGGTTCGCGGGTCGTTTCTTACGTCTGGGACATGGGCTCCTGGAAGCCGGCCGACGTTCGCCGCGTCAACGAGCACCGGATTTTTCTTTGGCGGATCCCGTCCGTAGAACCTTAGAACCCTGGAACCCTAGAGAACCCTAATTTCCGCTGTCATCGCCCGATACGACGATTTTCACCCGCTCGCCTGGCGTTGGCTGATCCGCCACCGCATGGCTGTTCATGATGGCCAGCGTCGCCGCGTTGACGTTCTCGCCTCCCTGCCGCTGGGCAATCGACTGCCACGTGTCACCACGTTCGACGGTGTAGAGCGCCACCCGGTTCGGCTCGATGTTCTGAGCTTCGCCGCGGTTCAACGCGCGAAACGACCGGACGCTCGAGGCCAGGTCGCGTTCGAACTGCTCGTAGAGTTGTGGAGGCGCAAACGCCGCGACGAGGTAGATCGTACGCCCCTGCCTGACATGCGCCGCGCGCATCGTCACTTTGCCAACCTGGTTGAGCGAACCCTCGTAGGTACCCAGATAGGCGTCGAGGCCGTTGATGGTCGTGGTTCCACCCGATACTTCACGAACGCCAATATTGCGCGTGCTGCGGGCGGCAATCTCCTCGATCGAGCGACCCTGTGCCATTGGGACGAGTTGCAGCATCACGAACGCGTTCTGTCCGGGCATCTTGGCAACCACCTGCTCCTTGCCATTGACGATGTCCCAGCCTTTGGGGAACTCGAGTCCGAACCGTAGATCGGGATGGAGAAAGGTGTTGCCGCGCACGATC
>DATBJG010000067.1:0-2651 GCA_036556585.1 Vicinamibacterales bacterium
AGAAGGCGATGGGCATCCTCCAGATTCATTGCCGTTACACCGCAACCGAGATTCAATGGGTGCGGATATTTGAGCGGCGCGAACTTGAACCAGAACCGCCTGAGCATCTTGTCAGAGGTCACAACTGTCTCACTGGGGCACGGCCCATGTCCGAGTGTTCGCGTCCGAATACGACGAACGCGTCACCGTCGAAGCCCAGCGAGTAGAAACCGCGCCCGGCCAATTGCAACACAGGCCAGTATGGATTCGTTTGAAGGTTGCCGCCAAAGAGAAGTTCCCACTCCAGAGCCGCCCAGAACTTCAACTCCATGGCGCACGCCATCTACCAGAAAACCGGTCGTTCCGGCGAGGGCACGTCATCGAGGAGGCGCGATGGACAACTGCTTCACGACGTTCGGCATGCCTGGAAAGTCCCAGACAGGCGGCTTGAACAGCTCGAGTTTGGTTGGCGAAGCGTCATACCGAGGCAAGTTGATCCTGAACTCGCACGTTTCCAGGATTCACGGTTTGTCGAATCCCTCGAAACGAAGATCCGCCAACAGATCCTCCCCAGCGCGTTTCGGTACTCGACGATACCACCATGTGATTGTCGAAACGTCACCGACACGCCGAATGGGTCGGGTGATCTCGACCGTACTCTCTCGAAACAAATCGTCCAATAGAGTTACGCGAGGGGTTAGTTTCCCCGCAATAGATGGGCCCAGCTGAAGAAGGATCTGAATGATGTCGCGTAGCGCAAGATCATTCGTATAATCGTAAATTGTGAATTCATAACCCCTGGCAATCTCATGTACGAACCGCTCCCAGCGTTCGATCAGTTGGGCGACCGACAGCCCTGGAGCTGATCCGGTGGATCGCTCGGCGAGTGCCTGATCGATGACCCGTTGCTCTTCAACCGTGAACCTTAACTCGTCCAATTATCCCCCACCTATTTGACTCAGCCAGTAGGCTATCCCGTTTACCGGAACGAAGTATGTACGAATGGTCCCATTCGCCGCTTGAACAGCGAATTGGTTTGTGATCGGGTCGTAGAACAACTTATCACCGTTCGCTCGCACGTATTTCAGGACATCCGTTCTCGAGATGAAATCCTGAGCCGCCTTTAGATAGTCAAGCGCATCCTTCAACTTGTCTCCGAACTCCGCACCATGCTTGGTAATCGCCGTGATAGTCACATTCCCTCGCGCTGCGCGCCACCCCACTCAGTCGCTGCGCTCGGCGATGGCCGGGGCGGTGTCGGCGGAGTGCCCGGGCGCGAAGCGCGTGTCCGACTGGCCCTCAGATGCAGAGTCGATACAACTTGAGAATGTTGTGGGTCGTGCACACGAGCGACCATTCCCCCTGCACCTTCTCGAATCCCCGCAACAAGAATTGCCGAAAGCCCCGCGCCTGTTTGATCTGGCCAATCACCGGTTCGACGATGCCCTTTCGCGCCGCGTAGGCGGCCGCGCCCGTCTTGGTGAGCAGCTTCCGAGACATCCGATCGACGATCGTGGCACCGTGCGGGAGCGGTCCGCGCGGACACGGCCCTGGCCGTTCGCCATGTTTCTGCTTTCGCGTCGAGATGTACGCCTCGATCCCTGTTTCGCCGATCGCGGTGAGGCTTTCGTCCGAGCAATACCCGGCATCGGCCAGCACCTGCGTCGGCGTCTCGCCCGACTGCTGCTCGATGGTGGTGATCATCGGCATCAACTGCTTCTTATCGTTGGTGTCCTGCGTCACCGCGTGGCCCACGATCAGTTGGAGGTCGTCGACGGCGACCTGCACGTTGTACGCCTGGACGAATCCGTCCGGCCCCTTCATGATTCGCGACTCGGGATCGGTGAAGTTGTATTGGGCTTTCGGATCTGGCTTCGCCACGTCGGCGCGCTCGCCTTTGGCGGCAGCCTCCTCCTTGGCCCGGGCCTCGAGCGCTCGTTTCGCTTCTCGAATCCGTTTCAACCGACTCTCGCGCCGTTGCAGCTCCGGCGGCAGCTCGTCGCCACGTCGATCAGAGCCGTACTCCGCATCCTCGGCCGCGTCCACCGCCTCCGCCTGATCGAGCAGCTGTTTCACTTCCTCACGCAACTGCCGTTGCTTGTCCCGCATCCGGCCATAACTCATCGCCTTGTGCTTCGAGGCGTTCGCTTTCACCTTACTGCTATCGAGCGCCACGCGGCCGACTCGCGGCGCGCCCAACTCCCGCGCCAGCCGCAGGACCTGCTCGAAGAACCCGCGCAGGGCGGTCAGGTGCATCTTGCGAAAATCGGCAATCGTCCGAAAGTCCGGCTGATTCCCGGCGGCGAGCACCCGGAACGCGACGTCTTCGACCAGCCGCCGCTGAATCTTCCGCGACGAAAAGACGCCGACGCAGTAGGCATACACCAGCACCTTGGTCAGCATGACCGGGTGGTAGGGCGGATAGCCGCGATCCTCATCTTCATATACGGCCAGGATCGCCGACAGATCCAATTGATCGACCAGGTCGCTGACGAAGAACGCCAGGTGATCCTCCGGCAACCACTCCCGCAGGCTCGGCGGCAACAGCAGATCCTGCTCGGGCACGTAGGGGCGATAGGTCTTGGCCATCGCCCGCAGTGTAGTACAACCGTCGTTCGGCGCGCAGCGTGAGAACGACCATGTCAGTGGCGATTACTCGGACACGCTCCTAG
>DATBJG010000068.1:0-11165 GCA_036556585.1 Vicinamibacterales bacterium
GGGTGGAAGTCCCACAACTTCTGGATCGAATTGGTCGCGGTAAGCCCTTGGGCTACCAGCTCCGGCGACAGGTTGTCGCCCTGGAACGAATCGCCCGTGCCGCTCACGAAGACGCTGCCCGAGAATATGTTGCCACCCTGCTTGGGGATGATGTTCATCTGCGGGCCGCCCGTGGTGGCCTCGCCAAGCCCACCGCTGAGGCTGAACACCACTTCCTGCGCGTTGCCGACCTCGGGCACGTAGCCGGATACGCCCATGCCCTGGTAGCCGCCGCTCATGCCGTCGACGAGGACCTGTCCCTCGTTCCGGCGCCCGCCGTGGATCTGGAACACGCTGTAGAGCGCAGGGTTGGAGCCAGAGAAGTCGTTTTGCTGAACATTGATTGCCGGGATGAGATGCGTGAAGGCCGAATACTGCCGGGAGGACGGAATGTCGGTGACTGTCTGCCCGCTGATCACCTGCTGGTTGCGCGAGCTCGCCACATCGACGACCGGCGTTTCGCCGCTGACCGTAATCGTTTCCGCAACGCCTCCCACTCTCAAGTCCGCGTTCACGGTTGCAACGAAGCTGCCGGTCAACTCGATCCCTTCGCGCCTGACCGTCGTAAATCCTGTCAGCGTAAAGGTCACCGTGTAGGTGCCCGCCCGCAGGTCTTCGATTGCGTATTGACCCGTTCCACTTGTTACAACGGAACGTGTCTTTTCAATGAGCACCGGACTGGATGCCTCGACGGTCACGCCTGGCAGCACAGCCCCAGAGGTGTCCCTGACGGTTCCCACGATCGATGCTTGAGCGTAGGCAACTGTCGGGATGAGAGTCATTGACGCGAACACCACGATCGCCCGTAGACCTCTGAGCATAGTGAGTCCTCCATGTCCCCGTTGTCGTAACTTCGCAGCCACAATAGCGTATCTTGCTGAAGACCTTGTGTAGTGTCAATGAACATCTCACCCAGAACACTGCAGTGTCCTAGCTGATCTGTTTGGCTGACGGCCAACCCCACGACTTGGAGTGAGGGCGCTTCAGGAATTGAAAGTAAACGTTGAGTGATGATGAAACATCTTAAGGGGAGATGAACATTTCTTAATGATGACGAACTGCGTCTCCCGGGCGAACGACTCCGGACCTCGTCACCGCTGCGTTGAATCCACTCAGGCCCCATCGTTCCGATCAAATATCACCGGCTTGCACCCGTGCATCAGGGAGTTCGGTCGTCGTCCGGATCCACTCCGACGGTCCGAAGCTCAGCATCAATCTCAGCCTGACGCGGTTGAATCAGGGTGGTCTGTCGGCGGGGGAACCAATCCCGCGTGGTGAGCCTGAACCCCTGAACACCCTTTGCCGCGAAATAGGGGAGATGGAAGATGAACCACGGTAAGGGCAGGACGAATTTGTCGATGTATCTGTTGATGAGTTGGTCGAGTTCGTCGAGCATGCTCTCAGGGGTTATCGGTCCCTGAGAGGGCCGCAGCATGCCAGCCCCGCCGCTCTTTCGCCGGCCCAGCGCAATAAAACAGGGCCCATTGAGTTTCGCTCGGTGTTGACCGATAACTCCATGGGGCTGGGCGTCCTCTGGGTTACGGGCTACACACTTTTTCCCACCACTCGGTTGCCGCTTTCCGCCCCATTAGCGCACGGATCTCCTGCCAGCGAGTGACAACCCGTCCAGATGGACCCCGCGCACGACCTGATCTCGAAGTTAGTCCGCTAGTCGTCGGCACCGGCTGAGTTCTGAACTCGCTCACTCTCAAGTACAGTCAGCTTGTCGGCTCGGACGTAAAGCAGGGTTCGTGTCTCGAAGCGTCCGAGCGCGATGGTCTTGTCTGGCGCCGCGAAGTTTCCATACGCCGAGCGGCGCATGCTGGCGTAGGACACTTCGGTTACGCGGTTGTCTTCCTTACCGAAGCGATACCAGACGTTTGTGACTGCTGTTGTCATGAAGTCCTCGGGTTGTGTGCGACATGCCATCCTACTTCGCGTCCCCTATGCAGTGGTGTAAAGGTCCATTGAAAAAGAGGAAACCAACAGCGCAGCCGGATCAGAAGGGCCGCGCGCCAAACGCGCTCCCCGAATCAGGGGTACGCGACTTGCTCATTCTGGGACAGTTCGCTCAGACCACAGTGGAGAGCTTGTGTCCTAAGCGTTTCAGCCTCCATGACTTACTGGTCAGGCTCGTGACGAATCCTTCCCCTCGACCGGCGCGGCACTCACGGCATCTCGTGGTATGCCGAAACGCCGAGGTCTTCGCTGCAAACGACAGGCATCGATTCGAGCACGTTTGTGCTCGCGGGTGCAGAACAAGGCGCGGTGTTCAGGCTCGGATCATGTACGTGATATGTGCTCAGTTGCTGATCGCGGCGGCTGCGCTTCAGGCTCAACCGGAAGGCGCTGCGACGCCTGGAACACCGAGGCCGCAGGCGCGTCGCCCTGCCATCCTGATGATCTCGCCCGACGACCCCGACCAGCCTTACATCCAGCCGATCATTCAGGGCTTTCGAGAGGGTTTGACGACAGCTCCGGAAGCACCCACGCTCGACCTGGAGTTCTTCGACCAGATACGCTTTGGCGATCGCCAGGCCTACGGCGGAGAATTCATCGAATGGCTCCACCGGAAGTACAGCCGGGATCGCCTCGACCTGATCGTGGCTACGCAACAGCAGACGCTGCAGCTGCTGGCAGAGCGGCCCGGCAGCCCGTGGAACGGCCTGCCGGTGGTCTACGGCTCTCTCGGGAACCTCACGATTGACATCAGCAAGACGCACCCGACCGCGTCCGGGGTCGTGATGGAGAATTTCTTCCCGCTCACGCTTCAGGGCATCAAGGCGGCTGTGCCTGAGACGTCTCGCATCGCGTTGATCTATGGTGCCTCGGTCGCCATACGCGAGCGCGCCTCGTGGTTCGCGGCACAGCTTCCTGCGCAGGGTTTTGACGTCCTCGACCTCGGCGGGCTGGCCATCGATGATATCCGCGCCCGCGTGGCCGCCCTGCCTCCTGGAACAGTGCCCCTGATGTTGCAGTTCCCGCTGGATGGCAGCGGACGGAGGTTCGCACCGGGTGAAGCCTGCGCGCTCATCAGTGCCGCGGCAAACCGTCCGCTTTTCGTGAACAACGGTTTTGAGATGGGATGTGGCATGGTCGCAGCGCCAGCCTTGGACTTCAACACTTTTGGCCGTGAACTCGCGGCCCAATCCCTAAGGCGGCTTCAAGGCGCCCCGGCAGAAACAGTGACAATTCCAGTGTTCCGATACGCGAGGCTGGCTTTTGACTGGCGGCAAGTGGAGCGATGGGGCATTGACGTGTCGCGACTGCCGCCTGGCTCCGAGGTGCGCTTTCGCGTGCCGACGGCGTGGGAACTCTACCGCTCCTATATCGTCACCACGTTGTCCGTTGTTGGTGTCCAGACGTTGCTCATCGCCGGGCTGCTGATCCACCGCCGGAAACGCCACAAGGCGGAAATCGCCCTGCGCGTCACCAGTGATCGCAACCGTGAGCTTGCCGCAGGGCTGATGACGGCGCAGGAAGAGGAGCGCACGCGGATTGCGCGCGAGTTGCACGACGATGTGGGACAGCGCGTGGCGTCAATCTCGATTGCGCTCAGCGGCGTGAAAAGGAAGATAGGCCCCAGAGACGACGGCGTGGAGGATGAACTATCGACGCTCCTGCAAGAAACCATGGGTCTGTCGAAGGACCTGCGGGACTTGTCGCACAAACTGCACCCCGGTGCGCTCGAGCATGTCGGCCTTGTCGAAGCGCTCAAGGCCCGGTGCGAAGAGCTCACCTTCGAGGCGCGCGTGATCGCGCGAGTCGACGTCGCTCACGGGTGGTCGGAGGTGCCGTACGACATCGGCGTTTGCCTGTACAGGGTGGCCCAGGAAGCGCTCCGCAACGTCACAACACATGCTCGCGCGACGACCGCCCAGATCGCGCTCGCTCGTCAGAATGGTCACGTGGTCATGCGAGTCACCGACGACGGGCGAGGGTTCGACGTAAACGGCGCGGCCGGCCGCCGAGGGCTTGGCCTGGTCAGCATGAGTGAGCGGGTCAGAATGCTCGGAGGCAGGTTCGAGGTGCAGGCGGCGCAAAACACCGGCACCGTTGTCGTCGCGACTCTTCCGATTGGAGAGAAACCGTGAGACCGCGAGTTATCCTGGCCGATGACCACGTGATGGTCGCCCAGGGTCTTGGCCGCCTGCTTGGTGAAGCCGCGGAGCTCGTGGCGCTCGTGAGCGACGGCCGGCAGCTCGTCGAATCCACACGGACGCTTCGTCCCGACATCGTCGTCTCCGACGTGACGATGCCGGTGATGAGCGGTTTGGATGCCATGCGGCAGCTCAAGGCTGACGGATCGAATGCGCGTTTCATTTTCCTCACCATCCACACCGATGCGCGACTCGCCGCGCAAGCGCTGCGCGCCGGCGCCTCGGCATACCTGCTCAAACAGGCGGCCGGTGAGGAGCTCTTCGAGGCGCTTCGCACCGTGATGGATGGCCGCACGTATCTGACGCCGCTCATCACGAAAGATGTGCTCTGGACAATGGGCAATCCCGCTGAGGACGACACGCCCGCATTGACTCCGCGGCAACTCGAGATCCTGCGGCTCGTCGCCCAGGGCAAACGGATGAAGGAGATCGCCGCCGAACTCGGTCTCTCGGTCCGCACTATCGAGGACCACAAAGCCCAGCTGCTGCGAATGCTTGGCGTCGACAGCACCGCCGAGCTCGTCAAGTTTGCCGTGCGCCAGGGACTCGTCCAGGCCTGAACCAACCGGGATCTCCGGTCGTCCCTCCCGTATTTTCCACGTTTCCCGCTGTGGTTTCCCCCGATGCGCGACACCGACGCCGCTGCTACCTTCTGCGTGTCTGGTTCGTGATGTCGGAGCCAAGCGCGACGGCGTCAGATATGGAGGATGGAGGTGACGCGCCCACGCGTGGTGCTGGCCGAAGACCACGCCCCGATGGCGCAGCGGCTGCGAGCGCTCCTCGAGCCCTCCTGCGACGTCCTGGAAATCGTTGAGGACGGGTCGGCGCTGATTGCTGCGGTGGCGACGCTGCAGCCCGACGCGATCGTGAGCGACATCGCGATGCCGGGGATGAGCGGGCTGGCGGCGGCGCGGATCATCCTCGCCGAGCAACCGAGCGCCCGCATCGTCTTCGTCACGATTCGGGATGAGCCCTCTGTTGTTCGGGCCGCGCTGCAATGCGGGGCGCTCGGGTACGTGCTGAAAAACGATGCGGGTGACGAGCTCCCGAATGCCGTTCTCACGGTCGCCGCTGGCCAGCAGTACGTTTCGATCAATGCACGGGCGGCGCTGGAAGGACCCGGTCACGCGAAGTAGCGCACGCACAGATGGAGAAGTCTATGTCCAGTCGATTCCTGATCCTCGCTGTCGGCGCTGTCGCTGTCGCCGTTGGCGGCACCGTCGGGCAGATGTGCGAAGCCCTGTCATCGATTAGGAGAGTGATTATGTTGACAACCGTGCGACGTCGGACCGCGCTCGTGGCGGCCGCGGCGATCGCCGCCCTGCTGCTTGCGCCCTCGGAGAGCGCCGCACAGCTCAACGGCCAGAACATCAAAGGGGATGCTGGACTGAAAGCCGGCTCGCAAGCCCCCCCGGGCGCGTACGTCGCGATCCCGCTTTGGTTCTACACGGCCGACGCCGTGAAGAATCGCGACGGCAATCAGCTCCTCACGGGGAACCTCGACGCCGCCGTGTTTGGCGTGGCACTCAACGTCGTCACGACGAGAAAGATCCTCGGCGCCAATTACGGCTTCCTCGTCGCGCTGCCGTGGGCCAACAACCGCGTGCAGGGCGTCGACGACTTCGATTCCAATCCCGGGACCGGCCTGACCGACACGTTCATCCAGCCGATCAGTCTTGGCTGGCACCAGCCCCGCGCCGACTTCATTGCCGCTTACGGGCTGTTCGTGCCCACGGGCCGCTATGAGGACGGCGCGTCGAACAACACCGGCCTCGGCATGTGGGCGCAGGAGATTCTCCTGGGAACAACGGTCTACCTGAATCCTCAACGTACGCTCCACGCCGCCACGACCGCCACGTTCGATTTCCAGTCGGAGAAGAAAGACAGCAATACCAAGGTCGGCAACATCCTCAACCTGGAGGGCGGCGTGGGGGCGGACTTCCTCGGCGGCGGGCTGTCAGCCGGCCTCGCGTACTACGGGACGTTCAAGTTGACGGAGGACCGATTCGACGCGCGCCTTCCATCGCTGCTGATCCGCGGGAAGAATCGCGTGTGGGGGCTGGGCCCCGAAGTGAGTCTGGCGATTGCCGCCAACAGAACGATCTACGGCTTTGTGACCGTGCGCTATCAATGGGAGCTGGCCGCGCGCACGACGACCGAGGGAGCCGCGTGGAACATCCTCGCGACGTTCCCGCTCAGGCCGATTCGATTGCCCTGAACACAGAAAGGGCACTACATCATGGCATCAAGCACTCAACCTGGCCGCGCTGGCGAAAGTCGCAATGGCCACGCAATAGTTCTTGGTCTTGCAGAGGAGACACCAAATGCCTCAATCGAAGACGCCACGCTTTCCACGTCACGTTGACCGGAATCATTTGCCCGAGCCCGAGTGGGAGTTTCCCAACGCCAAGATCGAAACGTACGCCGTGGATTCGAACGCGGACTTTCCGCCGATCAAGGAGGCCCCGAAGGGCGCACCCAATATCTTGCTGGTGCTACTCGACGATGTCGGGTTCGGGTGGCCGAGCGTCAACGGCGGCTTGGTCCGCATGCCAACCGCCGAGCGGCTGGCCAAGAAGGGGCTGTTCTACAACCAGTTCCATACCACCGCGCTCTGCTCCCCGACGCGTGCGGCGCTGCTGACCGGACGGAATCATCATTCAGTAGCTAGCGGCACCATCCAGGAACTGGCGACGGGCTACCCGGGGTACTGCGGCATCATTCCGAAAGGCTGCGCGACGTTTGCCGAACTGCTGAAGCAGTCGGGCTACACCTGCTCGTGGTTCGGCAAGAACCACAACGTCCCGGATAACCAGACGAGTGCGGCGGGCCCATTCGACAACTGGCCCACCAATCAGGGCTTCGACTACTTCTATGGTTTCATCTCCGGCGAGACGGACCAGTTTTATCCATCGCTGCTCCGCAATACCGATCCGATTGAGCCGCCCGCGCGCCCGGAAGACGGCTATCAACTGACCAGGGATCTTGCGGATCAGTGCATGGCCTGGATCCGGCAGCAGAAGGCCATCGCGCCGGACCGGCCGTTCATGTCGTACCTGTCGACAGGGGCGGCCCACGCCCCGCATCAGCCGCCGCTCGACTGGCGCGGCCGGAACGCGGGCCGCTTTGACATGGGATGGGATGAGTACCGGAAGATCGTCCATCAGAACCAGCTGAAGGCGGGGCTGGTTCCCAAGGGCAGCAAGCTCACGGAGCGGCCGAAGCAGATTCCATCCTGGGACAGCCAGCCCGCGGCGCATCAGAAGCTGTTCGCGCGGCAGGCCGAGAACTACGCCGACTTCCTCGAGCACGCCGACCACGAGGTCGGTCGCGTGGTCGACGCGATCGACGCACTCGGCGAGCTGGACAACACGCTGATCATCTACATCATCGGCGACAACGGATCGAGCGGTGAAGGGTCGCTGGTGGGCACGCCCAACGAGCTCATGAGCCTCAACGGCCGCCAGCCCTCGATGGAGGAGTCGATCGGGTTCATGGACCAATGGGGCTTGCCCGGCACATCACCCCACTACGCGGTTGGCTGGGCGTGGGCCGGCGATACGCCGTTCCAATGGACCAAGCAGGTCGCCTCCCATTTCGGCGGCACCCGCAACAGCATGATCATCTCGTGGCCCAAGGAGATCACGGATGTTGGCAAGGTCCGATCGCAGTTCCACCACGTGATCGACATCATGCCGACGCTGATGGAGGTGGTCGGCATTCGAGAGCCGAAGGAAGTGAACGGTCACATCCAGCGCCCGATCGAAGGCACGAGCCTGGCGTATACCTTCGCGGCCGAAAACGCCGACGCGCCGAGCGCGCGCACGCAGCAGTACTTCGAGATGTTCGGCAACAGGGCGATGTACAGCAATGGCTGGATGGCCTCCTGCCGCCATGGCCGACTGCCGTGGGAGACGTCCGGCACGTTCTCGTTCGCTGACGACAAGTGGGAGCTCTACGACCTGACGAACGACTACAGCCAGGCGGTGGATCTCGCTGATCAGAAACCTGACAAGCTGCGCGAGCTGCAAGATCTCTTCATGGCGGACGCGGCCAGGTACAACGTCCTGCCCCTCGACGATCGCTTTGCCGAACGGCTCGATGTCACCCTGCGCCCGAGTTACTTCTTCGGGCGAAAGAAGATCACGTTCTACCCGGGCATGACTCGGCTCCCTGAAGGCAGCGGCCCGAAGCTGGTGGGAGTACCGTTCACGCTGACGGCACCGGTTGAAATTCCAAAGAACGGTGCGGAAGGTGTGATCTTCGCGCTGGGCGGCGACGCGGCCGGGTGGTCGCTGTTCCTGTGGGAAGGGAAGGCGCGATTCCACTACAACTTCTTCGGTCTCAAGCGTACCGACGTCGTCTCGAAAGAGAAACTGGCGCCCGGGAAGCACACGATCGCTGTGGCGTTCAAGCCGGACAGTCCGAAGCCGGGATCGCCGGCCACCGTCAGCCTCTCGATCGACGGCAAAGAGGTCGCCAAGGGCCGCGTCGATGAGCAAGTCCCGATGCGGTGCGGCACCGAGACCATGGACGTCGGCATGGACTGCGTCTCGCCGGTGTGCAAGGACTACGAGGAGCACGGCCTGTTCCCCTTCACCGGTACGATCGAGTCCGTCACGTTCGAGTTTGGCGACGTCAAGGAACCGACAGGTATGGAACGCCTGGAGATGGCGACCAAGATGGACTGACGGCGGACCTGTGGTGCTATGGCAGCCCGATCGAGACCCCGAACCTCGTGCCTGGGCGGCCGACGGCTTGCGTTACAGCAACAGGCATGGGACGGCCCCCTAGCTGGCGTTTGGTTTTAAGCATCGGTGTTGGATTCTGAAACGCCAGCGGGTGGCCGAGCGGACTTAGGGTTTTCATGAGTCTGCAACCTGTCGATCGCGGCGGCAAATGGTGTGAACGATGTCACCAGCCTGGTCTGTTTCGGAGGCCTCATGAATCTGTCGTCTCGTATACACGTTCCAGGACCTGTCCTGCTTCTGAACGCTGTCCTGGTTGCATTCGTTTGCGGCGGTCTGCCGGCTCACGGCCAGACGCCCGCCGACAAGCCGGCTGCGGCAAGCGACGCGGATTTGGCGAAACAGCTTTCGAATCCTGTTGCGAGCCTCGTATCCGTGCCGCTCCAATTCAACTGGGACCAGCAAGTGGGGATCGACGACGACACCCGGTTGACGATGAACTTTCAGCCGGTCATCCCGATGGGCCTTAACGAGGATTGGAACATGATCCTGCGCTGGATCATGCCCTACGTCGCCCAACCTCGCTTGTTCGACGGCGGGGCACCGACGTCGGGTCTCAGTGACATCGTCGCGTCCGTATTCTTCTCGCCGGCCAAACCGGGGCGTTTCATCTGGGGCGTGGGTCCAGTGCTGCTGCTTCCGGCGACTGCGGATCCGCTGCTTGGCACCGGCAAATGGGGCGCAGGGCCAACCTTCGTCATCCTCAAGCAGTCGGGCGGCTGGACATATGGTGTGCTGGCCAATCAAATCTGGTCGTTTGCGGGCGATGACTTCACGGGCGGCGCCGCGCGATCAGACGTCAACTCCACATTCATTCAGCCATTCGTTGCCTACACGACCTCGACCGCCGTAACCTACGGACTGAATCTCGAGGCGTCAGCCAACTGGGAAGCCGTCGACGACGACGAGTGGACGGTGCCCCTGCACCTCACGGCCACCAAGCTGACGAAGTTCGGTCCGTTTCCGATGAGCATCGGGGGCGGGATCGGCATCTTCACTGCCGCGCCTGGAGGGAGACCCGATTGGCGCGTGAGGTTCGTTGCGACGCTGTTATTGCCGATCCGCTGACGACAGACGGGGCTGAAACCGAGGGCTTGTGCTGGTGAGGGCCCAACAACCGCGTGAACCCCGTCGGTCCGAGGGTTACGCGGAGCGTTATGGGGGCAGACAGCGATTCGTCGCGCCAAGCTCACAGACAGCCGCAAACGTCCCGGCTTCGGCCCACACGCGCTGAGCGCACGTTTATGAACCGTCGTTTGGTTGGACTCTTGGGCATAGGCGCCTGGATCCTGTTTTGGGCGGCATCCGTCACGCTTGCGGCGTTCCGGCCGTCGTACTCGCATATTGTGAACACAATAAGTGAGCTTGGTGCGGTCGGAACGCCTCACGCCACAGCGTGGAACGTCCTCGGTTTCATCATTCCCGGAATTCTGCTTGCGCTTACTGGCGCAACGATTGCTCGTACGGCGAACATGGAGCCATCCCTGTCGCGGACGCTTGCGACGGTTCTTCTCGTCCTGTGCGGACTGGCAATTGCGGGCCAAGGTGTTATGCCGGCCGAGATGGCGAATGGTGTCGCAGACGTTACGTCCGTTTCGACGCGAGGGCATTTCATTAGCTCATTGATCTCTGCAGCGACATGGGTGGTCGGCGCACTTTTACTCGTCGGGCCTATGAAGAGAAATCCGAACTGGCAATCGCTCCACATCGTTAGCGCGGCGCTCGTGGCCCTCACGCTCGTCGCATCGTTTGCGCTTCGGGGTACTCTCCCCGACGGGCTAGCTCAACGAATCGGCAACGCATTTTTTTGTGTTTGGTTCATCCTGATGTCGTTGAAACTCGTACGGCTTGAGGCGCAGCTGGCCAAAGCCAACTCGGAGCGTGGTGGTGGCCCGGTATAACATGCCCTTGGACCGCAGCCTGACGATCCACTCTTCGAGCCCTGCCTTTGTTCGATCGACTCCCTCCGGAGCCGTTCTTTAGAGCGGCAAAGCCCCCGTAAGTTCTTTGCTTTACGAGATTGATTTTGGAAATCTGGAGCCGGCGATCGGACTTGAACCGATGACCTGCTGATTACGAATCACGTGACAGTCCTGCCGGAAGGCCCTCGACCGTGAAATCCTTCAGCGTTTTCGTGACACTTCGTTTCTGACCCTGCCCGATCGTTTCACCGAACCCCCCGATCTTCTTGCAGAGTTTTGCACGTGCAAATCGGCCG
>DATBJG010000069.1:0-18869 GCA_036556585.1 Vicinamibacterales bacterium
AACTACAGCCTGCCCGGCATGCTGACGGGAGCCAGGGCGGATGAGGCCGCCAAGAGCCGCTGATTTGCCACTCCTCGTTTTGTGCTGCCTGCCGACGTGATTTTGAGCGACAATCAGGGCACACGAATTTCAAGCATTTGGTAGCCATCAGCCACCAGCCATCAACCATCAGCCTTCGGCTCCAGGCAACAAGATGGGCTGACAGCTGAAGGCGTATAGCTGATGGCTTCTGGGCTTCAGACAGACATGAGGTGAGTATGCGTCGCAGAAATGCTTTTGCTGTAGGCCTGGCCGCAGCAGGCTTCATTGCGCTCGCTTCGGCAATCCCGGCTCGCGCCCATCACTCGTTTGCCGCGGAGTTCGACGCCGACAAGCCCGTCAGCGTTCAGGGCGTGATCACGCAGGTCCGCCTCGAGAACCCGCACTCATGGTTCTTCATTGACGTCACCAACGTCAAAGGCCAGGTCGAGAAATGGAGTTTCGAGGGGAGCACGCCAACCTCTCTTATTCGGAGTGGCGTCAAGCCCGGTACCATCAAGGCGGGAGACGTGGTCACCATCAGGGGCTATCACGCTCGCGACATGACGGTGAATGTAGGTGCCGCTAGAGAAATCGTGATGGCGGATGGAAGATCGTTTGCCGTAGGCCCCGCATTCGGTGGTCGTTGACGGCACGGACAGGTCCTGAGCGCAGTTGACGGACGACGGCAGCGCGTGGGGGTGCCGCCTTCGCGCCGAAAGCGCTTCGGCGAGCCTGGCCGAAGCTCGAGACTTCGGCAGACGAGCGACGGCCGGGGGCCCCACGCAAATTGACTCAAAGAAGGACCCACATCAATGACACGCGCATGCATCGCGATAATCCTGGTGCTTGTTTCGGCGGCTTCGCCACTCGCGCAATCCGCCGCGCCAACCACGAGCGCACCGGTTGCGCCGGCGCCGCGGATGGCGGATGGGCGGCCCGACTTGTCAGGTGTGTGGTGGCCCGGCCGTGATCTGCAGGTCGCGCCGCTCAAGCCGGCCTTGCCGCCCGGCACTCCCCCGCCGGCGCCACCTCCTCCCCGTCAACGACCACCAAACTTTGCCAGTCTGTATCAGCCGTGGGCCGCAGAGAAAGCCAAGACACTCAGCGACAAAGACGATCCTTCGTTGCGATGCGTTCCGGTCGCGTTCGGCACGGTGAACGTCAGTCTGTACGGCCTGGGCTTTGTCGGTCAGATCGTGCAGTCGCCCAACTTCGTGGTGATGCTCACGGAGACCTATCACTCCTTCAAGATCATTCCGACCGACGGCCGGACACATCGAGAAGATGCCCCACCGTCGTTTCGAGGCGATTCGGTGGGTCGCTGGGAAGGCGACACACTGGTTGTCGAGTCAAAGAATTTTGCCGACTCGAACTGGATGCAAGCCGAAGGCATCGTCACGTTTCATTCCGATGCGCTGCGAATCGTCGAGCGCTACCGGCGAGTGGACATGAACACGCTCGAGGTCGATGCCGTCATCGAGGATCCGAAAGTGCTGACAGGGCCGTGGGTGGTCCCGAAGCAAACACTGCGGCTGGCACCCTTCGATCAGATCCTGGAGATCGGCTGCACCGGCACCGAGAGTGCTGGCTTGATGGAGGCGGCGGCCAAGCAGAACTACGGCAAGAAGTAGTGCACTGTGGGTCGGCGGTCTGGTCCGCAGTAACAAAGTCGGGGAGGAGGTGCTGGATGCGTGGCGTACTCGTCCTCTTCGTCGTGGTCGTTGTCGCGACCGTCGCACTCGGTGGCCAGAGCTGGACGCCGCCAAGAACTTCATGGGGTGAGCCGGATTTGCAGGGCTTATGGCCGGGTGTGGAGATGCTGGGAGTCCCCTTCGAGCGGCCGGTTGGAGAGCACGCGATCCTGACCGACGAAAAGTTCGCGCAGCTGCCGGAAAAACGCCGGATTCCAAATGCAAATGACTTCTTCTTTGGAGACTCCAGAGACCACTGGCGGGATTACGGCAAACCGCAGCGCCAGACCTCATTGATTGTCGATCCACCTGATGGCCGGCTCCCGCCACTTACGCCTGACGGCGCACGAAGGGCGGCCGATCTTCCGAATGAAAGCCGTGGGACGCTCAGTGGCCCGGAGAATGCCAGCGCGCAGGCCCGGTGTCTTTCCCGCGGTGCCTTTGGCTCAATGATGCCGATCGGAAACTCGAGCGGAAATCAGATTATCCAGGCGCCGGGCGTCGTGGCAATTCGAAACGAGATGATTCACGAAACGCGCGTGATTCTGGTTGATGGGCAGCCGCATGTCGGCGCCGCGATCCGCGGCCACGTTGGAGACTCCCGCGGGCGCTGGGACGGTCATGCGCTCGTCGTCGAGACAACGAACTTTAACGACCATTCAGGGGGTGCTCGTCCGTTCACCCGTGACACGCGTATGACCGAGCGCTTCGAGCGAATCGATGCCGACACGATTCGCTACCAAGCCACGATTGACGATCCGAGAACGTGGACCAGACCCTGGACGGTCGCATTTCCCCTGAAGCGGGATCCACGCTATTACCTCTTCGAGTTCGCTTGCCATGAGGGGAACTATTTGAGCATGACGTCCATGCTGGGAGGCGCGCGCCTGGCCGAGAAAAGAGCGTCCCACGAGAATTAGCGTCCGGCGAGCTCTCAGAATCTGTTCGGGAAAATGTCGTAAACGTACTCGTGGGCATGCAGCGCCGGCTGGCCCAGACTTCCCCCGTGCACTCGCTTGACGAGTTCCTCGTGCGAGAGGTCGAAGATCGCGTCGAGAAGCTGTGCGCGGTCCTCGGCGCCAGCTTGAGCCACCACGAAAAGTACTCGAGCGCTATGCTGGATGTAGCGCGGCGACAGCAGTTGTCTCCTCAGGATCTCCATGATGATGGGCGCCTTGCCACGGTCGAAGCGACCGGACTCCGCGCGGCGGTCCAGTTCGTCGAAAAACTGGGTCGTCCACTGATTGTGACAGTCCCAGAGCTTGTCGAATAGATCTCTCGTGAAGCGCGTCCCTGCCTTGACTTCGAACATGTTCGATGCCGGCACGACGCCGTCCTCTGTGAGCGCAGGCCCCTTGAGGTAGCCGCTCCTGGTGATTGTGGCTTCATGATGCACGAGGCTCCACAACCAGGCGACGTCAATGCGATACGTGGCCAGATCATTCATGAAGCGGAGCGAAAGCTCGTAGTCGTCTATCGCGGCGGCAAAGTTTCCATTCAGGATCTGAAAGCCGTAATTGGCCGCCATATAGAACGCGTGCTGGATGTGCTCGATCGTAATTTCTCCCGGCGGGACGCCGTAGATGCTGTCCCACCGTTCGGCGGTCAGCAGCTTCTCGGGTGTGTCGAGTGCGTCAGCGGAGATGACCCAGGGCGTGACTTTGCCCTGTGAGCTCAACAAACCTCGAGATTGCAGCAGCAGCCGCTCCGCCTCAACGAGGCCGCTGCCCACCGTGGGCACCGGCTTGCCCTTCACGTCCGTCGTCTCTTGCGGCGCGTCGACAATGGCCTGGAGCTTGGCGACAGGCGCCTGCAGTGGAGCGTTCCCGGCAGCAACGTAGGCCGACTCGGGACTGGCCACCCAGCTCTGTCGATAGGCGTCGTAGAGCCGTCCCTTCACACGACCCGCGAGGATGTCCTCGAGAGAGGGCGGGTGATTGCGGACCGATTCCTCGGGCACGAAGATCAGCCCCAGCAAGCGCTCCCGCAGCTTGTCGATCACCATGGCACGCAGCGCCAACGGGTTGGATCGCGAGCGGCCGTAGGGATCGGTTGGCGGGTAAATCATGACGGCCGCCATCCCGCCAATCGGCGCGGCATGGCTCAACTTGCCGGCGCTCATCCCGGCCATGAGCATCGTCAGCGCGTTGTACCGCTGATACGCGATCATGTTCGGAGAGGCCATACCGACCGACTGCGGATCCGGAAAGACGCCCGCTCGGTCGTCCTTCCACATCTCAATCAGGCTACCCAGGTAATCCCAGCGCCCGACGTTCGTCCCGAGAAGTCGGCGCCGCAAGACCCAGGAGATCGCCGGCAGAAACCGGCCGGCATTTCCCTCCTCGTACAGGACCTTGATCTTGAAGGTGCCCGGTGGGACACCTATCAGGCCCTCCAGGCGCACCATGAGCTTCTCGATGATGAGCGCTTCCTGGGGCGTCTGAAGCTTCGGAATGTAGTAGTAAACGCCGGTGCCGGCGCGCGTGAGCGAGTCGTAGGTGTTCAGTGCCCACAGCAGCGCCACCGCTATCACGCCCGGCACCGGCTCACCAGCGACGGTGACGTCGTCGAATCGGACATGAATTCCTGGAGGCCGAACAAACCGGGTGGGCCACTGAGCTGGAGGTCTGTTGATCCTGTAGGACCGGGGCTGGCCTTTCTTCACAACTTCATAGGGACGGTCCACCCAGCGTCCGTCGAAAATCTCTTTGGCATTCTGAAGCGCGGCAAATACGCCTATACCCTGGTGGCTGGGCGTCCCGTCGGGTTGAAAATGAGGCGGCGAGGCGTCCTCGAAGTCCGGCATATTCATCGGTGCCGGGCTATTCAACGCATTGAAGGCCATGTCGAGCGGATGCCAAGGCCCGGTCAGTTCGAGACCTGGATTTCGAGACGGGTGCGCGTCGCGAGGAATTGCTACTTCATCATTCAGCCGCCAGCGCCACTCGCTGTCCCGACCGAGGAAGTTGTCAATCAGGCCTTGCACGATCTGTCGGAACGTCCAGAACCCTCCTGATACGGGGTCTTCGAATTTGTCGTCCCACGGCGGCCAGGCGTATTTTTCGCGGACGGCCGCTGGAGATTCCAGGAGCAACCGTCGCGCGGTGAGAGCCGCGGCGATCGCGGGCCCCAACTCGAGCGTGAGCATGCCAATTGCCTCATCGACCTCGATCGCTCGGCCGTTAACGGTCTTGGTCGCGAACAGCTCCGGGAATTTCTGGAGAAGGTCCTGGCCAATCATGGCATCCGTCAACTTCGATCCCCCATCCTGGAAGATGCGACTCGATGCGTCGTTGCGGCAACGGCGGAAGCGCCAAACAACGCCGCGAGCTCACGGCGGGTCAGCAGGCGTCCGAGCGGCCGATCGTCGTTGTGCACAACGAGCCTCTTATTGTGGCTTGATCCGGATGAACGGTCGCCTACTTTTGCTTCGAGAGGTCCCGATATACCGCCTCGACGAACATCTCTGTCGTCCAGGCGCCGCTATTTGCGCCGTACTGCGTATCGTAATCGGCCGTAGGGCGCGCCGCTTTCACCTGCTGCAGCGTCGCACCCGCGTCGATCATCGCTTTCACGCGATCCCGGACGATCACGACCATGTCGCGATACTCCACGACCTCGTGCTCGTCGGAGAGATACCCGTGACCGGGCACGATGTAGGTCCCACCTTCTCCCTGGTGCCGGTAGACCGTCTTGTTGAGGATCTCGTTGAGCGCGTTGATCTCCCCTTGCACCGACCCGCCGTTCTGCAGGTCGATGACTGGATACTGCGTCGTGCTGAAGATGTCCCCCGCCACAATCACATCCGCGCCGCGGAAGTGGATGAGGCTGTCCCCGTCGGTGACAGCATTCGGCTGATAAAAGAATTCGATCGCGTCGCCGTTGTGAAATTTTCGGCGGCGCTCCTCGAGATACGTGTCGGCAGGAATGGCGCTGAGCGGCGCCCTGGCCGCCTGCATCCGGACCATCACGTTGGTGTGCGCGATCATCGTGGCCTGGGATTGCGGATCGCTGAAGAAACCGGTGACGCCACGCGGTGCGGCCTGCACGAAGAACGACCCGATGAGGCTCGGATCCTGGCCCGCGGCCGACAATGCCGCATTGCCACCCGTGTGCTCCGCACGGAAGCTCGTGTTGGCGATGAATTGAATCGGCTTCGGGCTCAGCGTCCGGATGGCGGCAATCACCTTGTCTGAAAGCATGCCGCTGCCCGTATCGACGACAAACGGCCCCTGGTCGCCAGTCTGCACGACGATGTTTGCTCCCGCGCCGACGAGCAGGTAGACATTGTCGCGAATCGGGAGGAGATGGATGTTACCGTCGCGCGGTTCACCGTCGCCCGCCTTGCTCGTCTCAGACGGCCCACCCACGGGCGAAAGCATCGCCATCGCTTCTGACTCGCTCGTCGAGCGAAGTCGCGCCGCCAGTTCCGGATACATCGTGACCCCGCCAAGCAGGCTCGCGGCGAGCGGCAGCTTGTAACGCTCGGAAAACTCCCGCACGAACGGCTGCTTGCCGAACAAATAGTGAGGAACAAAATCTGGTCGTCGATCGAGGATCTGCTCGCCGTCGTCACACGCATACAGCCAGGCGCCGGGGTCGATGGGCTGACGGTAATAGTCGTTGCTCCGGACCATCGGCTCGCTCAGGAACGCGGGGTCCTGGACGATGGTGACGTTCGTGAGGTGATCGGCCTGGCGCAGGAAGTATTCGGTGAGGGTGGCCTGATCGCTCTGCGGCACACCATTGCCGCGCCTCAGCGCCCCCTGCTTCATATGCGTCGTCTGGACGAGGAGCGCGTTGCCCACAAAGCGCCCGGTCGAAAAGCCGCGGAAGGTGTGCGGCGCCCAGGCCGGCGGATGCGGGCGCCCATCCATCCAGATGGTGCGGTGTCCTTCGGTCGTCTGGGCCCAGATGTGAATCGCCACAAGCCGCTGCGTGCGTTCGTCGCGCTCCTCCCAGATGCGGAAGTTGCCGAGCGCCCGCATCTGGTACGGCGCCAGGTAGGCTTCGCACTGATGATGGCGCAGCGTGACGCGGGACGGATCGTACGAGAGCGCCCACAGACGGCCGGCTTCATTGATTGGAAAGCCGCCATAGTCGGCAAGCTCCGCGCCCGCGCCGCGCTCCATGACATCCTCGTGCAGCGCCGGCGTCCAATAGCCGGTCAAGTCGATGACCGGCAGGGACGTTGGCGGACCGACCGGGGCTTGCCCGATCAGCGTGGCATGGGCGTGCGCCAGAAGCGCACCGGCAACGAGCACCCCACAAAGCTTCTTCATGGCCTTCTCCAGTCAGCGCGCCGCGCACGGCGTCGGATTCCAGCCAGCCGCATCGTTCTGACGCTTGAATTGCACGCTCGTCCAGTACGGAGCGGCGAGGTACTGCGGATCCACGATCTCGATTCTGACGAGCAGCAGCGCGTCGCCGCCAGGCACGTCCAGCCGATCGAAATACTCCGTCATCACCGTGTCAGAGCTGTACGGAACACCATTTTTCCTCAGATACCCAGGCCTCATCTTCGTCGTCACGACCTTCAGCGACGACATGGGAGCGGGGCCAGCTCCGCCCCGCCCGCTCATCGGCGCACGTGGCGCGTCCCACGATGCGATCGACACACCTTGCCAATTTCCACCGCTCGCGCGAGGTTCGCCGAAGTAGAACAGCCGTGTCTGCGTGCCGGCGTCGGCGTCAATCTTCAGCGTCGCGTCGTCCTGCCAGGTAATGTGAAGCCGCGTGGGCAGGCGCATGAGGCCGGCCGCGCCGTACGGCTTGCACGAATCGCCCCCCGCCTCGTCCTTGGCGGGATCCCAGGCGTCGGCGATCTTCCGCCCCACCGGAGAGAGCGGTACCGAGCCGTAGTCGCCCTTGGGCGGTGTGAACTGGCGATAGCGCCAGTCTTCGGTGATGAGCGCCACCCAGTAGCCCGTCAGGTCGAACGGCGCCGACGTTTTGGGCGGCGCAGGCCCCGGCGGGGCTCCGCGTCCGCGCTGAGCAGCCACGTTCGTCGCGCATACGCCGCACACAAGGAACGTCACAACCGCCACACTGCGTAACTCTTCTCGCATGACCATGGCCACACCTCTACCCGTCTTGCCTTCTCAACACCTGCGGCAAGTGAGTCTAGTTTTTTTCTGGTCAGGACGGCTACCCCGCATCCGGGGGTGAGGAGTCCACATGCCCGTGCCCATCGACTGCGTATCGCGCTGAGTAGCCTATAATCCGCGCGTCCATCTACGCGGAGTCTCGTGATGAAGCCAAATACACCGGCAGGTCTGCTCGTCGCCACCGTTCTGCTTGCAATCGTGCTGGTCCCGCTGCGTGTCAGCGGCCGGTCTCAAACCGCTACCGGGTACGAGGGTCCGCTGATCTTTGATACCTATTCGCCGGGGCCCTGTTCCCCGAATGGTCAGGCGCATGGGGCGTGCCCTCAAGGCACACTGCACCGCATCAGAGTCGTCCCCCTCGCGACCGGACTGATGAACCCGTGGCACATCGCGTTCCTCCCGGACGGCCGCAGCATGCTGGTCTCGGAATCGACTGGCGCGTTACGACTCATCCGGGACGGCTCGCTCGTTCGCGAACCGATCGCCGGCTGGCCGATCGATTCACTCGGCAGCCGTGTCCTCAACTCGGTTCTCGTGCACCCGCAGTTTACGCAAAACCGTCTCGTGTACTTCTACTACGCGAAGACGGGCAAAGATGGCATGACGACGATGGCGCTGGCACGCGGGCGTCTCGATGACGTCACGCTGAGCGACGTGCGTGAGGTGTTCGTGGCCGCCGCGTGGATGAAAGGAGGTCCGATTGCTGGTCGGGCGGCCTTCGGACCTGACGGGACGATCTATCTCTCAGTGAACGATCACGACGAGTTCAACGCCATCGAGAACACGAGCGTACGAATCCTCGCGCAGGATCTCGGCAGTGACGTGGGCAAGGTGCTGCGAATCAGAGACGAAGGTGGCATTCCGCCGGACAATCCCTTTGTCGGCCGTGCCGGCGTCAGGCCGGAGATTTTTTCCTACGGGCACCGCAACGTGACCGGCCTGGCATGGCATCCGGAGACTGGGCAGCTCTGGGCCACCGAGATTGGGCCGATGGGCGGCGACGAGCTCAACATCCTGCTCCCCGGACGGAATTACGGGTGGCCGCATGTCTCGCTCGGCCGGCTGTACACCGACGCGTCGGTGTCGGAGCAGGCGTGGTTTCGACCCGGCATGGAGATGCCGGTGATGTACTGGATGCCTGCCATCAGCCCGTCCGGCCTGGCTTTCTATACCGGAGACCGGTTCCCCTGGTGGAAGGGGCACCTCTTTCTTGGTGCGCTCAACGGCCAGATGCTTCAGCGCATCGCGTTCAACCAGCCGATGCCGCAGACACAGCGGCGGGAGTCGCTACTCACACAACTCGACATTCGGGTCCGCCATGTCGTGCAGGGACCCGACGGACTGTTGTACCTCGCAGTTGAGCGCCGCACCGGTGGCGCGAGTCAGCCAAGTCCGGAGCCCACGGGCGCGGTGTTGCGAATCGAGCCAGTCGAATAGGAAGACGCGAGTGAGTTTGGCGTTCCGATTCGCCAACGCTCAGTGCTTTCCCACAGGCAGCAGCATGACGACAGCATCCGAAGGGACACCTTGAACCATGGTGCCAGCTGAAAATCGAATTCGAACTGGTGTTTCCGCGGCCACGCACGTATCGCCTCTGGGTGCAATTCCAGAAAAACGGCATCGTCAACACCGTTCACTTTGATGTTCCCGTCCGTCGTATGATGGACTCGCCACGCCACGAGTGAGAGAGGAAACCCAGCAGATGACGACCGATGCCCGACCTGGGCGCAACGACCCGTGTCATTGCGGTTCGGGTCGTAAGTACAAGCAGTGCTGTCTCGACAAAGACGAAGCGAAGGTCCGTGCCGCCCAGGCCAAAGCAATTGCGGCCGCGCCGGAGCCGAAGGCGGATAGCTCGGCGACACCCCGTCGGGGCGCAAAGCACCAGACGGATGAACCGTGGAAAAAGGCCACGACTCGCGGTGGGTTCCACAAGCAGGTGCGGACGCCGCGTAAAGTAGGAGGAAGCTAGCCCGCTGCTGACTAACCTTAGACTACGCCAATCGTGCAATTGGCAACGACGTCCGGGGATGTCACTCTCAATGCGTGCTCGCGCTGCTGGTATTCGGTGTCGTGGTCGTTGCTGCGTTGCTGCTTGGCATCGAGATCCGGGTCCGCGCCCTCCTCAAGTCGACCGACGATGACCTTTGATCAATAATGACGGCTCTCTAAACCTCTTATTGATCGGAAGGTTGCCATGCCCCTTCATCCACAATGCAAAGCGTTCCTCGATCAGCTTGCGGCCATGGGTGGGAAACAGCTCTATGAGATGTCCCCGGTTGAAGCGCGCGCCACTGGCGCCGCGTTGAATGACCTGGGCGTTCCCATTCAGGAGGTCGCGCGGATCGAGAACAGAACCGTTCCCGGCCCTGCACAACCGATTCCCATCCGGTGTTACAAGCCAGTGGCCAGCGGGACGCTTCCAGTCCTGGTGTATTTCCACGGCGGCGGCTGGGTGCTTGGGGGGTTGGAGTCGCACGATCGCGAATGCCGTGCCCTGGCGAACTTGTCAGGCTGCACGGTTATCGCGGTGGACTACCGGCTTGCTCCCGAACACCCCTTCCCTGCTGCTGTCGAAGACGCCTACGCCGCTACACGGTATATCGCCGATCATGCAACCGAGTTCAGCATCGATCCGCAACGGCTGGCCGTGGGGGGGGATAGCTCTGGTGGCAATCTTGCGGCAGTCGTCACGCTGATGGCGCGCGAGAAGGGAGATCCGAAAATCGCATTTCAGCTGCTCGTGTATCCGGCTGTTGATTTCACCGATACTGATCGACCCTCGATGGTCCAGTATGCCGAAGGACACTTCTTGACTCGGCCATTGATGGACTATTTCTCGAACCTCTACGTTCCGAAAGCAGAGGATCGTCGTCGCGTGCACGCGTCGCCGCTCTTCGCCAGTGATTTCCGCGGACTGCCACCGGCCATGGTGATTACGGCCGAATGCGATCTCATCCGCGATCAAGGGGAGCTTTACGCGCAGAAGCTCAAGGAGGCAGGTGTACCGGTGACCGTCAAGCGGTACGACGGCATGATCCATCCGTTCTTTTCGTTCGGAGGAATCATGGACGACGCGCGCGACGCGCATGCAGCGGCTGCCTCCGCCGTCCGTTCGGCGCTGTCCGCAACGCCGGTGACCAGTACCTAGCACGCAAGCGTATCGCCGAGTGTTTGGGCCTGTTGGGCCTGCTATTAAATATCCCGTCGGGTAAAGACGAGGTACGCGACGCAGGTTCCGGCAAGTCCCGTCCCGAGCAGCACCGCCAGGTTTCGCATGCTGAGCGGGTGACCGGCAATTAACGACAGCGGTTCGAAATAGTGGAAGGGAGACAGGACGCTGATCGGGCGCGCGGGCTCCCACGCGCGCCCGAGGTAGTCCAAAAGATACGAACCAAAAGCCGTGACGCCTGCAACTGCAACGGCGACGGCTCGACGCCGTGCGGTGGCCGCAAGGGCGAGCGCAACCCCTCCCCAACACGCCATCACCGATGCCAGGCTGACCGCGAGCGACGCTGTCAGCGCCGCGGAGGGTCGTTCCGCCTCTGCTGGCGTGCAGCACGTCAGACCAATCCAGGCGCCGAGCGCCATGGCGCCCAGCATGAACCCGCCCGCCAGGATGAGAATGACAAGCGAGCGACTGATAAGCTCAGCGCGCGCGAGGGGACGCGCCAGCGTGAGATCGACGAACCGCGTCTCGACTTCCGCCGCTGGCTCGGTCGCAATGGTGATCATGAGGCCCACGAGCATCGCAATCACAATCGGATGGAAATAGCCCAGCGACACGACACCCGTGAAAGACATGAATGCAAGCGTGGACGGTCCCGCAATCGTGCGGACGAAGTCGGGCACGAGCGCTGAAAGCTGGCTGTAGGCGCTTTGGCGCATCAGGTACGTTGCCACTTGAGTCAGCAGGAATTGAAAGCCGGCCAGCAACAGGCCGACGCTCAAGAGCACTCCGCGGATCCTCAGGAGTGAGCGGCGAACGAGGACGAACGTCCGGCGGGTCACGGCGCTGTCTCGTCCTTGTAGTAGCGCTTCAGCACATCTTCGAGATGCGCCTCGCGCACCTCGACATCCTCGACCGGCAGCGACCCAATCTTTGCCACGATCGGACCGAGCGGGCCGCTGATTCGAAGAGTCCACGCGCGGGGCGCCAGCTCGACCACCTCGCAACCATCAGGCCAGTTCCCCTCGGACGGCGGCTTCTCGACCTTCTCACGAAACTGGATGCGCACACTTCGGGCGGCAAGTTGACGGACTTCGGCGACTGGTGACACGAGGACCAGTTGACCGCGTCGCAGCAATCCAATCCGGTCACATACGCGCTCGACTTCCGACAGCACGTGAGAGGACATGAACACGGTGCGCCCGCGGCGGCGCGAGTCGCGCAGGAGCTCGTACAACGCCTCCTGCATCAGCGGGTCGAGGCCTTCGGTCGGCTCGTCAAGGATGAGGAGAGCGGCATCAGATTGAAATGCCTGGACGATGCCAAGCTTTCGTTTCATACCGGTGCTGTACTCGCGCAGCGTCCGTCGGAGGTCAGCATCCGACAACTGAAACCGATCCAGGAGATCGCGCTGCCACCGGTGATCAATCGCACGCTCCCCCAGCCGGCCCAGGAACTCGAGCATGCCCTTCCCCGTCATGTCCGCAACGAATCCCAGCTCGCCCGGAAGGTACCCGATTTGGCTGCGGACCTTCAGTGCCTGTGCCCGGCAATTCATCCCGAAGACGAACGCCTGTCCACTGGTCGGTCGCACGAGATCGAGCAGCATCCGGATTGTCGTGGTCTTTCCCGCACCGTTGAGACCGAGAAATCCGAAAATCTCACCCGGCCGGACGTCGAGCGAGACACTATTGAGTGCCGTCAGGTGTGTGTAGTGCTTGGTGAGGCGGTCGAGGTGAATTGCGGGTAAGGCCTCAACAGACATGGCAAAGAGGCTTCATCAGATCATTATGCTTGATCTTCCGTTATGCTTCGTGTTCGTCGTGTTCGTCGTGGTTTATTCTTCGTGTCGTCGCGGTCGAGCAAACATGTGGGGGGATGGAGGATCTCAATGGACACCGTCATCGCGGAACTCGTGGGTCGTTTCGAGCGTGGGGGACTTACCCGTCGCCAGCTGATTCAGCATCTCTCAGCACTCGTTGCGGTAGGTGGTATGTCGACACCAGTCGGGGCTCAGAGCAGCGGACTCAAAGGCACTGGTATCGACCATACCTCCGTGCTGGTAAGCGATCTCCAGCGTTCAGCCGAGTTCTACCAGCGCGTCTTCGGCCTCACGTCCGTGAGCGAGGACAAAGCGAATCGCATTCTTCGGTTGGGCGCCGGGGGAACAGGCGTCGACAGCACGATCGTGTCGCTGAGGCAGCAGAATCCTGCAGGCCTGATCGATCACTTTGCCATCAGTGTCGACGGGTTCAACAGAGACGCAGTCACGAAGGTCCTGAAGCAGCACGGCCTCACGCCCGACCAGAACATCGAATTCGGGTTCCATGTGAAGGATCCTGATGGTGCGGTCGTGCAGATTGTGTGAGTGGTCGAATCCATCATAGAAACGCTTCGTCAGCGCGAGAAGGCGCTGTTTGCGGTGTTTCGAAAGGCGAAGGAAAGTCTGGAGCCGCGGGAGTAGGATCCCATCCGGGAGGCGCGTCATGGCGCTGTATGTCGTCCGTCATCAGCATGCCCCAGAGCTCTGCCCTGCCCAGGATCCGTATGCAGGCGCCTGGCTGTTGAACCACTTGAGCCGCCCGAACGTCAGGCAGCACGGCATCGAGATTCAGGGCGAGGCGGTCGTCAAAGGTGAGCACACGCTTTTTCTCATCGTCGAAGCCGGAGATGAAGATCGGCTGCGAGAGTTCCTTCAGCCGTTTGAAATGGCTGGCAGCGTCGATATCTTTCCGGCCTCGACTTGCACGCGCGTGGTGGCGAGCGGAGGCTGCGCCGCCGCGCTGCCGTCGAGCGAAGACGTACCCGCCGTCGATCCGGAGGAGGCATGTCAGGATGCCATCCAGGCCGGGCTGGTCGTTCACCGCGCCTATCCGCTCAATTGCGAAACGTCGATTCCGGCGCTCGTGGGCGGGGTCGTCATGCCGAGCGCGCATTTCTACGTGCGGAACCATTTTCAGATTCCCGACCTCGATCCGTCCGCTTTTCGGCTGGGCGTTGGCGGGCTCGTGGATCGCCCGCTCAGCCTCAGCGTGCGCGATCTCCGGCAAATGCCGTCGAGGGCGCTGGTCGTCACGCTCGAATGCGCCGGCAATGGACGGACGTTGTTCACGCCACCGATTGATGGCGAAAAATGGAACCTCGGCGCCGTGAGCACCGCTGAATGGGTTGGGGTGCCGCTCATCGAGGTGCTGGATCGCGCCGGGATCCAGCCTGGTGCTCGGGAGATTCTGTTCCGTGGGGCCGACTGCGGAACCGTGACGGGACATACCCAATCAATTCATTTCGAGCGCAGCCTGCCTCTCGATCAGGCACGTGATTCGGACGCGTTGCTCGCGTATGCAATGAACGGCGAGCCGCTGCCAATTCAGCACGGCTATCCCTTGCGTCTGATCGTACCGAGCTGGTACGCCGTGGCTTCAGTCAAATGGTTGACGGGAATCGACCTCGTCGCCCAACCGTTCGTTGGTCACTATCAAACGGAGAAGTATTGGTACGAATGGAATCGCCAGGGCCAGCTGGTCCGCGAGCCGGTTACGCTCCAGCACGTTCGCGCGCTTATCACCGATCCAGGTCCCCAGCAAACGGTTCCGCGAGGGGAATTGACGATCCGTGGGGTGGCCTGGTCAGGTGCAGCACCCATCGCACGCGTCGAAGTCAGCCTCTCAGGTAGCGCCTGGCAGGAAGCACGGCTTGTCAGCGAGCGAAAACGACACAGCTGGCAGTGGTGGGAGCTGATTACGCGGATTCCGGAGGCCGGCGACGTGGCCCTGCGCGCACGTGCGACAGATCTTGCCGGCCGGGCCCAGCCCGAGCAGGCCGAGTGGAATCAACTCGGCTACGGCAATAATTCGATCCACTCGATCCCGATCCGCGTCGTCTAAACAGGCCTGAAGGCCTGCGCTCCTATTTGCGGACGTAGCACAGACCTTCAGGTCTGCGCCGTATTCAGCTCTGACCGTGCGTCTGGATCGAGACGACGGCAAACTCGGCGCCGCCGGCACGAGGCTCGACAGATACCAGTCGGTGATGTTCCTCGGTGCCGACCACGAGCTGAATGGCGCGAGCCCCCCACCAGTGCTTGCAGATGGGTTTGCGAGCCCCCCGTCGACCTCGGAAGTCGATGTTGCCGTGACACTCGGTCACGTTGCCGTAGGTCCTCATCTCGCCCTTGTAGAAATCGACAATGGCGGCCGGGTCGGCGTCGCTCTCGAACTTGGCGGCAATCACTTCCAGCCCGAACAACCCGGCTCCAATCCGCACCTCGGCATTGTCGGGCTCATGAGCGCCCTTCCGAATGGGGCGTGAACCTGGATACACGGGCAGACCTGTATCAAGAGACTCCACGTCGGTGCGGACCGACAGATCGCCGAGGGGAGTCAGGATCTCGACCCGGGTATTGTCATCAGGGCCCCCCTGGCGCACCTCGAAACAGCCAACCGCCGGCAGTACGGCGACACAAATCGCGGCAACGGCGAGACGATTCATGCTGGTGTTCATGACCGGGAGATACGGTTCGGGCGGGCCTGTGGTTCCCTTACTAATCGTCGTGGGGCTCGACCCCACGACCTGTACCTCGCGCTTTCAGCTCCCTCACCTCTCCTTAACCCTACTTCTTGAGTGTCAGCTTTTGTAGCCCGGCGGCTGTTTGGGCGATGTAGAGGTTGCCCTTCGAATCGGTGGCAATCAGATGACCACCCCCCAGCATCCCCGCGACCTTGATCGTCCCGACCGGTTCGAGCGATTTTCGATCCACGATGACAATGTCGTCGCCGTTGCCGACATACAGGAACCGCTGCTCGGGATCGGGCGATAAGGTCAGGTCTCGTGCAAACGGTGTTGCGGTTCTGACGAGCTGTTTGACGAACTTGCCATCGGTCGTGAACATCTGCACGCGCCGGTTCTCGCGGTCGGCCACGTACACGCTGCCGTCTTTGGCCACGCGGATTGCGTGAAGGATGCTGAAGTTCTGGGGCCCCGGTCCATCGGGGAAGCTCTTCGGCGTGACCACCTCGCAGTGGTCGTCATCCATGGGCTTGTTGCCAAACGCGCCCCACATGCGTTTGAACGTTCCCTTGTCGGCATCGAACACCACAACCCGGTGGTTGCCGTACCCGTCGGCCACAAAGAGCTCGTTGGTTTGAGAGTGCACCCACATGTCGGCCGCACGATGGACGTTCTGCGTGTCCGCATTCCCCTTGCTCTGGTTGCTTCGGCCGATCTGCAGGACGAATTTTCCTTCAGGCGAGAACTTCAAAATCTGGTCATCAGCGACCGGCTTCAGTCCAGGCAGGCCATTGGTCGGACAGTTGTTTCCACTCACCCAGACGAAGCCTTTGGCATCGATATGAATGCCGTGCTCGCGCTCGGGCCACTCGAACCCGGCCCCTGCTCCGCCCCAAGCCTTGATGAAGTTCCCTGCGGTGTCGAACACGACGACCGGTGGTGCCGCCATCTTGGCGTCGTCGGGCTTCAGCGTCCGGGGGCGATGAAGCAGCCAGACGTTGTCCTGCGCATCAATGGCGAACGCGGATGCGTCCCCGAGCTTCCATTTCGCCGGGACCTTGGGCCACGACCGATCAACTTCGAAGACCGGCAGGGCGTGTGTTCCGGCTGATGACGATTGGGCACCTGTCGGGATCCACGAACCCCAGGCAGCTGCCGCGGCGAGCACAGCCGAGCAGATGACGGCACGACGCAGACTGATGAGTTTCACGACCCCTCCTGTCCTGATGTCGCTGATACGCGAGCATTCACTCACGTCAACTTCGCGGAGAGAGTATCTGCCTCAAAGCCGCCGCACGCAATACGTGGACGCGGATTTCTTCATTCACGGGACGCGGATGAACACGGATCTCTTCATTCACGGGACGCGGATACGCGCGGATTCTTTCAACTCGAGCAGCCGTCAGGGCGCGACGATGGAAAGCTTGGGAAAGTACGCGCGATAACGCTTAGCGTCGCGGGTCAGGAGCGTGAGTGCCGCAAGCGCGGCGTGGGCCCCGATGTAGAAGTCGGGCATGGGCGACCGGCGGTGGCCTCCGCGGCGTCTGTATCTGACAAAACACTGCCCCGCCAGAAACGCGGCCTCGAACGGCAACGGAAGACGCCTGTAATAGGACATGGGCAATATGTCGTCGACATCCTCAATCCGGTCGAATCCAGCAGACACCTCGGCATAGATGATGGGGTTGATTGCCAGCATGCCCGACCGCGCCGCGTCGGCCAAATGTGAGGCAGACCAGTCTCCCCACTCCGCATCTTCGGTGACGACGTCAAGGATGACATTGCTGTCGACGAGGGTGCCGAACACCGTCCTTACCCTCGTGTCAGCTTCATGATCTGGTCGGTCGTGATGTGCCGTGTGGCGCGGCCGCGCATGTGGTCGACGAGGGCGCGACCGCGATCCGGTGCGCGCGGCTTCGATGCCTTCGTCACGCGGACGCCGTCCCGGTCGATTTCACACTCGACCTCAGTGTGGGGCAACAGTCCCAGTTTTTCGCGGATTTCGAGCGGGATGGTGATTTGGCCCTTGACCGTGATTCGCATGCAGTAATACTCCTACCAGTAAGAGTATTACTGACCCCCCGCCGCGCGTCAAGAGGCCGCGCCTGCATTCCGGAATTCAAATCCCTGACTGCAACGCCTGACAGATCTCCGCTCCGATGCGCAGGACTTCCGCAACGGCCAGCCGGTGGTCGGGCATGCTTCGCGGACGTCGAACCGACTGCCGAAGCCGCCAGGTGGGCGACCGGCGGAGACGCCGAACCAATCGTCTCGCTGCGATCGTCGTCCGGCCTCATGGTGCGACGCGATCAGGTTATTCGAAGCAGTTTGATCAGATTCCCACCGAGGATCGCTTCCTTCTCGGCGTTGCTCAGAAAAGTGGCATTGAGGACGAAATCGATGCCAACGGGCCAATCGAACGGATAGTCCGTTCCATACACCATCTGGCCGACGCCAACTTCCGCGATGAGGTGTCGTAGCCCCTCTTCCCGAAATACCATCGTGTCGATGAAGAGCTCACGTCTGAAATACTCACTGGGCTTCTTTTTGAGCGCCTTGCAATCGGCACCGCCGCCCCGGCCGCACAACGCGTCCGAGCGGCCACTGTACGACGGCAGATATCCTCCGGCATGAGCCGCACAGATCTTGAGCCCGGGGTATCGGTCCAGCGTGCCTTCAAAGATCAAATGGGAGAGGAACACCGTCGTCTCCAACGGGTTCCCAATCGTGTTGCCCAACCCACCCTTCCCCTGCAGTCGCTGGTTCTGGGTGGTGCCCGGTGCGGCTTGAGGATGCATGAACAACAGGACACCAAGCTCCTCGGCCTTGGCCCAGAATGGATCAAACTTCCGATCGGATAGCTCCTGGCCTTCGACGCTGCCTCCGATCGCAGCGCCTCTCATGCCGAGCTTCTTGACGGCGTGATCAAGCTGCTCGGCAGCCAGATCAGGGTGTTGCAACGCAAGGGTGGCCATGGCCACAAATCGATCGGGACGGGCTGCAACCGCGGCCGCGATCTTCTCGTTCTGCAATTGAACGATGTCGCGGGCCAGTGCGCGATCTGCTGAATACCCCCAGGCATTGACGTTGATCGCCTGATAGTCGATGCCCTGCTTGTCCATGTACTCCAGGCGGGCTGCCATGCCCGGCCCCAGGGCAATCGGTCCCGTCAGATTGTTTTTGGCGATTTCGGCAAGCGGTGTGTTCTTGACCAGTTCCCAGACTTCGGGCACAAACGTGTGCGCGTGAACGTCCACGACGGTCACACGACGGCCGCCAAGCATGACCTGGCGCCTCGTCGTCTGAGCCGCTTGAAACGCTGTGAGCTCGGCATCGGCCAGGTCGCGAGCTCCGACGATCATTCCGGCCGTCGCG
>DATBJG010000070.1:0-10945 GCA_036556585.1 Vicinamibacterales bacterium
TTCCGAGTATCCCGTGGAACAACGCGGCCTCGAACCCGGCGGCCGGTGTGGAAACCTGAACCCAGGCCCATAATTCCGGCCGGAATTAGTGCTGTCGAGGTCCCTCTATTAAGCAAAAAAGATGTAGGAAGCGGTGATTAGAACGGGGTCAGTGTAGGAAGTTCGTTATCTGAAGTCAAGGTACGTTACCACCCGCTTCCATCGGGCCGCACGTACCATGTTCCGTCTTCGGCGTCGTCGTCATCCTCTTCGTCTTCTTCGTCGTGATCGTCCGCGTCCTCCTCGTCGTCTGCGTCTTCTCGCTCGAAGTCCTCCTCGTCGTCGAAGAGATCGTCATCGTCATCGTCCTGGAGGTGCAGAAGAGGGGCCGAACCCGGAAGAGTCATAAGCGCAACCAGATAGGACCAGCGATTACTCTGCCGCTGACTTGGCTTTTTCTTTGGATGGAGAAGTGTAGGTCGTCCAGAAATGGCGCCCGCACCGCAGGCAGACCCAGAACTGATCCGGCTTCCAGGCATGGCCCGGAGCCGGGTCTCGCAGCTCCATTTGGTCGCCGCATCGTTGACAGCGGATTCGAATCTCTACGTCGGGCATAAGCGATTCTAGCGTAGTTCGTCTGTGGGGGCACCGCGGGAATGAAGTCCCGTGAAGAGTCCAATCAGCTAGACTTGGGCCGATGAACGCAGATTCGGTTCATTCATGATCCCTGCAATTGTGCTGGCTGCCGGCGCATCAACCCGCATGGGCAGGCCCAAGGCTTTGCTCCCCCTTGGGGGCGAGACCTTCCTGTCCCGGATCTTGAAAACCCTCCGCGATGCCGAGGTTGATGATCTGCTGGTCGTGGTTGGCCACGAGGGGGCGACGATTACCGCGTCGTTGGCACCGCTAGTCTTCCCAGTGCGTGTGGTTGAGAATCCTGATTATTCACGGGGGCAGCTGTCCTCACTGCAGGCCGGATTGCGCGCAGCAGATCGCCCAGGGGTACGCGGTGTCCTGGTCACGCTTGTCGATTTGCCGCTCATCTCCGGCAGCACCGTGCGCGCGGTGCTCGATGCGTACCGACGCCATCCAACGGCGGCCATAGTCCGGCCTGTGGACGGCAATCGACACGGTCATCCGGTGGTGTTCGATCGCGGGTTGTTTGCCGAGCTGAGAGCAGGCGATCCCACGGTTGGGGCCAAACCGATCGTCAATGCCCATCAGGAATCAATCGTGGGCGTTCCAGTCATGGATGAAGGGGCGTTTGTCGACATCGACACGCCTGGCGAGTACGAGCGACTTCTCGGCAAGCTTCCGACCGTCTAATCCACCCAACCCAGCACATTGCGCATGATGGACCAGCGGGGCTGTCGGCTCGTCGCATTCTGACCGAGGATCCAGTACTTGTAGAGATCGTCGATTGTGCCGTCCTTGCGTTTGAGCTCGATCCACGTGTTGATGAAATCGGCAAACGTCTCATCTCGTCCGGCGATCGGATAAGCCAACGGTACCTTCACGATGCCTGGCTCGGGGACGACGACGGAGTATTGGGGGTGGAGGAGAGTCCATGCGGACCCGCGCTCAGCGGACATCAGGATCGCGTCGAACTCATTTTGTGGAGCGGTCAACAGACTTGCCGCCTCCGGAACGACTCGCAGCTTTGCGCGCGGTGCTCGTTCGCGCAGCTTATCAATGTAATAGGGCAGGTCAGGGGCCAGGAACGTGATGTCGCCGAGCGCACGGATTTGATCCCAGCTCGAAAACCGATTCCGGTCCTCATCTCGAACGAGTAGGCCGAGCGTTTCGTCGAAGTAAACCGAGGAGAACAGCACACGGCTGGCCCTGCGGGTCGTCACTGCAACGCCTGACATGACGATGTCGCAGTAATCGCCGTTCAACTGCTCCTCGAACTGGGTACGGTCAACGGGGACGAAGTCCACTCGAAGGCCCAGTTCGGCCGCGAGGCTGTGGGCCATCTCAATGTCGAAACCGACCAGCTCGTCCTGAGCGTTGAAAAACGCAAAGGGCAGAGCGTCGGTCAAGTAACCCACGCGCAAGGCTCCACGAGCCCGGATCTTTTCGAGTTGTCCATCCTCTTTCGGTTCGCTGAGACTTGGTGGAGGCGTGCGATAAACAACGGACGGCCCGAAGTGCCGGCGCATGTGCATTCCTGCGATGACCTTGTCCTTCGTGTACTCCTGGCGAAGGACGCGAGCGAACAGGACGCGCGTGCCGCCAATCACAACCACGGTGAGAATCCCTGTCACCAGTGCGTACCGCACCAGCTTGCGACGCTCCCATTTGAGCGAACTCGTGACGGCGCATGTGGCCAGCAGCGCCACGGTGACTGTGTGCACGGCCGCGACGAGAGTACCGACGCGCGAGTTGATGACGCCGCTTGCGAGGAAGAGCTGGAAGGTGTCGACCGGTATCCGGAACAGGTCGAGCAAGAAGGGGACCGCAACATTGAGGCTCCCAAAGAACGTAACCAGGCCCGTCAGCGCAAGACGTGGGTAGTCTGGTAACGGCACGGACGCGTCCGCAAACCACCCGGCAAACAGGATGAAGCTGATTGATAAAAGCTTTCCTGAATGTGGAAAGTTGAACGATGCCGGAACAACGACATCCGGTAGAGCCGCGCCCTGACGTCCCCCGAGCTGGTATTGGCCGATGAGCGTCTTACTGGCTTCAATGAGCACCGGCAGGACGATGAACAAGTCGCCGGCCACAAACGCCGTGATGAGCGCATCCCGTGTGAGCCGCATGATGTCTCGCACACGAATTGGCGTGAGCGCTGCGACGAGTCCCGGCAAGATCCAGAGCGCAACGAGCAGCGCAACCAGGCTGTAGGAAACTAGATACACTTGCAAGCGACCCACTTGTTCGAGGTTCAACGTCCCCGCAGCCGTTGCCGCGATCGCGAAAAGGCCGTAGGGGGTCAGTCGCACCACGAAACGCGACGCTCGTGACAGAGCTTGGGCACATACATCCAGCAGATCAAGAACGACCTGCTTGCGCTCGATGCCGATGAGCGAGATTCCCAGGACGACCGAAAACAGAACGACGGCCGGCACGATATTGTTGGCCAGGGAGTTAAACGGATTGGCCGGAATATAGAGATTGATGAAGTCGAACGGCGCGCGCGGTTCCACGAGTGTCGTGCTGAAAAATGTGGCGTTGTCGACGCGCGGAAACGTCAGGACGATCAAGCCCGCAAACACGAGGGCCACTAGCCAGAGCCCGACCAACACAAGTCCCGCGCGCAGGCCGAGCAGACGCGCCTCGGTGGCGTTCAACCTGCCCAGGCTTCCAACGATAGACACCGTGACGTACGGCAACACCGTCATTTGAAGCAGTTTGACGAACCCATCGGCGGCCCACTGCAATGCGGATGCAAACTCCCCGACGAATAGACCCACCAGGATGCCGGCGGTCAGCCCGGCGAGAATCTTGTTTGTAAACGTCATACCGTAGACAGCAGGCAGCAATGACGCTGCCGCCGATCGAGTCCCAAGCAGCCTATCACGCGGCCAAGCCGGGACGGGGTGATCGCCCGGGTTGTGCGGCTCAAGATCACAGAGTGCGCGGTATGGATGTAGACTACCCGGTGCGTTCATCCTTCCGGCGACATGGCAGCAGCCGTCGACGGGGAGACGCGTGACTCATGAGCCGTTCCAGAATGAGGAGTAGTTTATTGATGGAGAAAATTCGTCGAAGCCGCATCGTCCGTGTTCTGGCGGGATTCTTGATGTCAGGACTCCTAGTTTCTCTGCCGAGGTCCGCTGCCGCCCAGGACACGCGTGCGGCGACCATTGCTGCGGAACAGGAGGCGAAAGCCAAAGTGGCCAAGCCGTACGAGCCGGGCGGCGCGGAGAAGCTCTTCCTGAGTTTGAAGCAAGATTTCATGGAATCCCCGAACGGCTTCTATCCGTACTTCGCGAGCGTCTACAGTGGCGGCGGATTCACGCTCGGAGCCGGGTATCGCCAATACTATGGGGACCGGACTCAGTGGAACATTCGAGGGCTCTACTCGATCAAGTCCTACAAGTTTCTCGAGTGGAGCACGGATTCCGTCGGACACGGCGTCGATCGTTTCGACTGGCACGCGCGTGTCGGATGGCGGGACGCGACGCAGGTTGCCTATTACGGACTCGGCATTGACAGTCCTAACAATCGCACGAACTTCAGACTGAAGCAGGCGTATGTTGGTGGCAATATCGACTTTCGCCCCGCACCGGTGGTGATCTTCGGGGCGGGGGCGACCTACGAGGATTTCAACCTGGAAGAAGGTCAGGGAGCGTCACCGTCCATCGAGACCGTGTTCACCCCGGCAACGGCTCCCGGACTCGGGGACAATCCCAAGTACATTCATTCGTTTGGGTCTGCGGGCATCGACTGGCGCCCGTCTCCCGGTTACGCGCGGACCGGCGGACTGTATCAGGTTTCCTATCACAACTACGACGATCGGGATTCGGTCTACAGCTTCGATCGAGTTGACGGAGAAATCGTCCAGCATCTCCCCATTTTGAGGGAGAACTGGGTGCTTTCGTTTCATGGCCTCGTGCAAACGACGTTGGACGACGACGATATCGTCCCGTACTTCCTGCTGCCATCGCTCGGCAGCGGCAGTACACTTCGAGCCTATAGCAGCTGGCGGTTCCGCGATCGTCACAGTCTTCTGCTCACGGGTGAGTTCCGCTGGATCCCGAGTCCCCTCGCCATTGATATGGCGATCTTCTACGACGCCGGCAAGGTGACGAGCCAGCGGAGCGACCTGGATTTCGACGGACTGAAGAGCAATGTGGGAATTGGAATTCGCTTCCACGGGCCGCTCACAACGCCACTTCGCATCGAGTTCGCCAAGGGCGACGAAGGTTGGCACATTGTTTTTGGTGGAAGCGCCGCTTTCTAGGAAGCGTGAGGAGAACAAGAATGCGTCGAACTAAGCGTTTGGCTTGCGGGCTTGTCGCACTCGGCATTGCGCTCACCGTGTTTGGAATCGGAGGCGCTGCCCAGTCCGGTGCTGGCCGCAAGTTCTTCAGCGACGATCCGTTGACCAGAGAACCTGAGACGCAGGATGCATCCAAAGTCGAGGAATGGGATATCGACCTGGTTCTCGATCTGGCGATCAACCTGTTCGGCCGACCTGGTGACCCCATGCCGAACGTTCGCGCCAAGAACGTGAACACCATTGACGAGATACCTGACTCGAACTGGTTTACGAATCGAATCCTCGCGCGCCCCGTCACTGTCGATGAAGCCGCTCGTGGTCCGCTGACCGGCAACGGACCAGCTCCCGGAACTTGGACCATAACGCGTCCCAAGGAGGCCGGTGCCGCGCCTGGCTTCACGATGCAGGATGCAAAGGGGGAAACCTGGTTCGTGTCCTTCGATGCCGAGGGTCACCCTGAAGGCGCCACCGGAGCCATTCTTGTGGCGAACAAGATTTTTTGGACGCTGGGGTACTGGCAGATCGAAAACCACCTGATCGCGGTGAAGCCCGATGAACTCGTAATCTCGGAGACGGCCATGTTCAGGCCGCCCTCGGGGGTGCGACGCAGAATGAGAAGGGGCGATCTCGACGATGTGCTGCGGCGGTCGCATCGTAGTCCGGACGGAACGTACCGAGCGATTGCCGGCCGGGGCATCCCGGGTCGGCCTGTGGGAGGCTTCAAATATCACGGAACCCGTCCTGATGACCCGAACGATATCGTGCCCCACGAACATCGGCGGGAGCTGCGAGCGCTGAAAGTATTTGGCGCATGGACGAATCTCGTGGACATGAAAGCTGGAAACACGCTCGACACCGTGATCACCGAAAACGGGCGGGGACTCGTACGGCACTATCTGCAGGACGTCGGCTCTACGCTCGGCAGCGCGGCCAACGGGCCCCACGCCTATGACGAAGGCTGGGCATATCTGTACGAAGGCGGCGTGGCCATGAAGAAGCTCGTTCTTCTGGGCTTCCCGGTCGAACGATGGCGGACTGTTGATTATGACGAGAGACCTGGTGTCGGTCGCTTTGAAGGGACGGGATTTGACCCTACGACCTGGAAACCGCGAGTCCCGACCGGAGCGTTCCTCCGTGCTCGTGCCGACGATGATTTCTGGGCCGCACGGCGTGTGATGGCGTTTTCTGACGAAATGATTCGCGCCATTGCCAAGTCCGGCCAGTACACCGACCCGGAGGCAGAACGGCTGATCGGTGACGTCCTGATTCAGCGTCGCGACAAGATCGGCCAGGCCTATCTGAATGCCGTGAGCCCGCTCGTGAATTTCGCGCTCGACAATAACGGCCGGTTGACGTTCGACAACGCCGCCGTTGTCGCCAAAGTTGCCACAGGATCCAGTGGCTATTCCGCGACCTGGTCCCAGTTCAATAACGAGACGAATCAGACGACGGCAATTGGGACCCCGACGCCCGCAACCGGTAATCAGGCGCAGGCTCCTGCCGGCTTGCCAACGGCGGCCGGCTCGTTCGAGAAGGTGCAGTTGAGCGCGGCGGAACCCACGGCAAAGGGCACGGCCGTCGCGCCCGTGGACGTCTATTTCCGGCGCGCGGCGGATGGCTGGAGGCTGGTCGGGGTGGAACGCCTGCCGTAACCGACCGGGTTCAGACTTTTTCGGCGGCCCAGCTCAATGACGATCCGGGTTGGGCCGACCGAGGTACCTGAAGCTCCGGCATCGGTTTTCCCACGAACAAACGCCGAACGATTTTGGCGATCCAGCGGGCATGCCGGGCCGATCTCGCCACCCGGGCACTGTCGGTCGCAATGCCGGTATCCGCGTACATCTGACGATAGAGTTTCGAAATGAGCACGAAGGCGAGCCGTGCGCGCAACGATCGCACACATGTCGATCGGCGCCAGATGAGCGGCAACCGGTAGTACTCATCCCAGGTTCCCTGCGTTCTCTGGCGGATTTCATCCGCCCCCATGAGCGCATGCGGCATATAGATCTTCGGTCGCTGGGATGGCGGAATGAGCCAGTAGCGGTTCAACGGAATCCCGTTGACCTTCCTGGTGCTTGACTCGTCGCGTTCCCACTTGGCAAAGTCGATCGTTCCCGGCAGCGGTGTCAGCATCACGAACTGTGCGAAGGACAGGCCCGCTCGTTGCGCAATATTGGCTGTGGTTTGAAACGTCTCAGACGTATCGGTCGGCAAACCGAAAATGAAGGATCCGAGCACGTGTACGCCGTGCTCGCGAAACGCGCTGAGCCTGGTCACCAAGGCTTCCCCGGCATCGTTGAAATTCTTGTAAATAGACTTCAGCCCTTCGGGTGTGACCGACTCGACGCCGACAAGCGCCCCCCGGATACGGGCGCGACGCATGGCAGCGAGAAACTCAGGATCTTCGCCGGCTTCCATGGTGATTTGCGTGTAGAACACCAGGTCGTCAGGCAGCTCCGCGAGCCGGTCCATCAGCTCGAATCGCTCCTGCCTCAAAGCCGTCAGGGCGGCCAGAGGGCCCGGATCACTTCGTCGGGCTGCCGCGGCAAGATCAGCTCGCGTCACCGGGTAGAAGTTGTCGTCCGCAAGCAGGATGAAGCGGAAGCCCTGCCGTCGAAGCACGACGATTTCCTCGATCACCTGCCCGACAACGCGCTGACGGGGTTCCTGGCCGTCGGTGCGCCACACCGAGCAGAACGAACAATGCTTCGGGCACCCGCGTACTGTCTGCACCGATCCCCACATGTAACGGCCAGGCGGCAGGAGGTCCCAGCGCGCTGACAGAAACGACGTGCCTTCGACACGGCCCCCTTCATAGGCGGGACGCGGGGTACCGGCGGCGCAATCGGTAAGAACGGAAGGCCACACGAGGTCGCCATCGCCTTTCACGACGGCGTGTGCCAATCCAGACTCACGCGCTTCATCGGGGAAAAGAGTGGCATGGATACCACCGAAGACGACAAACGCGCCACGCTGCCTGGCGAGTCGGCCGACCGTGTACCCACGCAGTGCGTTGCCCGTATGAATGCCAATACCGACGACGTCACCAGAAGCGACGGATGAGGCGTCGAAGCTCTCCAGTGTTTCGTCGACAATCGATGGTGTTCCGAACTGTGCTGGTGTGGCCGCAGCCAGCACGTACAGCCATCGAGGGGTGATCACGGCCGTTCCAAACGCAAGTTCGCTGGGATTGACGAGGTGAACGCGCATTGAACAACTCCTCGTCAGAATGAGCCGGCGATGTTTTTGCTCAATTTGGTGAAAAACCCTGCGGTGCGTGTGGCCGCCTGCTGGGAGGTACGCCCCAGCGTGACCCCCGCGGTTGCGGCAGCGTCCCACGGGGATTGGACGTTTCCAGGCGTCTCAAGGGCAGTTTTCGCGGAGGCCGTTGTGACCTGCACGGGCGGAGCGGGTGGAGGTAGTGTCATATTAGTCGCGATCGGTCGAGATATCAGGGACGCGCTTTGAACCAGACGCTGATCCGTGTCATCGGACCTGGCAAGCACCGGTGCCTCGATTCGAAGTGCTGTTCTCGCACCAGCGCCATCTGCGGTCGCGTCCACGGGGACTGACGCCAGCTGCTCAGCTCTCGCGTGGTGCTGCCGCCGCAAGCTGGACTCAGGAACTGAATGAGACATGTCGCCGAGAATCCTGCTGGTGGGTGCAACCGTTGCCCCAACCGCTGCGGCTGGTGGCGGCGGCGAATCCTGGTCCGATCGAACCAGAACACGCAGCTCCGGCGCGGCGGAGATCACTGGTGTCAGGCTGGCGACAGACATGGCCAGCACGAGAAGTCCGGGAATCGCGACACTCAGAGCGATACTCGACCATCTGGTCGAAACATTCCGACGCGTGTCGAGTAGCCGCAGAATGCGGGTTGTCAGCTTCGGCGCTGAGAGAGCGGCCGACACGAGGGCGAGATCAACCGGACGGTTGGGCACGGCGGCCAGTTTCATCAGGCTCTTTGCGTACGATGTTCGAGCTCCGGTAATCTCGATCACCTGATCGTCACAGGCTATTTCGCGCTCGATCTCGAGCCTCCGGTTTATCCACCAGACGGCGGGGTGGAAGCCGACCAGCATGTTGACGAAGAGCTGAACGCATCGCGTGACGTCGTCGCGTCGCTGGATGTGCGCCCATTCGTGCACCAGAACCTGATCGAGCTCTTCGTCGTCCAGTTCTTGAAGCACGACTGGAGCGACTGCAATGACTGGTGCGCACACGCCGATGGCTGCTGCGTATCGTACGTCGTTGGACACCACCAATCTGACCCGTCGTCCGGTCGCTCGAATTGCCGGCCAGTGACCCAGCCGGGCCTCGCGCGCTGCCGGAAAAGGGATGGTAGTCTGCTTGAGGGCCCGGACTCGTCGGACTGCGCTCGCGGCCCTGAAGAACATCACCCCAATCCACACCAGCCAGATACTGACAAGGGTGATCAGGGGCCACCGAGGAAGAGGAGGAATCACGACAGCGCCCAGAGAGCCCAGTCCTGTCGTCGGCTCTGGGGCCGGCGGCACTGCCTCGCCGAACAACTGAATCGCCGGAAGCGCGAGCACCAGCACGAGGGTTGCCCACCACACCTGATAGCGCGTGGTCGAGCTCAGCCCGCCGCATAGCGTCAAAGCCATCCATACGGCAGCCGTCACCACGCAACCCTGCCAGAGCGAATTGAGCAGAATGTCCACTAGTCCTCCTGCCCTGCATGATGAATGAGCTTCTTCAACCGGTCGAGCTCAGCCGCGTCGATTCGATCGTCCTCGAGCACATTGAGCACGAGCAAACTGGGCGAGTTGTCGAACAATCGCGACACCAGATGGCTGAGCGCACGTCGACGAGCCTGGCGTTGGTCGATGAGCGGACGATAGATGAAAGCACGACCCGATTTCTCGTGTTTTACGTAGCCCTTGGTTTCAAGAATCCGCAACATCGTTTGAACAGTGCTGTACGCCGCCGGGTATTTGGGTCTGAGGGCGATCACCATATCACTGACGGTCGCACGCTCTTTGTCCCAAAGCACGGTCATGATCCGGGCCTCGACGTCGGTAAGTGTGGGCGAGCGACGGCGAGCCATATTCCTAAGAAATTAAAAGTTCAACTGACTATATCCTTCGAGGACTCTGTCAGTCAACTAAAGAATTAAGATTTACGGGCTTATGCAATTCTGCACGCTTCGTGGAACTCGAGGCGAGGGGCGCGGGTCCGCAGGGCGTGTGGGTCGCCGTAGCCGAGATTGAGTAGAAAGTTGGACTTCCACCGTCCCTCGGGGAAGAACGTGGTGTCTACGCGGGCACGGTCGAAACCGCCCATCGGCCCGCAGTCGAGTCCGAGAGCGCGAGCTGCCAGAATGAGATAACCGCCTTGCAACGTGCCGCTCTGGAATGCCATCCGCTCACGCACGGCTTCCGGCGCTCCTCCAAATCGCGCCGTGAGTTCGGGGCGAGATGGTGCCAGCTTCCCGAACAACTCAAAAAAGAGTGTGTCGTACGAGACGATGGCCGTGACCGGCGCGTGCATGGTCTGTTCGACATTCCCAGAATCGAGCGCGGGGCGAAGCCGCTCTTTGGCTTCAGGGCTCTTGACGAAGACGATCCGCATCGGCTGACAGTTGGCGGACGTCGGCGGCCACCGCGCCAATTCGTACAAGCGGCGCAGCAGATCATCCTCGACCGACCGATTCAACCACTTCCGATGAGTTCTCGCTTCTAAGAACAGTTGTCCTAGGCACTCGTCCGTAACGGTCATGTGAAGGTTCCCGCTGGATGCTACGCTCGCGTGGCGCACTTGGCAAGGAACGCGTGTTCGCCCGGGTGGAAATGGGTGTGTGGATCGGCAGTCCGGACGGCATCTTGCCGATACCGTCCGGAGCTCACGTGGCCTAGCAGCCCGTGGTGAAAGCCAGTTCTCGCAGGCCGATCTGCGCTACCGCATCACCCGCGATCGACAGACGTTCGAGTCGGGAAAAGAGCGGTGCGGGCGACCGATGACACGTGACTGCCGCCTGGAGCGTCCGAATCA
>DATBJG010000071.1:0-5584 GCA_036556585.1 Vicinamibacterales bacterium
GCAGCTGGGATGACTCAGGGTAGGATCTCAATTTTGGAGAACCCCGATTATGAGGGAGCGGTAAATGTCCGGACGTTAGAGAAACTCGCTTCAGCTTTTGACGTGGGGCTAATTGTTCGCTTTGCTCCTTTCAGTGAAATCGTGGACTGGACTTCTGGGCTTACAGAAAAGAACCATAACGTTCCAAGTTATGAAAGCGACGAAGCCCTACGTGCTGACATACACATCGAAGTACAAACCACGGAATTGACACAGCAGATTTCTGTAACGTGGGCCTGCCCCGGTTTCGTGGACAGGTTAACTTTTTCGGTCCTCTCGTAAAGATAAGATGATTTTGAGGTCCTGTGGAAGCTCGTGGAAAACCGTTCTCTGGTTTTCCAAGGAACTGTGGGCGCGTTCTGTGCGTCCACAGTTCCGGCAGCTTCCACAGGACCACTTCGCCACGTTACGCATGCGTCCCTCCGGCTGGGAGGGAGCTGTCCAGGTGTTGCCGTTCGAACACAATGGGGGCCTCGTAACCGAGCGCCGAGTGACGCCGGCGCGGGTTATACCACCCTTCGATGAAGTCGAACACCGCAGTGCGCGCCTCACGCGGCGTGCGCAACGTGACGCGATCCAGCAGCTCGCATTCGAGCGTCGCGAAAAAGCTTTCGCACAGCGCGTTATCGTAACAGTCACCGACCGATCCCATCGAGGGCTGCACGCCGGCCTCGCGGCAGCGCACCCCAAAGGCCACCGCCGTGTATTGGCACCCCTGATCCGAGTGATGGACCACCGCCTGCGGGCGGCGCTGGTCGAGGGCCATGTTCAGCGCAGCCAGCACCAGCTCAGTGCGCAAATGCGTCTCCATCGCCCACCCAATCACGCGGCGGCTCCAGACGTCGAGCACGACCGCCAGATACAAGGTCGCCGCCCACGTGGGAATGTAGGTAATATCCGCCACCCAGAGCTGATTCGGCCCCGTGGCCGTAAAGTGCCGCTGCACCAAGTCAGGCGCCGGCCGGGCGGCCTCGGCCCGGATCGTGGTCTGGATCCATTTGCGGCGACTCACGCCCCGCAACCCGGCCTGCTTGAGCAACCGCGCCACGCGTTTGCGCGCCACGTGGATCCCCACGGCGCGCAGGTCGCGCAGAATGCGGGGAGCCCCATACGTGCCTCGCGAGGCCTGATGGAATTGACGAATCCGCTCGAGCAACCGGGCATCTTCCGTCGCGCGGCGGCTCGGACGTCGCGCGACCCACGCATAGTACCCGCTGGCGGAGACCTCCAAGACGCGGCACATGGTGGCGATGGCATGGGCGGCCTGATGCGCCTTCACGAGTTCGAAGACCCGGACCGGATCGAACCGGTCTCCCGTGCGAACCAGGCCGCGGCTTTTTTCAAGATCTCGCGCTCTTCACGGAGCGTGGCATTCTCGCGCCGCAGGCGCTGTAACTCGGTGCGTTCGTCGGTCGTGAGGCCGTCACTGCGTCGGCCCTCATCGCGATCGGCTTGCCGCAACCAGTTCCGTATACTTTGTGCGGTGGGTTCGAATTCTCGCGCGAGCGATTCCGGGGATCGCCCCGCTCGCACGAGCTCGATCATCCGTTCCCGAAATTCCGGAGGATAGTGTCGTCGTGATTTCCCCATCGTGCACTCCTACCACCCCCAAGGGTGTCAGAGTCCACGAAACCGGGGCAACTCCAACACTCAAAAATCGCCAATCATCAACCATTCGCTAATCACCAATCGCCAATCGTTCAATGATTTTCAAGCTCACTCTGGCCTACGACGGGACCGATTTCGTGGGGTGGCAGCGGCAGGCGAGTGGCCGATCAGTGCAGGCATTTCTCGAGGACGCACTCTCGCAAATCGAAGGAGCTCCAGTTACCGTGGTTGGTGCCGGCCGAACCGATGCGGGGGTGCACGCGCTCGGTCAGGTTGCCAGTGTGAGTTTGACCAACGATCTTGGCGCTGCGGTCCTGCGTCGGGCTCTGAATGCCACGTTGCCGCCAGACCTGCGGGTGGTTGCCGTTGAACCGGCACTTCCGGACTTCAATGCCCGGTTCGTGGCTCAAACCAAAACGTATCGTTACCGTCTGATCTGCGGGGAGTTCATCAGCCCCTTCGATCGAAAGTTTGCCTGGCACTTGCCTGTCTCGCTCGACGTCAATCGGATGAAGCGCGCGGCCGCACACCTTGAAGGGCGTCACGATTTCGCGGCATTCCAATCCGCTGGGAGCGATGTCAGTACCACAGAACGGACGGTAATCGCTTCTCAGGTGACGACAGGGACAAAGACGGGAGATACCGAGGAAGTGCAGTACGAGGTGACAGGCGACGGGTTTCTGCGGCACATGGTGCGGGCAATCGTCGGGACGCTCGTCGAGGTCGGGTCTGGTCGGCTGCAACCAGACGATCTCCAGCAGATTCTGCTGTCGCGCGACAGGCACCGGGCCGGCCCCACGGCACCTGCACACGGTCTGTTTCTCGTGGCCGTTTCGTATCGTTCGTAACCGACCGCGCCGATCACTTCTCTCCCGAAGGCTTGCCCACAGGCAGGCCTCCCGGAAATCGGGGAATTCCCATGAAACCCTGCAAGGCGCCGAGCTTGCTCATGTCAATGCGCCCCACGATGTTGACAACTGTAAGCTCCCTTGGCTCAGCGACCAGGATGGCGAGTCCTCCAGTCTGCTCGCCTTCTCGCCACACGTACATTTCAACGAGCTCGCGCTCCCGCTTGCTGTCTATGTTGACAAGCCGCGTCCAGCCCGGCGATTTGAGCTGTCGGCGGACGGCCTCGACGTCCGAGTCGCTGTAGACGCCCTCGCGATCGAACTCGAAGCTTTTGACGTACACGCCGCTCAAGCCGGAAATCAGCTCCTTCATTGCCGCTTCATCCGATTTCTGATTCGACAGAAACGCTGACGCCAACTTCAGCATGGCGGGATCAATCGTCACGTCAACGACCTCAGCCGATCTCTCGGAGAGGCGATTGAGTCCGTCCAGTTGCAGCCGCGCCCCCTGCGCAAAGGCTGGCAGGGGGAACAGTACGATGAGCACCATGAGCGGATACCACCAACGTCGGCTCAGACGCTCATGATCTTTCGATGTCGTCTCCATGTCGGCCTCCACGCTGCCCTCAATGTGTACGAACCCTAGAACCTTAGAACCGTATCTATCGCTCGCCGTACTCCCGAACCTTGCGTCCGACCTCGTTGAGTTTCTCGCTTGCAATCTGCAAGGACACTCTGAGTTGCTCTTTCACTCGTTCTTCCTCGAGGGCTGCCTGCCGCGACGAGTAGTACTGGCTCGACGCGACCGCGAGCACGGCAAGAGCGGCTATTGCGGCAATCCAGCGCACCTGGAATGGAGACGAGGTCTGCGGGCCTCGACTCTCGACACCCGAAGGCTGTGTTTGCGAGATTCGGGCGAGAACCCGGTCTGCGAACCCGGCCGGCGGGTCCTTCCGCTCGAATGCACGACGCAGTTCATCGTCGAAGCTCACATCAACCCCCCTTGCCGAACCAGTCGCTCGCGGAGCAGCGCTATCGAGCGCCGCAGGTGACTCTTAACGGTGTTGACGGGCATGTCCAGAGTGTCCGCAATTTCCGAAGGCTGGAGGTCTTCCTGATACCGCAGTGTCAGCACCATCCTTGCGCCGACCGGAAGCGCCGCGACCAGCTGCCGGACCCGGTTTTCGAACAGAACATCGCGTCCGGAAGACAGGACCGGCTGCTCAGGTACGTGTTCGACCGCGATTTCAAGACGCCGGCGCTCGCGTCGTCCCCGGTCGATGCAACGATGGCTCGTTACCTTCCGCAGCCAGAACGTCACGTGCGCCGCCGACTCCAGATTTTTCAGACTCTTGTACAGGTCGAGGAATACCTCCTGCGCCAGGTCTTCCGCGACCGCTCGGTCGCGCACAACGTGATAAGCCAGGCCAAAAACCATCGACTGATGCTCCCGCACGATGGCGGCAAAGGCAGCTTGATCGCCTGCCTGCGCCCGCGCAAGCGTCTCATCGGCTCTGGGCGCGATAGGAACTGCTTTCAGCATCCTCAGTGACTAGATACGCTGGAAGTCGGGTCAGGGGTGCAGGGTGAAATTCTGGCACCTTTTTCGGCTGGACCGGACGGTCGTCCAGCCTTGTGGTAGGCGACAACTACCGGTAACATTGGAACTTCATGTCATTGGACAAGCTGCTCGAGATGGTCCCTTCCGGATCGGTCGAAGAGGCCATTGCCCGAGGCTTGAACTTCGACGCGCTGCCCGCGCATGTCGCCATCATCATGGACGGCAACGGCCGCTGGGCCGCGCAGCGGCACCTTCCGCGGGTGGAGGGCCACCGCGCAGGCATCGACTCGGTGCGCGACGTGGTTGAGACATCGGCCAGGTTGGGCATCCGGGTGCTCACCTTGTACGCGTTCTCGGTTGAGAATTGGAAGCGGCCACGCACCGAAGTGAGCACGCTGATGATGCTCTTGAAGCGTTATCTGCGTCTGGAGCTCAACACCTTGACGCGGAACAATATCCGGTTTCGTGTCATCGGCCGCGAAGACGAACTTGCGCCGGACGTTTGCGAAGAGCTCAAGAGCGCGCAGGCTCAGACGGCAGCCAACACCGGAATGCTCTTCAACATCGCGCTCAACTACGGCGGGCGTGCTGAAATCGTGGAAGCCGTTCGACGTGCGATGGCGTCGGGAATCGCGCCAGCCGATCTTGATGAGCAACGATTCGCGGAGTTTCTCTACACGGCAGGACAACCAGATCCCGATCTGCTCATTCGCACGAGCGGAGAAATGCGAATCAGCAATTTTCTGCTCTGGCAGATTGCGTATGCCGAAATCTGGGTGACCGATACGCTTTGGCCGGACTTTCGGAGTCGGCATCTGCTCGAGGCTATTGCCGCGTACCAGAAACGCGATCGCCGCTACGGCGGGATCAAATCTCCCGAACCCGTCGCTCAATAGGGGCGGATGGCGGGATGGGGCGGACAAGGGGGATTGGATAGGGATGATGGGGGGAACAGGAAAATGGGGAAGGCAACCTGGCTCTGAAGTGCAAACGAATTAGACCCATGCGTTTGCCCCGTCTTCCACATCCTCCTCGTCTTTCCCATCGGCTCCAAATCCCCCATCCGCCCTATCTTCCCCAATAATGCGAGTCCTCAGTGGCGCAGTCCTCGGCGCCGCATTTGCGATAGCCGTTTGGTGGTTCCCATCGTTGGTGTTGTTGGGAATTGCCGAAATTGTCCTGCTGATGGCATTCGTCGAATACGCATCGCTGGCCGATCGAGTCCACGCGCGGGTTCAAAGGATTCCTGCGGGTGCCGCCGCCATGCTGACGTGTGCGGCCATGGTGGCTCCTGGTACGTCGGTCCACGTCGTGCTGATGGCGGCCACCGTCGCGCTTGGCGCCATCGTTCTGGGGTCTGGCCGATCGCACGCGAATGCGCTGATCGACGTTGCCGCCTCGTTGATGCCCGCGCTCTATCTTGGCCTGCCACTCGGAGCTCTCGTCGCCATTCATGCAGAGATCGGGCGCACCGCGGTCCTTCTGCTGCTTGTGACGGTGGTCGTAAGTGATAGCGCTCAATACTATA
>DATBJG010000072.1:0-14446 GCA_036556585.1 Vicinamibacterales bacterium
CACGAAAGGCGAATGCGGCTCTCGTCGGCTTGGGACGGACGCGTCGGATTCTGCTGTCCGACACGCTGCTTTCCGATTACTCAGACGAGGAAATTGCCGTCGTGCTGGCCCACGAGCTGGCTCATCACGCGCACGGGGACATCTGGCGTGGCATTGCCCTCGAGGCGGCCGTGCAATCAGTCGGTTTCTATGCGGCTCACCGTGTGCTGTCTGAGGGGGGGGCCGGGGCCGGTATCACGGATGTTGCCGACGTCGCGGGCCTGCCGATCGTGCTCCTGGTCTGCGGGGCACTTTCCTTGATCGCGCGACCGCTGGCGCACGCCAGATCGCGCGCGCAGGAGCGAAGGGCCGATCGCTTTGCCATCAACCTCACGCGCAACCAGCCGGCTTTCGTCTCCGCAATGCGCCGGCTCGCGCAGCAGAACCTTGCCGAAGAGAGGCCGTCGCGCCTGGTGCAAACACTCTTTCACAGCCATCCGTCTACCGCCGAGCGACTGGCGATTGCGGGACCTGCAGCGTTTCCTCCCGCGCATACACGCGGCGCTGTCTAGCACGGGACGCGGATTCACGCGGATCTGTTTACCACGGGACGCGGATTTGCGCGGATTCACGCGGATCTGTTGGTTACGGGACGCAGATTCCGCGGATCTGCTGGCAAACGTGATACAGACATTTCGTTCCTACTTCGCCCTCACGATGAGCTCCCCTCTCATCGTCTTGCACCCATCGTCAATCGTGAGATTGCAGTAGAAGGGAAATCGGCCGGGTTGATCCGCCCGGAACTCGAAGACAACGGTCTGGCCCGGGCTGACGCGCTTGGCAATGCGATAGCCGTCGATCGTGAAGCTATGCGCAATGTCTTCGGTCCGCAGAGTGATCTTGACCAGGTCGTCCTGTCGCACGTCGAGCTGCGGAGGCTTGAACGAGTATTTATGTGCGGCGATGGTAAATTCGCGTTGCGCGGCGTCCTGGAGGGGTGGGGGGGCTGCCGAGGCTGTCTCAGACTGCGGCCAGAACGCAACTGCGCCGAGCGCCAGCAAGAGGATCGCGACGAGTAGTGCGAGCCGGATCTGGTGCGGGAATCGCATACGTCCTCCAACCTTTGCGAGGGAGCTCGACGGCCGGTGTGGTCGGCTGTATCAGACGGGCAACACTCAGGCCGCCCCGACAGGTCGAGGCGGCCCTTGCTGGATTAGACGCCGCTGTGCGGTCCGCGGTTCGTTACGGCCGCTATTCCGGCCTCCGCGCATGTCGATCGCCACGGGGCTTGTTGTCGCGGTCCGTGGATCCCCCGGACGTGGCCGTCGCACCCTCTTCCTGGAGGAGGGCCTTGCGGCTGAGCCTGATCTTCCCGCTCTGATCGATGTTGATCACCTTCACCATCACCTGTTCGCCTTCTTTCAGTTCATCGCGCACGTCTTTGACGCGATGATTGGCAATCTCAGAGACGTGAAGAAGGCCGTCGGTGCCGGGCATGATTTCAACAAAGGCGCCGAAGTCGGTGATGCGTTGCACCTTGCCCATGTAGATCTTGTTGAGCTCAGGTGTGGCGGTCAGTTCCTGGATGATGGCAATGGCTTTTTGTGCGGAGCTTTCGTCGGCAGATGCCACGTTGACGCGCCCATCGTCTTCGACGTCAATCTTCACGCCGGTTCGATCGATGATGCTGCGGATCATCTTGCCACCGGGGCCGATGACGTCGCGGATCTTGTCGACAGGGATCTTGATCGTGATGATGCGCGGGGCGAAGGTCGAGATCGACGACCGTGGCCCTTTCATGGTTTCTTCCATCTTGGCGATGATCTGCAGGCGGCCTTCGCGCGCCTGCTGAAGCGCCTCACGCATGATGGCCATGGTGATTCCCGTCACCTTGATGTCCATCTGCAGGGCGGTTATGCCCTGAGCCGTTCCGGCAACCTTGAAGTCCATGTCCCCGTAATGGTCCTCAGCGCCCGCGATGTCCGAAAGGACGGCGTACTTGCCCGTCTTCTCGTCCATGATCAGGCCCATGGCCACGCCGGCCACGGTCGCACGCAAGGGAACGGCCGCGTCCATCATCGCCAGCGATCCTCCGCACACTGACGCCATCGACGATGAGCCGTTGGATTCCAGAATGTCGGAGACGATTCGGATCGTGTAGGGGAAGGCTTCTTCTGGCGGTACGATCGGGAAAAGCGCACGCTCCGCCAGAGCACCGTGTCCCACTTCACGGCGTCCCGGTCCCCGCAGGAAGGCGACCTCGCCCACTGAGAACGGCGGGAAGTTATAGTGCAGCATGAAACGCTTGTACATCTCCCCGTCGACCATCTCGATCTTCTGCTGGTCCTCGGCAGTTCCGAGCGTCACGGTGACCAGTGCCTGGGTCTCGCCGCGGGTGAACACGGCTGATCCATGCGTCCGTGGCAGCACGCCAACTTCCGACCAGATCGAGCGAATCTCGTCGAATTTGCGGCCGTCCAGACGAACGCTGCGGCCGAGCACCTCATCGCGCAGCACCTTTTCCTTCAGCTCCTTGAAGATCACTTTCGCTTCGAGCTTGCGTTCCACCTCCCCTTCGGGGATGGACGAAACGAGGTCATCCAGGAGCTGATCGATACGGTCGTAGTTTTCGGTCTTGCCGCGAATCCGCATGGCTTCGCTCAGCGGCATCAAGACCTTCTCTTCGACCTCGCGGTAGAAGTCGTGGCCGATTTCCTTCCTGCTGACCGCAAGCTTCTTCTTCCCGGCCTCGCGTGCCAGATCGTCGATCAGCGCAACGATCTCCTTGATAGCGGCATGTCCCGCCTCGAGCCCCCGCACGACCTCTTCTTCGGTGATCTCCCGCGCCCCGGCCTCGACCATGACCAGGCCATCGCGGCTGCCGGCCACCACGAGATCCAGCTGGCTCTGCTTTCGCTGTTCGTACGTGGGATTGATCACGTACTGCCCGTCCAGCAGCCCGACCCGGACGCCGGCAATCGTCTTCTCGAACGGGATTTCCGAGAGCGCGAGCGCAGCCGACGCGCCGGTGATGGCCAGCACGTCCGAGTCGTTGTCGGAGTCGGCCGACAGCACGAGCGCAATGACCTGCGTTTCGTGTCGCCAGCCCGACGGAAAGAGGGGACGGATCGGCCGATCGATCACGCGACTGGTGAGGACTTCTTTCTCCGCGGGTTTGCCTTCGCGTTTGAAGAACCCACCGGGAATCCGGCCGGATGCGTACGTGTATTCGCGGTAGTCGACGGTCAGCGGCAGGAAGTCGATGCCTTCGCGCACGCTGGGCGCGTAACAGGCCGTCACGAGGACGATCGTGTCACCCAGCCGAATCATGACGGCGCCGTCCGCCTGCTTGGCCAGTTTTCCCGTTTCAATTGAGAGGGTGCGCGAGCCGAGTCGGAGTTCGCGTGTGTGCATGGTGTTCATTCTTTTCTAAATGCAGGCAGGCCGGCAGGCGTGGACAGACTACTTGCGGATGCCCAACCGGTTGATCAGCTCGGCGTACCGTTCAGAGTCCTTGCTCTTGAGGTAATCCAGCAGACGCCGCCGCTGCCCGACGAGTTTCAGGAGCCCGCGGCGGGAGTGGTGATCCTTTGCGTGAATTTTGAAATGTTCCGTGAGATAGCTGATGCGCTCACTGAGGATGGCAACCTGAACTTCCGGCGAACCGGTGTCGGCCTCGTGAGTCTTGTACGCGCCGATGATTTCGGTTTTCTTTTCTCTGGTGAGCCCCACTGATGACCTCCGCGCGCGGTCCAGGAAAGCGTGAGCTCACCAGACCGCCGCTTCCGCGCTCGGTCCGGGGACTCGCCGTGATGCGGTGCCCTAGACTGAGGTGCTTTTATCGCGAGAAGACCAAACATTTTACCCTACAACAACATCCGGATGCAAAAGGCCGGGCTCCCCGCAAGCGCTCGCAATGGCCACAAGTTCACCTGATTCATTCAGGAGACGTACGCGCAGGGCATCGGGCGGTGCGCGCTGAAGCATCTCTGGCGGCCCGACGGTATTGCCTCGGATAGCCCGTCGAACACCACCTTCGGTGAGGATCGCTGCGGGCAAGCCTGGGAGCAGGGCTGGCATCGGGAGCACCAGCCCGGGCACCGCAGCCGGATCCCGTTCGACCCGCTCGAGCGAGGTGGCCGCCTCAATGCGGAACTCGCCGCTCCGAACGCGCCGAAGAGCCTGCAGGCACGCGCCCGTCTCGAGACGGCCGCCGATCTCGTGGGCGAGCGATCGGACGTAGAACCCGCTCGAACAGACAAGACGGAGCCTCAGACGGTCACCTTGCAGATCCACCAGGTCGAGCTCGCTGACGGCGACGGGCGAAGGCGCTGGCTGGACTACCGCGCCGCGACGGGCCAGGACATACGCACGTGTGCCCCCAAGCTTCTTGGCCGAGTACGGTGGGGGCTGCTGCAGCAGTGGGCCATGAAAGTCGCTGAGCACCCGTTCCACCTCCTGACGCTCGATTTCGATGGGGCTACGACGGTTTGACTCGCGATCCACAGGCTGTCCTGTCACGTCGTACGTGTCGGTCTCCAGACCCAATCGAATCTCTGCTTCGTACTCCTTGTCTGCGCCGATCAGGAACTGGACGAGACGGGTGGCGCGTCCCAAAACCAACGGGAGCACTCCGCTCGCAAGGGGATCCAGAGTCCCCGTGTGACCGACACGCGCGATGCGCGTCGTCTGTCGCACGCGGGACACCACGTCGTGCGACGTCGGGCCTTCGGGCTTGTCGATGATGAGTACGCCGTCCAAGTCAGGAGAAGGAAAATGCGGTACGACAGTTAGCACCCTAAGGTGCGGTGTTCTGAACTCGTTCGTCGGACTGCTGCGGGGTATCTGCCTCTATCGCTTCGATGACCCGTGCGCTCACAACCGGCCTGACTTTATCGTAGCTGCCGATGACGCTGAAGCCGGACGCATTGCGGTGGCCGCCTCCGCCAAAGCCCTTGGCGACGGCTCCCACGTCAATGTTCCCTTTCGATCGCAGGCTGACCCGGTAGTGGTCGGGTTCGATCTTTCTGAAAAATGCCACGGCCTCCACTTCTTTGACCGTGAGGGGCATGTTGATCAGGCCCTCGGTGTCGTCGTACGTCGCCCCTGCCGATGCCGCAATCGCCTGGTCAAGATAGATGATGGCAAGACGGCCCGATGGATCCAGTTGCATCGTATTGAGCACGGCGCCCAGCAGCCTCAATCGGCCGAGACTGTTATTGTCAAACACCGCACGAGCGAGCGTTGCGGGTTCGACGCCGGCTTCGACCGCCCGCCGGCAGATGTCGAACGTTTTGGCACTGATGCCCGAGTAGTGGAACCCGCCAGTGTCGGTCAGCAGGGTCAGGTAGATGTGCGTGGCGATATCTCGGGTGAACGGAACGCCCAACGCGTCGATCACGTCGAACACCATTTCTCCACAGGCAGCCACATTCTCGTCGAACCAGTTGATCCCGCCATACATCACGTTTCCGGGATGATGGTCGATGTTGATGATGAAGTACTGCTCGAGTCCGGAAACGCCCGTACGCCCCAGATCACTGCATTCGAGGACGATCGCCGCATCGAATTGTCCCTGTGCACGGTCGCCGATGACGATGTCCCGGACGCCGGGGAAAGGGAGCAACTGGGCCGGCGCTGGATCCCGGTTGAGAATATGGACGTCTTTTCCGAGCTCGCGCAGCGCGAACGACATTGCGAGCTGCGAGCCAATTGAGTCGCCGTCGGGTCTGGCGTGAGAACAGAGAAGGAAACGTTGTCGTTTCACGATTTCTGTTCGTATCTGTTCGATCAGACTGTCCCGGTGATCGTATCCGTGTGCGCTCATGCTCCGTGTTTCCTGTTGCGGCCTCGGCTGAATGGCTTACGCTCCTGGTTCCGACCAGAGCGTTTGTCAGTCGTCGCCATCCTGATCCTGCCGTGTACGGGCAGCATCGGTCTGGTGAATCTCCTGAAGAAGGCGTTCGAGGCGTTCGTGTTGCTCGACTGATTCGTCGAACGCGAATTGGATCTCCGGAACACGTCTCAGTCGCAACCGCGATCCAATCTGCCGCCGGATGAAAGGCGTTGCGCGATCGAGCGCGCGCCTGGTCGCGCGCCGCGCGCGATCGTCTCCCAGGCTCGTGTAGTAGATTCTCGCAATTTGGAGATCGGGAGTCACCTGCACCCGCGTCACGGTTACGAAACCCAGGCCGGGGTCCTGCAACTCGCGGGTGAGCAACTCTGCGACTTCTGCGCGAATCTGGTCGGCTACGCGATCGGGGCGGGATCCTTGAGGCACGGTAATTCGGCTTTGGGCTCTAGGCTTTGGGCTTTCGGCTTTTACGACTCGAGCTCCAGGCTTGCGCGAAAGCCTCTCTGGAGCCCAGAGCCGAGAGCCAAAAGCCTATTTTAAGAATTCCAGCTCGGTCCGCGTGATCAGGCCGGGCTCGGTTCGCTCGATCTCATCAATCACGGCTGCCAATTCGCGATCGGCATGCGGTTCGGAATTCGAAACGGTCACAATCCCGAGCCCTGCCCGCTGCCACAAATCCTGATGGTCGACCTCGGCTACCGCCACGTTGAATTTCCTGAGGCGATCCTTGACACCGCGCAACACCATCCGTTTGTCCTTCAGCGACTGCGCGCCCGGAATGTGGAGCTCGACGGACAGGAGACCAACGACCATCATAAGGACAAAGACATCACGCTCCTACGGCGATCCGTTCCATCGTGAAGACCTCAATGACGTCGCCGACCTTGATGTCATTGAACCGTTCGAACCCGATGCCGCACTCAAATCCCGCTTTCACCTCGCTGACGTCATCCTTGAAACGGCGCAGTGAGCCAATCTTGCCCTCATAGACCACGACATTGTCGCGCAGAAGCCGTGCCTGGGATTCGCCGCTGCGCGTGATGCGTCCTTCGGAGACCATGCAGCCGGCAACCACGCCAAACTTCGGGACTTTGAAGATATTCCGGACCTCGGCGCTTCCGAGCCGGACTTCTTTGAAGCTGGGCTCGAGCAGACCGGCCATGGCTTTGCGCATCTCGTCGGTGACGTTGTAGATCACCGAGTGGTGGCGGATATCGACGCTCTCGCGTTCGGCCAGCGCTTCGGCGTTCCGATCGGGTCTGACGTTGAATCCGATGATGACCGCGTTCGACGCCGACGCCAACAGCACGTCCGATTCGTTGATGGCGCCGACCCCCGAATGAATGATCCGGATTCGCACCTTCTCGTCGGACAACTTGGTGAGCGTGTCTGCGAGCACCTCGGCTGACCCCTGGACGTCCGCTTTGATGACAATCGGAAGCTCTTTGACGTTCCCTTCGGCAATCTGTTGCTGCAGTGACTCCAGCGTCAAGCGACTGCCTTTCGCGCCGAGCGCTTTCTCCTTGGCCTGCGTCTGCCGGTACATCGCAATGTGCCGGGCCTTGGCCGCATCCGCCAATGCCTGGAAGGCGTCTCCCGGCTGCGGGAGTCCGGCGAGCCCCAGCACCTCGACGGGCGTCGAGGGTCCGGCGTGCTTTACAGGCCGCCCGCGGTCGTCGATGAGTGCCCGAACGCGACCGACGATCGGTCCGGCGATGAACGTGTCCCCCACGTGAAGGGTGCCGTCCTGCACCAGAATGGTGGCCACCGGACCTCGGCCGCGATCGAGCTTGGCCTCGAGCACCGTTCCCGACGCACTGCGTTTCGGATTGGCCTTGAGCTCGCCGATGTCGGTGACGAGCAGGATCATTTCGAGCAGCAGATCGAGGTTTTGCCGCTTCTTGGCAGAGACCTCCACGAATACCGTCTGGCCACCCCAGTCTTCAGGCACCAGGTTCAGATCCGCCAGCTCGCGCTTGACGCGCTCCGGATTGGCATCGGGCTTGTCAATCTTGTTGACCGCCACGATGATTGGGACGGTCGCGGCTTTTGCGTGATCGATCGCCTCGCGGGTCTGAGGCATGACCCCGTCATCGGCAGCCACGACGAGCACCACGACATCGGTGACCTTGGCCCCGCGTGCGCGCATCAGGGTAAATGCTTCGTGACCAGGCGTGTCGAGAAACACCACGCTGCGCTTGTTGACCTGAACGTGGTACGCGCCGATGTGCTGCGTGATCCCCCCGGCTTCGCGCTCCGCAACACGGGTTTCCCGGATTCCGTCGAGCAGGGTTGTCTTGCCATGGTCGACATGGCCCATGACGGTGACGACCGGCGCGCGCATCACCAGATCGGCTGGACTCGTCTCGTCCGTCTCAACCTGCAGCAGCTCTTGTTCGAAGCTGCGGAGCTGCACGTCAGCGCCGAACTCGCGGGCCAGCATCGTCGCAGTCTCGGTGTCGATGACCGAATTGATCGTCATCATGAGCCGCTTGTCGAGCAGCTTCTTGAGGACGTCTTTGACCCGGACCTCGAGCTTGTCAGCGAGGTCCTTGACCGTCATGCCCTCGACGAGGGTGATCGTGCGCGTTACCGGAGGCGGTGCCGCAGGTGCCGCAGCAACCGGACGCGGCTCACGGCGCTCCTCACGACGCGGGAGTGCGGGACGTGCGCCTGCTGGTCCGGGACGCGCACCACCTGGACGTTGCGGGAACGGTGCTCCTCCAGGACGTGCCGGATAGCCGGGCGTGGCTGGTCGTGGCGCTGACGCCGGCTGAGTGCGCACAGGCTGCGACGGTAGTGGACGCGGTCCTCCCGGTGTCGTCAGCGGCCGTGTCGGCGGAGGTGTTGGTCGGGCAGCCGGTGAAGGCCGCATCGACCCAGGCGCCGCCGCAGCCGGACGCTGAGTCGTCGGACGAGATGGCGGTGGCGCGACCGGTGGTCTCGGGGTAGCCGGCGCCGATGCCGGAGGTCTCGCAGTCGTCGACGTGGCGGCCGAAACGCCTGTGGGTGAAGTCGGTGGTGATGTCGGCGGCGGGGCTTGTGGAACCCCGCGCACTGACGGCTCCTCAATGCGTAGGCGGATACTGGGCGGCACGACACGTCCAACCGGAGGTTGCGGAGTCGGTCGTACGGGTACCGGCGCCGGCACTGGCGGCTCGACCGGTGGTTCAACGACTTCGACGCTTTCCTCAACGGGTTCCGTCGATGCTGCCTGCGCGGCTTCCGGCTCGGGCTCGATCGCGACAGGCTCAGGAACCGGCACTTCAACCGGAGGTTCTTCCACGACGGACGCGTCGCCCGTGACGACTGCCGGGGGTCGGACGGTCTTGACCAGCCGCGGCGGTCCCAGCACGGGCGCGGCCGGTTTGGGGGGTTCCGGCTTCTTGGCAACGGGGCCGGGCTTCTTGCCTCGCGCGACGGGCGTTTCGGCAAACATGTCGCCGCCGGGGAGCGTAATGCTCCGCTGACGGGCCAGTCGCTCGACGAACTGCCGGGCAACAACCTCTTCGATTGTGCTCGAAGCGCTCTTCGGCTCGATTCCATGATCGCGCTTCAGCAGCGCCATCACTTCCTGGCTTGTGGTGTTGAGCAGCTCCGCTACCTTGTAAATCCGGATTGTGGCCATTCAGTTCTCAGTTCTCACCGATGAAACGCAGAGTTCGCAGTGTCGCGGAGGGCCGCTTCGGCGACCTCAGCGTTGAAAATTTCATTCCGTGTCTTCGCTTTTCGCGACCGCTTCGACGGCTTCAACATTCTCGCTCGCCGCCGCCTCGATTGCGTCTTCAGTGCCCGCCTGGGCTGCGTCCGGGCTCTCTTCGTTCGAACTGCCCACCTCGAGTCCCTCGAACTGCGCCTCGACCTCCTTTCGTTTCTCCTCCTCGCTCTTGATGTCGATGCGCCAGCCTGTCAACTTCGCCGCAAGTCTGACGTTTTGTCCTTTCTTGCCGATGGCCAGCGACAGCTGTTTGTCCTCGACAATAACCTCCATGACCCGCTCGCGGTCATCCACGATGGACACACGCTGAACCTTGGCAGGGCTCAGCGCATTGGTCACGAACGAAACCGGATCTTCCGAGAACTCGACAATGTCGATCTTTTCGCCCCGAAGCTCGCGGATGATGGCCTGGACACGCGTGCCCTTCATGCCAACGCACGCCCCTACAGGGTCGACGTCGCGCTCCCGCGAGAACACCGCCACCTTGGCCCGGTCTCCCGCCTCTCGAACGGCTCCACGGATCTGCACGGTGCCGTCATAGATTTCCGGGACTTCCTGTTCGAACAACTTGACGAGAAGCGCCGCGTCGGTGCGCGAAAGCACAATCTGAGGGCCTTTGGCGCTGCGACTGACACCTTTGATGACGGCCCGCAGGCGATCGCCGGGCGTATAACTCTCCGCGCGTGATTGATCCTTGCGAGGCACGACGGCCTCGATACGTCCCACCTCGACGACCATGTCCCCGTTTTCAAAGCGCTTGACGGTGCCATTGACGACGTCGCCAATGCGCTGGTTGTATTCCGCGAAGATATTCTCGCGTTCGGCCTCTCGCACTTTCTGAAAGATCACCTGTTTGGCGGTTTGGGCTGCAATGCGGCCGAGCACGTCGGTGGCCTTGGGGAACTCAATCTCCATGTCCACCTCAGCCTCGTCGCCGTAGAGTTGCTGTGCCTCGGACAACCCGATCTCGGTTGCCGGATTCGTCACCTCACCCACGATCTGTTTGACCGCGAACAGATCGACCTGACCGGTTTCGTGATTGAACCGTGTACGGAGGTTCTCGGCGGTCTTGTAATACTTCCGGGAGGCCGTCAACACGGCATCCTCGATGGCGCTGATGATGACATCGGGCTCGATGCCCTTTTCTTTGGCCAGCGCTTCGATGGTCTGCTGTAATGGGTTTGACATACCGTTACTTATCAGCTTTCAGCAAAAAAGAGCCTGCCGCGTCTTTAGAATTCCACCGCCAGCCGTGCGCGACTGATAACCGATAGCGGAATGCGGTGTAGGCGACCGCCGTGTCCTTCGAGCAAAACCGTTTCCCCCTCAAGTCCTTTCAGCCGACCCTCCAGGTGGTTCTGCCTGTCAACCGGTTCGACCACGACAATTTTCGCCAACCGGCCAGCGAAACGTTGATAGTCCGCCGCGGTTCTGAGCGGCCGGTCCAAACCGGGCGACGAAACTTCCAGCACGTAGGTGTGGTTGATGACATCCTCGACATCGAGGATGGCGCTCAAGTCACGACTTACGCGTTCGCAGTCCTCGACACTCACGCCGGCGTCCCCCGCTCCTGAGGCCGCCTCGGCTGCCGGGCGATCGAGATAAACCCGCAGGACCCACCCCGCCGCCTCGCGCCGGTGCTGTACGTCGAAGACTTCCAGAAGATAGGAGCGCGCCACCCGTGCGGCGATGGCCCGTATCCGTTCGAGGGGATCGTTCTCTGGACGCGGGCAGCTCACCGTGATGAGGCCCCTGAAACTAAAAAAGTGGGCACAGGCCCACTTCGGTTGATCCAACCTCGGTTGCAGCTCACACTTTATCACAGGGCGGATAGGGCGGATAGGGCGGATAGGGCGGATCGGCGGAATGGGGCGGATTGGGCGCCTTATCCCCCCTTAGAGGGGTTTGGCAATGAGGTCGTAGTCATGGGCGCCGACGACCTCCGCGTCGACGAACAGACCCGGGCTCATTTGGGCCGGGTCACATTCGGTCAGGTAAACCAGGGGGTCAATCTCCGGCGCCTGGCCCTCCAGCCGTGCCCGGACCACAAGCTCGTGATCGGGGGCGGGTCCATCGACCAGCACGCGCACCTGATGGCCAATTCGAGCCTCCTGCGCCTGCCGCACGATGCCTTTCTGCATCGTCATCACCCGGTCGCGCCGTCGCTGTTTCTCCCGCCCGGGCACATCATCAGGCAAGTCGTACGCGGTCGTGCCTTCCTCGTGCGAATACGTGAAGACTCCGACATGGTCGAATCGCGTCTCGCGCACGAAGTCGCAGAGTTCCCCAAAGTCATCCTCGGTCTCACCTGGGAAGCCGACGATGAAGGTTGTCCGCAGCGTGACCCCAGGCAGCCGGGTGCGGATCCGTGCCAGAAGTTGATCGTAGCTCTTGCGAGTGCCGGGGCGTTTCATGGCTTTGAGCATTCCGTCGGCCGCATGTTGCAACGGCAAGTCCACGTACCTGCAGACCTTGTCGCAGTCCGCCATCGCGGCGAGTGTCTCATCCGTGATTGTGGTCGGATACAGATAGAGCAGTCGAATCCACTCCAGACCGTCGACTGCATTGAGTTCGCGCAACAGTCGAGCGAGGGCTCCGCGCTCGCGCCGATCGACGCCGTAGAACGTCGTATCCTGTGAAATGAGAATGAGCTCACGGACCCCAGAGGACACGAGCCGACGGGCTTCTGAGACGATAGACTCGGAGGGCCGACTGCGGTAGTGACCACGCAGGGTCGGGATGATGCAGAACGAACAGGCGTAGTCGCAGCCCTCCGCAATTTTCATATAGGCAAAATGTCCTGGAGTCGTCAGTAGCCGCGGCGTATCGGCGCCGTAGAGATATGTCGGAAGCGCCGGACCCTGCGAGCGGGCGACCGGACCGGCTTCGGGCGGCACCAGGGTAAGAGGGATGATCGGAGTTGAAGTCCCACTCCGTCGCTTCGATGCCGAAACACGGTCGCCTCTGCCGATCGCCTCGACAATCTGTGGTACCTCACCTGTTCCCAACACGGCATCGATTTCCGGAATCTGCTCTCGCAGTTGGTCCCGATAGCGCTCGGCAAGACAACCGGTCACGATCAGCCGCCGACAGGCCCCCGTCTTCTTGTGCTCAGCCATCTCGAGCACGCTGTCGACCGACTCTTGCTTGGCGCGGTCGATAAACGCGCAGGTATTGACGATCAGGACCTCCGCTTCGTGGGGATCGGTGGTCAGGCTGTGGCCGGCCTGCTGGACCAGGCCCAGCATCACCTCTGAATCGACGAGGTTCTTGGGACAACCGAGGGAGAGAAAGCCAATTTTCATTATTTAGTTTGTCATGGGGCCCCACCCCCATGACCTGTACCTCGCAACCTTCGGTTGCTCGGCGTAATTTCCAGCAGCGATCCAATCAGTCAAGGATAAAGACGATACAGCATACGCGGATACGGAATCGTCTCACGGACGTGCTCCAGACCGCAGATCCAGGTGACGAGACGTTCGATGCCCATCCCGAATCCACCGTGCGGCACCGATCCGTACCGGCGGAGATCCAGAAACCATTCGAAGGCTTCCTGGGGTAACTGGTGTTCTTTGATCCTCGAGACCAGCAGATCGTAGTCGTCGATCCGCTGACCCCCGCCGATGATTTCACCGTAGCCCTCCGGAGCCAAGACGTCCACCGAAAGTGAAAGCTCCGGTCTGTCTGGATCCGGCTTCATGTAGAAGGCTTTGATGCCAGATGGATATCGGTGAACGATCACCGGGCGATCGAATTGTTCGGACAGGACGGTTTCATCGGATCCGCCGAAATCGCCGCCCCACTCGATGGCTTGCCCCTTCTCCTGCAGCAGTTTTACCGCGTCGTCGTATGAGATTCTCGGGAAGGGCGCTTTTACCGACTCCAGCTTTGTCGTGTCGCGCTCGAGCACTTTGAGCTCGCGCCGACGTTGGTCGAGGACGCGAGACACGACGTCGACGACCAGCCCTTCAGCGAGCTCGATGACATCGTCCAGCGTGGCGTACGCCATTTCAGGCTCGACCATCCAGAATTCCGTCAGATGGCGGCGGGTCTTGGATTTTTCTGCGCGGAACGTCGGCCCGAAGCAATAGACGCGGCCGAGCGCCATGGCATTGGCCTCGTTGTACAGCTGGCCGCTTTGGGTCAGGTACGCGGTGGTGTCTTCGAAGTATTGAACCGGGAACAGGGTCGTCGTGCCTTCGCATGCCGCGGGCGTGAAAATCGGCGTATCGGCCAGAATGAAGCCGCGTTGGTCAAGCGAATCACGAACGGCTTTGATCACCTCGTGACGAGTTCTCAAAATGGCCTGCTGGCGTTCGGACCGTATCCAAAGATGGCGACGATCCAGCAGGAAATCCACGCCGTGTTCCTTGGGCGTGACGGGGTAGTCGTCGGAAGGCCCCACGACTTCAAATCCTGAGACGTCAATCTCGTAGCCGCCTGGTGCGCGAGTGTCCGCGCGCGCCGTGCCATGAACCGTAATGGCCGTCTCCTGGCCGAGATGATCGGCGCGCTTGAACGTTTCCTCACCGACGGCAGCCTTTGACATGACCGCCTGGATGAAGCCCGTTCCATCACGCACGGTGAGAAAGTGAATCTTGCCGCTGGATCGCCGATTGTGCAGCCATCCGCGCAGAGTCACGGGCTGCCCCTCGTAACGGGCGATGTCTTCGATGTACGCGATCATTTTCAGCCTTCAGCCTTCAGCCTTCAGCCATCAGCTCAAAGCGATCAGCCGCTCACAGCTGAACGACAGCTGATGGATGAGGGCTGACAGCTCCTTATTGTCCCAGAATCTTCTCGAAGCGTTGCAGTGCCTTGTCTAGCCCGGTCAACACCTGTGTTGGTGTTGACGTGTTGGCCACTTCAAACATCAAGGCTCCGTCGTACCCGAT
>DATBJG010000073.1:0-26641 GCA_036556585.1 Vicinamibacterales bacterium
TTCGGCGGCACGAACATGCCGAACGGACGCGCGTTGAACGCCGCCCGAAGGTAGTCGAACAACCCCTGTTCCTGCGCCATCGGCGATGCAGCACATTGTCGGTCAGGAAACGAACCCGATCAACCGGCCTGCCGGCGTCGGTAATCAGCCTATCATTTTCATAATACGAGGCGTCGGGGCCTGGTGTTCGCCGGGTCACAGCCAGCAAGGGTTTTCAGCCCTCTCGCGGCTCAACCGCGACGTCGGTCTTGATGGAGTTTGCAATGAAACACTGCTCGTGCGCCGCGTGATGCAGTTGTGAGGACTGTTCCGCCGTAGGACGTTTGTCGCCCGCGTAGACAATCGCCGGTGCCAGCGTCACTTTGCTCACCCACATCCTTCCGCTCTCGTTCTTGGTCAGCACGCCGACAGCTTCGTCGACGTAGCTGTCGATGATGAAGCCCTGCTTCGACGCCACGAATAAATACGTCAACATGTGACAGCTGGAAATCGAGGCGACATACGCTTCTTCGGGATCCACACAGGAAGGGTTGGAGTAGGGCAACGGCACGGCCGATGGCGAAGATGATGCCTGCATCACGACACCGCCGTCGAAACTCCAGGTGTGCTCCCGGGAGTATTTGCCCTTGAGGAAATCCGCACCGGCACTCTTCCACGACACCACCGCTTTGTGCTCGGACATTTTGGGTGCTCCTTTGACTGTGACGTCCGGCTAAAGCCGGACGCTACGCATAGTACTCAAGTCCGGCTAAGGCCGGACGCAACACCTACACTTACTGCCGTAGCGTCCGGCTTTAGCCGGACGTCAATCCAACCGCTTCCGGGATCGCCAGATGGCCAGCCCAAGAATGCCGACGCCCCAGGCGAGCAGCACCAGTGCTTCGCGCCAGAACGTTTCCAGGCCAACCCCTTTCAAGAAGAGGCCCCGGACGATCACGATGAAGTATCGGAGCGGGATGAGATAGGTGATTGGCTGAATGGCTGCCGGCATGTTCTCGATTGGAAAGACGAATCCCGACAGGTAAACCATCGGGATGAGAAAGAAGAACGTGGTCGTCATCATCGCCTGTTGCTGAGTTTGCGAGATAGTGGACACGAACAAGCCGAGACCCAGCGCCGTGAGCAGATAGATTGACGACATGAGAAACAGCAGGACGAAACTGCCTCGCATCGGCACTTCGAACCACAGCAGCACGACCACAAGCGTGAGCGCGACATCGATGATGCCAACGAGCGCGTAGGGAAGGAGCTTGCCTACGATGAGTTCGAGCCGCCCGAGAGGCGTGACGCTGAGTTGCTCCAGGGTTCCCACCTCTTTTTCCCTCACGATGGCCATCGACGACAGGTTGGTCGTCACCGCCAGGAGCAGCAGGGCCACGATCCCGGGAAGCATGAAGTACCGGCTCTCGAGACGGGAGTTGAACCAGACCCTGACAACCGGCTGGATTCCTCCCGGCCGGTTCAGCATCACGCCTCCTCTGGCGGTCACCAGCGCACCGGGTGAGCTTGAAATCAGCGACTGGGAATAGTCGCTCACCAGATTCGTCGTGTAACCCAGTGCAACGTTCGTGGAGTTTGCGTCGCTGCCGTCCGCGACGACCTGAACGGACGCCGGTCTGCCTTCGCGCACCAGCCGTCCGAAACCTGGCGGGATCGTCAGAGCCATCCACGCCCGGCGATCCTCCAGAAATGCGTTGACCTCGTCGATGCTGCTGACGACGTCGACGATCGTGAAGTTGGCGGACGCATCAAAGCTTCGGATCAATCCGCGGCTTTCCGCAGATCGATCGCTATCCACGACGAGCACAGGCACGTTCGTGACGTCGGTCGTCGCCGCGTATCCGAGCACGGTCAGCTGAATGAGCGGCGCGAGAAAGAGCACCGGAAAAAGGCGGGGATTCTGCCTCAGCTCCAGCAATTCCTTCCACATGACAAACAGGATGTTTCGCACGTTCATCTCCGCCGAGATCCGCCTTTAGCGCCATTCCCGCCGCAATCGCACGGACGCAAGACCAAGCACGACCGTTGCAAAGACGCTGAGCGCCACGAGATCCCTCCAGAACACTTCGATCCCGCTTCCCTTGAGTACGATGCTTCGAAGCGCTGCGAGAAAGTAGCGAGCCGGTACGATTCGCGTAAAGACCTGAATGGCCTCTGGCATGCTCGCGATGGGGAAGATGAATCCCGACAGCATCAGCGTCGGCAGAAAGGACACGAGCAGCGCCACTTGAAATGCGACCTGCTGCGAATCGGCCAGCGTCGACACGAGCAGCCCAATCCCGAGAGCCCCCACGAGGAACAGCGAGGTAGATAGCAGGAGCATCAACCACGAACCGCGCATGGGCAGGCCGAACAGCGCCATCGACGTGAACACCACGATAAAGGCCGAAAGAAGCGAGATGCCAAAATACGGAAGGCTTTTGCCGACAACGTACGGAAGTGGTCCGACGGGTGACATGCGCACCTGCTCGATCGTCCCGCGCTCCTTCTCGCGAACGACCGAAAGCGCCGTGGAAATCACGGCGGTAATCATCGAGATGTACGCAATCAGGCCCGGAACGAGGAACAGCGCGCTTCGAAGTTCGGGGTTGTACCAGACGCGAGGCACGACGCTGACGGGCGGCGCCGTCTGACGCGGGGTGGCGCTCGCCACCAGCTCGGCTGAGACGCTCCTGACGATGGTGAGCGCATAGCCCATGACGGTGGTGGCAGTGTTGGCGTTGTCCCCATTGATCAGGATTTGGACCGGTGCCAGACGTCCCCGGCGGAGATCGCGTCCAGTGCCTTCCGGAATGATGAGGGCTGCCCGAATCTCGTTGAGATTCATGAGCTGCTCGATTTCCTCCGGACTGCGAGGGGATGCCACGACGTCGAAGTAGCCCGAATTGGCAAACGCCGATACCAGCTGCCGACTTTCGGCGCTCCCGTCGTGGTCTTCGACCGCCAGGCGCACGTTTCGAATGTCGAAATTGAGGGCGTACCCGAACAGCAGCAGAAAGAACGCCGGAATGAACAGCAGTATGAGCAACGTGCGCCGATCGCGCGCGATCTGTCGGAATTCTTTCAGGCCGACGGCAAGCGCCTGTCTCATGCCTCACCAGCCCGCTCGACGACATCCAGAAACACGTCCTCGAGTGAGGGAAGCACCACTTCGCTCGAACGCACCTCGAGGCCCTTGTCACGCAGCCCGTCACGAATCCTGGCAGCCGTGAGCGACGGCGACCGCAGCACCGCATGAACGGCCGTCCCAAACACGCTCGTCTTCTCAACCTCCGGGAAGTGCTCCAGTGCTTTCATGGCCTCAATGGGATTCGACGTCTGGATTTCAACAATCGGACGGTCGGCAAAGATGTGCTTGAGTTCACGTGAGGTCCCAAGCGCGACGAGCCTGCCGCCGTGCATGATCGCAATCCGATGACAGTGCTCGGCCTCGTCCAGATAGTGGGTCGTCACCAGGACGGTGACCCCGCCCTGAGCGAGCGTTTCGATCAAGTTCCAGAACTGCCGGCGTGAGACTGGATCCACTCCACCGGTCGGTTCATCGAGAAACAGGATCGATGGCTCGTGGAGGATGGCGCACCCCAGGGCAAGGCGTTGGCGCCAGCCGCCAGCCAGATCGCGCGTGAGCGACGCCTCTCGGCCGCGGAGACCGGCCATCTCGAGCACGAACGACCGTCGCTTGTCGAACTGTTCACCGGTCAGGCCGTACAGCCCGGCAAAAAACCGAATGTTCTGTTCAACCGTAAGCAGTTCGTACAGCGAAAACTTCTGTGACATGTAACCAATGCGCCGTTTGACCGATTCGGGATCGCGCCCGACGTCTAATCCGGCAACGGTTGCCTCGCCGGAGCTCGGTCGCAGCAGGCCGCACAGCATGCGGATCGTCGTGGACTTGCCCGCGCCGTTGCTTCCCAGAAACCCGAAGATCTCTCCCCGTTCGACGGCAAAGCTCACCCGATCGACGGCCATGAACTGACCAAAACGCCGACTGAGATTGGAAACCGAGATGGCTGGCAGCAGATCAGGCATTTTTTTAGACCGCATGGGGCCCCACCTTCGCGACCCTTGGTCGCTCGGCAATGCTTGCAACGACTGTCCGCTTCAGTGCGCCGATGCTTCAGCGCCCTAAGGCCCGATCCAAGCGCGCCGCCGCCAAGCGCGCGCTGGCGATGGCGCGCGTCCGGTCGAGCTCCGCCTGCAGCATCGCCAGTTGTGCGTCGAGCACCTCGGTGTTGGTGGCGACCCCGGCCGAAAACCGCTCGCCCACCACACGCCGCGCCTCGGTTGCACTGCGCACGCCGTCCTCGGTCGCCGGGATAGCGGCAAGCGCGGATGCAAGATCGAGACGCCGCTGGCGGACATCGGCGGAAAGCACGGTATCGAAGTCGAGCAACCGCTCCTCGATCGCCCGGCGATTGGCGACTGCCTCTGCAAGTTCGGCCCTCACACGCCCGCCGTCCCAAAACGACCAGTTGACGCTGACACCCAGATCCCAGGAGGTGCGCCACTCGTCGACCCGCGGAAAGATTCGCGGGTTCGGACGCGCATAGTCGTAACCTCCGATTACGGCCAGCGACGGAAGTCGAGCCGCATCCGCGGCATCTTCAAGCTCACGTGCGCCCTGAATCCGGTTGTCGAGTGCACGGCGCTCGGATCGACCGACACGCGCCTGCTCGACCAGCGAGTCGGGAGCGGCCGTCGGAACCGACAACGGCGCAAGGCTCCCATCGTCAATCTCGATGGGCGCATCCGCGGGCAAGTCAATCAGCCGTCGCAAGTCTGTCCTGGAGCTCTCGAGCAGGTTCCGTGCCTCGATCAGCAACACCTGCTCGCGCGAGCGCTGGGCCTCGGTTGAGAGCACATCATTCGGCGGCACGAGACCAACTTTCAAACGGTTGCGGACGTCGGTGAGATGAGCTTCCACGCTGGCCACCGAGTCTTCGAGCACTTGTACGGTGGCTCTGGCGGTGATGATTGCCCAGAACGCTCGCGTGATTTCGAGCCGTAAGTCGGCCTGTGCCGTCAGCCGATCCTGGCCAATTGCCTCGGCCTCGGCACGCGAGGCGCGTTCGAGCGCGTCGCTGCGCCCCCCCGAATAGACCGGCCACTGCAAATCGATTCGTGTCCGCAGGTTGTCCGGCACATCCGGATAAAGGACGCGTGGCAGCTGGCCGGCTACACCAGGCACGATGAAAGGGGTGACATGATTCGTGCGTGTGTAACCACCCTGTAGCGACACGATTGGCTTGTCGGAGGCGGCGCGTGCGTCACCGGTTGCTTCGGCTGCGTCGCGACGGGCAGCTAGCTCCGCCAATCGATGGCTGGCCTGGAGACCCCGGGCCAGCGCATCCTCCAACGTCAGGCGGATTGGCGTTTGGGCCTCGAGGGTAGTGGCCAGCAAAACCAGAATCGAGCCAACAATGATCGTTCTCATAGGCAGCGTCTCAGATCGCGTGGGCGCCGGCTCCGATTCGCGCGATGAACACGTCCTCGAGCGATGTTGGAATCGCTCGAAGCGTAAAGTCCTGAATCCCCGCCGTCACAAAAGCTTGTCGCAGGCGGTCGATTTCCCCTGCCGGCGCCTGGGGACTCAATCTGACGTGAATGCGTTCGCCGAACGTCTGAACGTCGACGACGTGGCTCTGACGTTCGGCGAGCGTGGCCGCTCGATCGGGAGGTTCGGCCAGAATCTCGATGACTTGACCGGGCAGGCTGGCACGAAGCGCGCCGGGCGTGTCGATTGCCAGGGCCTGTCCCTCGTGAATCAGCGCGACGCGCGAACATCGCTCCGCTTCGTCGAGGTAGGGAGTGGCCATCACGATGGTGATGCCGCGCGAGAGAAATTCCGACAAGAGCATCCAGAACTCTCGCCGAGAGACGGGATCAACGCCTGTCGTCGGCTCGTCGAGGATGAGGAGCTGCGGCTCATGGATCAGTGTGCACGCGAGCGCGAGCTTCTGTTTCATGCCGCCCGAAAGACGATCTGCGAGACGTCCGCGGAACGGAGTGAGGTGCGTGATATCCAGCAAGCGGTTGCGTCGCGACCGGTAATCGTGAACCCGGTGAATCTCCGCAAAAAAAGCGAGGTTCTCGTCGATGCTCAAGTCGCCGTAGAGGCTGAACCGTTGTGACAGGTATCCAACTTCGGCGGTGATTGCCTGATGGTCGCGAACTGGATCGCGACCCAGCACCGTGACGGTTCCCGCATCGGGCCGAATCAATCCGCACATGAGCCTGACCATCGTCGTCTTGCCGGCGCCATCCGGGCCGATGAGTCCGAACATTTCGCCTCGAGCGATCGAGCCTGACAGACCGCGGAGAGCGACCGTTCCGCCGTAGCGCTTTTCAACTCGATCGAACGCGATTGCGACGTCAGTCATTGCGTGTGTCCGATGCGGCTGGAGGCTGGAAGAGGATTTCGGCTTCGACGGGCATGCCCTCTTTCAGCACGCCTTCCCGGTTGTCCACCGCAACCTTCACGCGATAGACGAGCTTCGAACGCTCCTCCGCCGTCTGCACGTTTCGGGGTGTGAACTCGGCTTTCGACGAAATAAAGCTCACCTTGCCAGCAATACCGGGACCTCCGGCGTCCGTGTAAATCGTTGCGGCCTGCCCGAGCCGCAGACGCGGCACGTCGGGCTCGTCCACGAATACCTCGGCCCACGCACGATCGAGATCGACGACGACAAGAAGCGGCGTGCGGGGCGCCACCACCTCGCCGGCCTGGACCAGCTTTTCTGTGACGACGCCGTCCACCGGCGCACGAAGCGTCGCGTCATCGAGATTCTTCTGGAAAGCGGCAATCTGCGCATCGTCTACCGCCACACGCGCCTGTGCGGCCTGGATCTCCTCTACCCTGGCCCCGGCGCGAACGCGCGCCAGGTTTTCTCGTCCCGCTCGCTCACGTTCTCGGGCCGCCTCCAGGCGTTGGCGGCTCACGTCCCTTCGCGTGGCAGCGTCATCCCGCTGTTTCTGGGATCCGGAGTTGGACTTCAACAGTTGCTCGAAGCGCTCGAGATCGGTTTCGGCCGACTTGAGTTCCGCTTCCGCCGCGCTCGTTTCTGCCCGGGCACTCTCCACCTGTGCAGAGGCCTGCCGGATGTCTTCGGGTCTGGCCCCAGCCTGCAGCAATTTCAATTGCGCCACGGCGTGCTCGCGCTCCGCCCTTGCCCGCCGGAGTGCCAGCTCGACGTCGCGGGTGTCAAAGCGTGCGATCACCTCGTCGCGCCGGACACGGTCGCCTTCCTCAGGTTTCAATTCGATGAGCCGACCGCCGGCCTCTGCCGCGATCTCGACCGACGTGGCCTCGATTTGTCCCGAGACGCGTGCGCGATCGCGCGGCCCGTTTTCAGAACAGGCGGACAGGATCCCAAGGACAGGAATCAGCGCGGGGAGCCATCGAGATCGTGGTCTGGCCATGGTGGTCCTCAAGCACGTCAAGAAACACCGGACGATCGCGCGAGCATCTTCCTCGCGGTCGTCTGGAGATGATTCACGAGCATGTCCCGATCGACGTCGGGCAACTCCGCGATGCCGAGCCTGGTCATCCGCTCGCGGATGGGTGCCGAGACGCGGAACATCACGAGCGGTCCGAGCATGCTGAAGTACGCCAGGGCCGGGTGCATTGGCGCGAACTCCCCCTGTGCCACCCCTTCGGCAATGATGCCGCTGACCAGCCCGAAGATCCGTCCCATGAGTTGGAGCGTGTCTTGTCCGAGATGGCGGCCGCCTTCGGCAAGCTCGCGCATGAGGATGGGGAGGAAGTGGGGATTCTCGCCGGTTGCCTCGACGAGCGCTTCCACCACGCCGTCGAGCTTGGCGCGGGGGCCCACGTGACATGCGGCAATGTTGACGACGCGGTCGCCCACGGGCAGATAGACTTCGCGCAGGATGGCAGTGTAGAGGGCCAGCTTGCTGTCGAAGTGGTAGTAGATCATGGCCTTGTTGACGCGGGCGCGGCGGGCAATGCGATCGACCCCTGTGGCGGCAAATCCGCGGGCGGCGAATTCGGCCGACGCGGCTTCGAGGATGCGGTGGCGGGTGGCGGGGCGTCGAGGGGGAGGCGGCATCTTGCTAACTAACCGGTTAGTTATTGTAAGCGCTAGTTAACCCCAGACCCGCACCCCCGTCAAGCGCTTCTGACGGGACGCGCATCGGCGGGGATGACCCGCAGCGCCCACCTCCACCACTGACGAGCAAACTGTTCAGCGCATACAATGACCCCATGCTCGTCGTCATTGCCGGCGGCACCGGTTTTCTCGGCCAGCCACTCGCGACCGCGCTGGCCTCCGAAGGTCATGCAGTGACGGTGCTGACACGTAAGGGCGCCCCCCGCAGCGCGGCTCAACGCCCGACCCCCGGATCCGTGGCGCAGGTGGAATGGAACCCCGATGGCTCGTTGGGACCCTGGAGCCAGACGCTCGACGGCGCCACCGCGGTGATCAACCTGGCAGGCGAATCCATTGCCGCTCGGCGCTGGACGGCCGCTCAGAAAGCTCGCCTCATCGACAGTCGACGCGGCGCGACCAGGAGTCTCGTGGCGGCCATCGGCAGCAGCCGCGAACCTCCACCGGTTTTCATCAGCGCCTCTGCCATCGGCTACTACGGCGACCGCGGAGAGGAAGCGCTCACTGAAACATCCGGACCAGGCACGGATTTTCTGGCGACCCTAGCCGTTGAGTGGGAGCGGCTTGCCCTACAGGCGCAAAGTCCACGGACGCGCGTCGCTCTCGTGCGGACGGGAATCGTGCTCGACCCACATGGGGGCGCGCTCGGCAGGATGATCCTCCCTTTCAAGGCATTCGTTGGCGGACCCCTTGGATCCGGCATGCAATATATGTCATGGATTCATCGTGGCGACTGGCTCGCCCTGGTGCGGTGGATGACCACCAACGATGCCGCGTCGGGACCGATCAACGCCACGGCACCAGCACCCGTCACGAATACCGAATTCTCCAGGGAACTTGGTCGAGCCCTCGGGCGACCGAGCCTGCTCCCTGCACCGGCGTTTGCGCTCCGGCTGCTTCTCGGCGAAATGGCCGACCCACTGCTCCTGACGAGCCAGCGCGTTCTCCCCGCGCGAGCGGGATCCCTGGGATTTCAATTCTCGTATCCAAATCTCGGACCCGCCCTGCAGGCCCTCTTGTCCTGACGTTCCTCAGCTAGAATTGATCGCTCGCCCCCCCCATAGGAGTGAAAGGCCATGACCCGCAGATTCCTCCCACGCTTGTTCGTCCTGCTGATCGTCCTCGCCGTTGCTGTGCCTATGTCAGCAGCCGTAAAGACAGAGGAGAAGACGCTCCTCAAGTTCTCCGGCATGCTTGGTCGCGTCGTAGGGCTGTTCGGTGGCAAGGCAGCCAAAGACGGACTGGTTTCCACCGTTGCCGTCAACGGCCAACGCAAGGCCCGTTTGAACGACACGAACGGTCAAATCATCGACCTGGCCGAAGAAAAGGTCTACGACCTGGATATCAAGCGGAAGGCCTACACCGTTACCACGTTCGAGGAACTCCGCCGACGGCTCAAGGAAGCGCAGGCCAAAGCCCAGGAGCAGGCGCAGAAGGCCGACCCGGAGGAGAAGAAGAAAGCTGAAGATGCCGCGCAGGACGTCGAGGTCGATTTCGACGTCAAGGATACGGGCCAGCGCAAGTCGGTGAACGGCTTCGAAGCTCGTCAGGTGATTGCCACGGTGACTGTCCGCGAGAAGGGCAAGACGCTCGAGGATAGCGGCGGGCTGGTGCTGACCTCCGACATGTGGCTAACCCCGACAATCCAGACGCTCAAGGAGATCACCGACTTCGACCGGCGCTATTGGGAAAAGATCGCAGGGCCCATGGTGGGGGACGTCGAGCAGATGGCGGCGGCAATGGCCGTATACCCTCTTCTCAAGAACGCTCTTGCGCGTCTCGAGCAGGAAAAAGTCAAGACCGATGGAACCGCCGTCATGACGACCGTGACAGTAGACGCTGTGAAGAGCAAGGAGGAGATGGCTAAGAAGCCTGAGACGTCTGAAAGTGCGCCGACCAGTATCGGTGGTCTGTTAGGTGGTCTCGGCCGCCGAGGCTCCAAACCCGCGGCCGCTGAGAATCCTGCGCGCGCCACCTTCATGACGTCCACACACGAGGTGCTTAGGGTCTCGACCGACGTCACCGACACCGACGTCGCGATTCCCGCCGGCTTCAAAGAACGCAAGTAGTCACGACAACAGGAGATTAGGAGTTCTATTCTTGAATCTCTTCGCTCCTGCTTTCCTTACCGGGCGCTGTTCAAGTTGGCGGCCTTGCCACCCGAGTGCGGAATGCCCACATAAGGGAACGTCGTGCGGAAGGGGACGTCGTTTGCGTCAACACCGTCGCCCAGCGATGTCCGAACCCCCGTCAACACACCAACCATCACTTGTTCGGCAATATCCAACACGTCATCCGTCAGGCGACGCCCGTTCGGGAAGCCGGCAGGATCACCGCCGACGACGCCCAGACGGTTTGGACTGGCCGAAGGAAGCACGTCGGTGTTTAGGCGCAGCATCTCCGACGGACGCACGTTTGGCGGCTGGTTCAAACCGGGCACGCCCGTGAGAAAAGCCGCAACCAGATCGCTTCTTGGAGTTGGCGGAGCCTGTATCCCGTACACGGCCTGCAGCAGTTTTGGCAGTTCCGGATCGAGGACGTACGGCGCAAACTGTCCATCGTCGGACGGCCGGCTGCCATTCCAACGGTCCTTCTGCCCGATCGGAATCACGACCTCGTTGACGAGCGGGCTTCCAAGGCGAGACACCTGGACGAAGTTACCCGAAGCTGTCTCTGCGCCAGAGGATCGAGTCGTCACGGCCGGTCTGCTGGCAGTGGCCCAGACACCAATGATCGGGCTCGACCCTCGCAAGGCCATCTTGGGTATCTGCAGCGCGATTGTGTGCACGTTGAAGCCCGCAAGACTGTCGGTGCCGACTTCAGACAGATTGGCGCCGTAGAGAAGATCGAAAACGCGGAGATCGAGGAAGAATGGGTCGTCTGACTGGCCGGCGAAGACCAGCCCGGAGCCCACGACCTCGTTGAACCCGTAAATCCCGCTCCCGAAACCACCGTAGTTTGGTGTCGATGCCTGCCCGACGTTATCCGGCATCGTCAGCATCGGGCCCGCGGTGAGGATCGGCTGACCCGCGGCGTTGACCTTCGTGACGGTGTAGGTCTGAGTGAGGTTGCGATTTGGATCGTCGAGCGATCTGATGGGACCGGTGTTATAGAGGAACGTATTAGGGTTGCGGACCTGACTGGTGAATCGAAATTGGTACGCAATGTCTTCGATCGCGTCGCCAGTGTTGTCGATCTTGATTTCGTAGAGAACGTTGTCGCCGAACTTGTAGAAATTCGGTCCTCCTGCCGGATTCTCGAACGGCAGCCAGGAAGTGATCAGCGTCACGGTGTCGGGCCTGTCCGGACTGACAAACGCGTACACATCCGTGCCGTCAGCCTGAGGATCCTGGCTGATGAGGGGCGCTTCACGATGGCTCGAGGCCTTGCCAGGCACCAGGGCCCAGACCACCAGCCATGCTGCGCTCGCAGTAATCGCGAGAGTTTTCTTCACGGGGTCCTCCTCGCCTGCTCTACGACGGCGGGAAGACGTTGGATCTGTCAGATGGGCTTGCCGGCCACGTACAACTGCCCGGTCGGCAGCGGCACCCCTCCGGCAGGCTCCTCGCTGACGGCTACCGTCATGGGAGGCGGGAGATCGGCTGGCGTTTGGAAGACTCTGGTCAGGGTTCCAGTGGGATCCGGTTCCAGGAGTCCCACGCTGATTGGGGGGCCCTGATCGGGGATGACCCAGAGTTGATACACACGTCCGGGACTGAGCGCGGGCAGGTTCGAGGCTGTAAACACCATCCCACGCGACCGGCTCCAGAACGCACGCGCATTCGCAGTTGGGGCGGGCGGCAGCCCTCCAAGATCGATACGAAGCAGGTCAGGAGCCGCGAGCACCGCCACCTGAAACTGCGCGTCCAGCGCCGTGCGTCGTGCATCCGCAACTTGTCGATCTGCTGCAGATACCCGTGCAATCGCCTGCTCCAACTGGTCCTCGAGGTTGGTGATTCGCCCGCGAAGCTGCGCGGCATAGCCTCCCAGAGCCGCCGCGGCCAGAAGTGCCGCAGCAGCCAGCCACGGCGCGATCGGAGCGCTGGCAGGCGGCACACGTGCGTGAGACGACGTGGACTTGCCCGTCACAGCTTCGAGCACACGCCCCCGCAACAGCGCCGGCGGCTCAACCTGGGGCACTACTGCCGACAGCCCGGCTGCAACAGGACGGAGCGCCGACACTTCAGCCCGGCAGATTTCGCAGCTCTCGAGATGCGACTCAAATTCTGCGAGGTCGGCCGGTGCCAATGCACCAAGCACGTAGAGTCCCGACAGTTCGCGCATGGTTTCGTGTGTGGGGCTCATCGCGCCGACTCCGTGAGCGCCTCGCGCAACTTGAGCAGCGCAAGCCGCACGCGCGTCTTGACGGTTCCGAGCGGTTCGTCAAGCCGCGTCGCAATTTCGGTTTGGGTGAGTCCCTCGAAGTACGCCAATTCGATGGCCACGCGCTGAAGGGCCGGAAGCTGTGACATCGCAGTCCGCAACAGCCCGACCTGTTCGCGCGTCAGCAACGTCAGATCCTGGAGTTGGGCGGAGTCTGTCAACGCCGACAGTTGAATCGGGTCGGCGCCTTCCGCGTCAGGTCGCGCACGGCGCGCACGAACGCGATCGATGGCACGGCTGCGCGTCATGGTCAGGAGCCACGCGACCACCGGTCCACGGTCAGGGACGTACTTCGACGCCTGGCCCCAGGCCTGGGAAAAGACCTCCTGCACCACATCCTCCGCCTCGGCCTGCTCTCCCACGATGCGGAGCGCAAGCGAGTAGACGGCACGAGCGTGCCGATCGTAGATCTCGGCCAGTGCGTCAGCGTCCCTGCCTGCCATACGTCTGACCGCGTCCTGGTCGCCTCGGGGATCTTCGACCCGACCGCGCCTGGCCTCGCCGCCGATCCTGCCCACTACCGCAAAGAGCACCCACATACACTACTACGCGCCGCTTCCCCGTTCAGATGGAAACACCCGACGGCGGGTCTAAAGACCTGCCGCTACGGGAATTGGCGACCCGTTTCGCCCTCGTAAGGGCGGCTCTTGAGACCCGCCCAGGGCGGGCAGGTTCTGGTAGAAGCGGGTCTCTAGACCCGCCTAATATGCAGCCAGGTTCCGGAGCGCGTCGGCAATCGAATCCGGGTTGGGAAGGTTGGCCTGTTCCAGCACCGACGCAAAGGGACAGTGAGTGTCCGGATAGGCCAGACGCATGACGGGCGCATCGAGCGCCTGAAAGCGCTCTTCCATGATCGTGGCCGACAATTCGGCGCCAATCCCAAGAGTCTTGACGTCCTCGTGCACGATGAGGGCCCGACTGGTCTTGTCGACGGACGCGAAAATGGCTGCTTTGTCGAAAGGCATCAGAGAGCGGAGATCAATCACATCCGTCTCCACGCCCTCACGCGCCAACCGATCGGCTGCCTCCAGCGAGGGCACAACCATCGCGCCGTAGGTGATTAGCGTCAAATCGTTGCCTTCACGGCGGACAGCAGCGGTTCCGATTGGCACGATGTCATCGCCCTCCGGCACCGAGCCTTTGGCTCGCCGATACAGGTACTTGTGCTCCAGATAAATGACAGGGTTGTCGTCGCGGATGGCAGCTTTCAGCAGCCCCTTGGCGTCGTAGGGCGTGGAAGGCGCGACGACCTTGAGACCTGCACGGTGAACGAACCACGCCTCAGGATTCTGAGAGTGGTACAAGCCGCCGGAGACATTGCCGCCACTTGGCGCGCGAATCACGATGGGAACGCTCGCGCGTCCGCCGTAGCGGTACCGCAGCGTTGCCGCCTGATTGACGATTTGGTCGAAGGCGCAGCTGATGAAATCGGCAAACTGCATCTCGGCAACCGGCCGATATCCTCGCAGTGCCGCGCCAATGCTGACGCCGACAATTGCCGACTCGGAGATTGGCGTGTCGAAGCAGCGTTCCTCCCCGAATTCCTCCACAATCCCTTGCGTTACACCAAAGGCGCCGCCGTACGGGCCGACATCCTCTCCAAGGATGAACACCTTCGGATCGCGCCGCATCTCTTCGACGAGCGCCTCACGAATCGCTTCGAGATAGGTCAGCTCCTTCGGCATCGGCTATCGTCTAAACGGGGTCTGACCCCATTTACGCGTACAAGTCCGTCGTCGCCTCGAGCGGATCGGGATCCGGGCTATTCTCCGCAAACGCCACGGCTTCGTCTATGACGCTCGACACTCGAGTTTCGATCTCGGCAAGCTTCTCGGATGCGAGCATGTTCAGTTGCTGGAGGTAGGTCGTGAACGTTGGGATCGGATCGCGACTTTTCCACATCGCGAGTTCTTCTTTCGTTCGATAGAACGCCTTGTCGTGTTCCGAGTGGCCGTGCCAGCGATAGGTCTTGCACTCGATTAGCGTGGGACCTTCACCGGCTCTGGCTCTCCGCAGAGCGCCTTGTGCCGATTGATACACAGCCAGAACATCATTCCCGTTGATTGCAACGCCATGGAATCCATATCCGGCCGCCCGGTCTGCCACGTCGTCGATGGCCAGGCTTTTTTCAACCGGCACCGAATACGCGTACTGGTTGTTCTCGCACACGAACACCACGGGCAACTTGTTGACGCCAGCGAAGTTCAATCCCTCGTGGAAATCGCCGGTATTGCTTGCACCCTCGCCAAAGTAGGCAACGACGACGTTGTCTGTCTTTTCCATCTTGAACGTCAGCGCGAGTCCCGCCGCCACCGGGAGGTTCGCACCGAGCATGCTGGTATTGCCGAAAATTCCCAGTTCCGGAACACCGCTGTGAAGCGCTGAATCGCGCCCCTTCGACAGTCCCGTACTCTTTCCAAACATCTGCGCCATCATCTGCCGGGCTTCCACGCCTTTCATAAGGAAGGAGCCAAGGTCCCGATGCAGCGGGCAGATGTAGTCCTCGCGTCTCAGGTCGAAGCACGTACCGACGATGATGGCTTCCTGCCCGATCCCCGTGTACACACCGCTTCGGACCTTGCCCTGGCGCACGAGAATGCTGAGGCGCTCATCGAACGCGCGAATCAGCTTCAGCCAGTAGAACATGTCCAAGAGCTGCTCGCCCGAGAGCTTGAACTTCGTTCGCTTGATCGAAGCCATCTGAAGAAAGGTGAAAACTATAACATCTGCCGCTCAGCGCTAAGAGCGACGCGAGCAGCCACCAGCGGAAGCTTCGCAATCAATCGCCAGCGGGCACTTTGATAGGAACGCTCGCCCATTGCATAGTCGATGAGGCCCGAGGCAATTGAGGGGTACTGGTGCGCGCCCTTCACCATGGCATCGACCCGGTTCGAATCGCCAAAAAGATAGCGTTGCACCCAGACTGCGTCACGAAGTTCCGCGCCCAGCTCGTGCTTCCAACGCAATTCGTACGAGCGAGCCTCGCCACTGAGCACTGCCTCTGCCGCAAGAATCCCTGACACCATCGCGTAGTAGATGCCTTCAGCGGTGAAGCCATTGACGAACCCGCCGGCATCCCCTGCCATGAGCACACGCTCTCCTGCTGTTCGCCCGAGCGGTCCTCCGACGGGAATCAAGAATGGAGTGAAGTAACCGCGACACGATCCGCCATGCAGCACACCGGTTTCGCACAGGGTGTCGACCAGCCGGCGCTGGAGGTCGTACGGGTGTTGGCTGACCCTGTCGCGGTAGTACGACAACAGACATCCGATACCCACATTGACGTGATCGCGTTTCGGAAACACGTAGGCATAGCCGTCAGATCGCTGATATCCGTACGAGACCCACAAAGTGTCGGGATCCGCAGCACGAAGTGATCCATTCGGAGTCTCCTCCATCATGTCGAGCGCGACGGAGGCACGCGACCATCCCGAATTGAACCCAAGTCGACGGGCGATGACACTGTGCACACCGTCTGCAGCAATCACCATCGGCGCATGAAGAATTCGGCCATCCCTGGCCGCGAGCGTGACATGACCGGCCGTGATTGACGCCTGGGAGATCTCCAGACCCTCGACGAGCTCGGCGCCTGCTTCCACCGCGAGCCTGACGAGCAACTCGTCGAACTCGACACGGCGGATCATCAGCGCCGCGGGTGTCTTCGATCGAAGGGTGACGGACGCGCCGCTGGACGATTCGAGGTAGAGGCGCGAGATGTAGTGAGTAGAAATTCGAGCCAGGGCCTCTCGCAAATACGGAAACCGTGTCAGGGCACGCATGCTGATGGCGCCGCCGCACGGTTTGTTGCGGGGGAATCGCTCCCGGTCGATCAGGCGTACGCGTGCCCCGCCGAGGGCCAGGCGCCGAGCGGCTGTCGCGCCGGCGGGACCGGCGCCCACAACGAGGACATCAAAAGAAGAAGAAGACAGAATTCAGAATTCAGAATACAGAATTCAGTTTTTGGATTGCGCCTTGCCGAGACTGATGAGGTTTGCCAGCAACTGATAGGCCCCGTCGGTGCCGGCCGGCAGTTGTCGCCACAGCCCAAGACCCACGTAAAGCCATCGACCCTTTCCAACACGGGCTTCCACGAGCGCACCTCGTTTGACCCCCTTGTTGTAGGGGAAGGGCTCCTCGAGTTCCACGAGATCGACGTACTTGGGATCGCGGTCGCCGAGGAAGTACAGACCCCGCTCCTGCACCCAACCCTTCCAGGTAGCCTCGGTGATCGTGTTTGGAAATGTGAAGACCGGGTGTGAGGGTTCGAGCAGTGTCACAGGAGAGAACTCGTCGGTCACGCGATTGTTGCTCACCTGTGCGCGGAGCGGCCCGTACTGCGCCTCGTTGAACTCGGTTTTGTTGTATTGAACGATCACCGTGCCGCCCCTCTCCGCATATTCAATCAACCGTTTGTTGTGGATACGGAGGTCCTCGCGCCGCTCGTAGGCTCGAACGCCCGTGACGATGGCATCGTACTGGTTGAGATCTCCCCAAGCGAGTGCGTCTCGATCGAGCATCACGACTCTGGCGCCCAACTGACTGATTGCGGGCGGCACTTCGTCTCCGACGCCAACTACATAGCCGACCGTCAGGTTCTTCGCTGTCAGAACGTTGATGACCTTGACCGTGGTTTCTGCCGGCACATCGAGATGGCGACGGCGGATGTGGGGATAATCGACAACCTGGTAGCCTCGATCGAATTGACGACCGTCCGTCCGCGCCAAGGCTCGAACGCGATACTCACCGGGCGCCGTATCCGCAGGCGCTTTGACGATGAACCGCGCGGTATCCACTTCGTCCTCGCGGGCCAGCGACAACGACGCCACAGCGGGATCCGACCGCCAGCCGGTTGGCAATTCGAGTCGAATCTCTCCATTGGTTGTCGTTTTCGAGCCATTGCTGACCGTGACGCGAATTTCTCGATCCGCCAATGCGGCTCCGGCAGTCGATGGAATCACGGCAATCGTCGGAGCCACTTTCACGGCGAGCGTCGGCACCACATGCAGTTCCATGCGCTTTTCGCCGCTGAACACCTCGCCCTCATACCGATACTCGACCGCTCTGTCGACAGTCAGCGTCGAGCCGTTGACATCGAGTTCGAGACGAACACGAAAGGGAGACGGACGGAAAGGCGCACCAAACGGCACGTCAGGCTCGAACTCGTATCGCTCCGCAGTGGGCAGTCGCTTCCAGTACGGTGCCGTGATCTTTGCGTCACCCGGGATTTGGAGCTGGGCTTCACAGTTGAAGAGCCCACCTTTGAAATTCGCGGTCCTGCAGTCAGCGGTACCCCCAAACCCCGCGAACGTGACGGTTCGCACTGCCGTCGGCACGGTTGTGCGAACGGCCACCACGACATTGACTGTAATCGGCTGGCCGCGAACGACCACGCCGTCGTTGGCCAGCGTCTCAATGCGCACCCCCGACGCGAGCAAAAGCGCCTGCTGAAAATCGGCCTCCTTTGACGCCAGCCTGGAATCAATTTCGAATCGCGCGCCCTCGTCGCCGATAGCCGCGAGCAAACGCCTGGTCTCACGCACGAGCGATAGTCCCTTCGAGAGGGCCGGGACAGCAGCCTCCGGTCCACGGGCCGTGAACTGCGCCGTTGCATCTTCGACAGCTCGTGTCAGTCCCGTCAGAGCATCCGCCAGCGACTGCGGCGCCGGCCCCTTCACGTACTGAAGGAGCGCACTCAGGCTCGTGTCGATGCCTTCGAAGAGCGACGTTTCCAGTTTCTGCCGTTGTCCGGAGATCGTAGTGTCCACCAGGCGATAGCGTGACGGTGCAGCCCCAGGGAGCGCGAGAAGTTGCGCCGTGCCCTGACACTTGTGCATGCTCCGAGCCTCGACACCAATTTCCGCGTACGTTCGTCCAACGAGGCCATCGAGCCTGGAGGTGTCCACCAGGCAGAATCCCGGTTCCGGTTGCGGCGATGCTCCCCGACCGCGTGCACCGCCAAGACCTCCGGCGTTGAAGTAGTACTTCCTGGCCTGCCAGGGACGCAGCCCTTGCTTGATCTGATCTGGATACTTCGTCGCGTCGGCCGCGGCGCGGTAGGCCTCGCGGCTCAACAATGCGGACGCCTGATGATGCTGGCCGCCGCCGGTTCCCTCGGGCGAAAGGCCGGCGATCACATCAGGGCGTATCGTCCGAATCAGTCGCACGTAGTCCCCCACGATCTCGTCTCTTCCCCACTTATCGAACGTTTCCTCAATGCTGAACGAAAACCCGAAGTCGATTGCCCGCGTGAAATATTGCTCGGCACCATCAAACCGATGAACCGCCTCGAGCTCCTGGGTACGCAACACCGCCAGCGCATCGGAAAGCTCGGGACCAATTTCGTTCTGTCCTCCGTCCCCGCGTGTGGCCGTGGCAAGCGCCGTGCGATAGCCCAGACCGTGACCGTACCAGGCCAGCAGGCCGTTGTTCTCATCGTCCGGGTGGGCGGTTGCCATCATGAAGACGCCAACCGTCGCAAGCCGTCGAAGCAACAGGCCAAGCCCCACTTGTCCTGTTTCATTGGAAAGCGGGGCGACGCGAAACTGCGCCACACCCGGCAGTCCGCCGAGCCCAAGGCCTATCAGAACAGCCCAGGGCGCGATGAGTTTGAGAGAGCCTTTAGCAGCCATTAACTTTCGGCCGTCAGCCTTGAGCGATCAGCGTCGTTCAGCTTACATCAATGACACGGCGGCCCGGGGCTTGTCGTAACATGAGGCCGGACAGGGGGCTTGAGACATGCTGACACTGCGACGGGCCGAGGACCGAGGCCACAGTAATCTGGGCTGGCTGGACAGCTATCACACGTTTTCGTTTGGCGGATACTCCGACCCGAAGCACATGGGCTTTCGGGCGCTGCGCGTCCTGAACGATGACCGCGTGGCGCCAGGCAAGGGATTTGGCGCGCATGGTCATCGCGATATGGAGATCCTTTCGTACGTTCTCGAGGGGAAGCTCGCTCACAAGGACAGTATGGGCGAGCAACATGTACTGGGGCCAAACGAGGTTCAGGCGATGAGTGCCGGGTCGGGCGTCATCCACAGCGAGTTCAACGGCTCGGCGACGGAGGCCACGCATTTTCTTCAGGTCTGGATCGTTCCGTCGACACCAGACGTGGAACCTTCATACCAGCAGTTTGCCTACGACCCGTCAGAGAAGCGCGGTGCGCTGCGACTGATGGCCGGTCCCGATCGAAAGACAACGCCTCCATCGGCCTTTATCCACCAGGATGCACGGATCTACGCTTCGGTGCTCGGATCGGGCGAATCAATCACCCATCGCATGGCTCCCGGGCGACATGCGTGGGTGCAGTGCGCTGCCGGTCAACTCAACGTCAATGGCGTCTCGCTCAAGGATGGCGACGGCCTTGCCGTTAGCGATGAGGCGGAGCTCTCCCTGCGAGGAGAAGGCACAAAGGGCGGTGAGCTGCTTCTGTTCGATCTCGCCTGACGTTCGATTCAGTGGTGCGCGCACGTCACGGTGCGCCGAGGTTGCCGATGGCCGACGTCAATGTCTTGGTGGTCTTCTACTCCCGCTACGGAAAAGCGGAGCAACTTGCGCTGGCCGCGGGGCTCGGCGCCATTCAGACCAAATCGAACATCCGCCTGCGCCGCGTTGCCGATCTTGCCGATTCAGCCACGATTGCAGCCGATCCTGCCTGGAAGCAGAATCTGGATCGGATGACCATGGATTACGTTGTGCCGCGCGCAGCCGATCCTGCCTGGGCGGACGTAATCATCCTGGCGACTCCAGAGGACTCGTCGGCCGAGTTGCAGCGCTATGTCGGATCGCTCCCGTCCATTGGCGGGATGGACGGCAAGATTGCGGCGCCGCTCGCGCCAGGGAATAACGAATCGGCGCTCAAGCCGATCTATGCCGCTGCAGCGTGCGCGGGGTTGATCGTGGCACCGGCGCAGGCACCGTCACCCGATGGTGTGGCCAGTGCCCGCGCGTACGGCCGGCGAGTGTCGCTGATGGCTCGCGCGCTGAAGGAACTTCAAGACAGGCCCGTCTAAAGACTCGCCTCTACCGGGGCACGACACTGCGTTGAATGTAGAGGCGGGTCTTTAGACCCGCCTGTCACTGTGGCCACCCCGTCTGAGGCAAACCAGGAACAATCTTCAGCGCATTCAGATAGTAGAGCTTCCGGAGGACCGCGTCCGGGAGGTCCATGCCATACAACTTCCAGAAGGCGTGGTAGTTGCGGTAGTAGTCGAAGTATTCGTCACGCGTCTCGAACACGCGCCAGTACGACGGATATTCTTCGGGCGCCCAGAAATCCTTGCCGAACAGAATCCGATCCTGATATTTCACGAAGAATTCACGCGCCGCCCGCGGCTGCCGTCCGAAGTCGTAAAGAACCGCCGCGACGTCCAGATAGAGGTTGGGAGCGCTGTCGAGAAGTTTGCCGGCTCGCGCAAGGTCATTGGCGTGCCATCCAAAGTGCGCGAGGATGAAGCGGGTCTTCGGGTGCTTCTGGATCAATCGATTCCGCTCGAGCATTAACTCTTCGAATCGCGGAAACCGTTCGGGCGGATACCGACGGTCGCCAAACAGCGCAAGCTCCAGCCAGCGTTCATTTTTGTAGTCGATCGGTTGGAAGAACTCCTGCGGTTCGGCCACGTGCAGAAAGACGGGTACATTGAGACGCCCCGCGGCCTCCCAGACAGGATCGAGTTCCGCATCGTCGACCTTGAGGCGGGTTCCATCGGCCTTCTTGTAGGCCAGGCCAAACGCCTTCGGGATTTCCCCGAGACCCGTCGCCCCTGCCTTGATGTCGGCTTCGAGCTGCGTGGCCGCGCGCTGCCCGAAGCCGGGACCAACGCCCTGAAAGCTCATGTCCGCAAACACGACCATTCGATCTTTGTGACGGCTGCTCGCGATGGCTCGAAGCGCCTGTCTCAGCTGATCCGGGGAATCGCCAGACTGTGTGTGGACGAGCACACGCAGATTCAAACGATCCATGTCAGCCACGATGGGCTCGAGCGCTTCGGCAGTCAAAGGCAGCCGCGGGTGGGCGTGAATATCGACTGCTGGGAACTTCGCCTTCGGGACAGGGTGCTCCTCGGTCACCAGCGTGGAGCGTGGCCGATAGTCGACGATGCTCGGGGCGAGAAACTCAGGTGCCTGGCAGCGTCCAGGACGTATCTCCGTCATGCCAGGCGGACATTCCTGGTTTGGGTCGATTTGAAGTCCGCGTCCCTGGCCTCGCTGTCCGCGTTGGGCCATACCCGGCTGCTGGACCAGTACGGATCCGATGAGCGCGGCAAGGAGCGCCAAGTGTTTCAGGTTAGCCATCAGCTTCAGGTTAGCCTTCAGCCTACACCAACACTTCACGGTAAAAAGCTTCGTACTGGGGCACGACGCGGTCAGCGCCAAACTTCTCCTCAACTTTACGCCTGGCAGCGGCCGCCAGGCGTTCGTGGAGTTTCACATCTCCAAGAACCGTTAGCGCCTGTTCAGCCATGCCCTGAAGATCTTCCGGATCCTTCAGGTATCCATCCACGCCATCATCAATCACTTCAGGCAGGCCGCCGACTCTGGAGGCAATGACGGGAACACCGCAGGCCATGGCCTCGAGCGCCGCAAGCCCGAAGCTTTCCTGCTGCGAAGGGAGAAGAAAGAGATCGGCTACCGAGAGCAAGGGCACCACTTGATCCTGTTCACCGAGTGCCACAACGTCCTGTCCAAGCTTGAGATCCTGAACCAGACGCGAGACTTTGGCGAGATCCGGCCCGTCGCCCACGAGAACGAGCCGAGCCCGCACCTTCGTCCGAATCCTCTTGAAGATTTCCACGACCGCTTCGGCACGCTTGACCGGTCGGAAGTTCGACGTGTGCACGATGAGCTTCTCATAGCGGCCCGACGGACAGATCTGTCGCCGAAGCTCGGCTGGTGGCACGCGACGGTAACGATTTGTATCCACGAAATTCGGAATGACGCGGATCTCGCGCTGCACGTCGAGCGCACGATACGTGTCACGTTTCAGGCTCTCCGATACTGCGGTCACACCATCTGATCGGTCGATGGAAAACGCGACCGTTTCGGAGTAAGACCTGTCGCTTCCCAGCAGCGTGATGTCGGTCCCGTGCAGCGTCGTGATGATTTTCGGCACGTGCGCGCCGGAGGTGGACGACAGGATCTGACGCGCCAGGTAGGCGGCCGTCGCATGTGGAATCGCGTAGTGCGCGTGAACCAGGTCGAACGTCAGCTCGCGTGATAACTGGACGATGGCGTTCGAAAGCGACAACAGGTACTGGGGCTCGCGGAACAACGGGTACGCCGGCGTCTCGACCCGGTGAAACACCAGGCCCGTCCGGAACTCCCCCAGCCGAAACGGTGGGTCGGTGCTGATGAGATGGACTTCATGGCCGCGATCGACCAGACACTTCGCCAGCTCAGTTGCGACGATGCCGCTGCCTCCCACTGACGCGTAACACACGATTGCGATCTTCATAGCGAACGATCCGAACGATCTCCTAACCAGTTCTTTTCAGCAAACCGTCTCTGACGATGGGCTCTTTCACCACGAAGCCCTCGGCAAACGCGGCGCCCGCGAGCGCGCCGAACTGTGCATCCCGACTTTCGATCAGTTGCATGAATCGCGGCGAGGTGAGCCGCGTTGCGACGCCATCCGAGCCCGCCTGCGGACCGACGAACTGGCTGCGATAGCAAGCGAGGGCCCGACGTTTCACTTCGTAATGCGCGGAGACATCGACCAAAAAGGAAGCCTGGATGCTGTCATTGATGAAGTAGTAACAGGTCCACTCGGCCAGCCAGGGATCACCGTCGGCCTGATAGCGCCGCAATCGGGCGTTGAAGATGGCCTCGGTCAGCACATGGCTGGCTGCCGCATGATCGGGATGGCGATCGTGCCAGTACGGGATCGCGATCGCGCGCGGTCGCACGCGTCGAATCAGTGCTGCCGCCTGCCGGATTTGATCCTCCCCACCGATGGCCCGATCGGGCCACGCCAGATTCTCGCGCCAGGCCGCACCCAGGACGAGTCGGGCGGCTTCGGCTTCGGCCAGCCGCTCGTCTGGCGTCCCGTTACTGCCCATCTCGCCGCGAGTGAGGTCGCACAGGCCGACCTGATGACCGAGCGCGGCGTGCTTGGCGACTGTGCCACCGATGCCGATTTCGATGTCGTCCGGATGCGGTCCGAACACCAGCAGGTCGGTGCGCATCTCAACTCCGCGCACGGCTGAAATCGAAGAACTCGTCGCCCTTCGCCGGCTGGTTCAGAAAGTGACGCAGCAGGATGCGGCTGCCTAGAAAAGCCAGGGCGGGACCTCCCAATCCACAGCCGAGTGCGAAGAGATGCCGTGGATAGTTTCGATGGGGACCCAAGTACGGCAAACCATCCGCTGTGCGGCCATAGGCGCTGTCCCATCCGTACTCGGGCATCACACCCGAGATTGCGGGATACAACGTGGAGAGCTCGTACATCAGCTGGCCGGTGCGCTGAATCCGAACTTTGTCCTGAAGCCGAACGGGAACCTGTGGTTGATCGGCCCCCGAACAGATGGCGCGACCGTTCGGCAGCTGCTGGACCCAGTGCGAAGGGGATGCGGTGTCGGTGACCACGACGTTCTCGGCCGCAAGCTCTCGGCGCACGGCAGCCGGCAACGGGTTCGTGACAACGTGGTAGCGATGAAACGTCTTGAAATGCCGCTTCAACGGTCTGAAGAGATCCTCCGCGCGCTCGGTGGCAATGACGACCGTCGATGAGGTCACCAGTCCCCGTTCGGTTCTCAGTTCGGCCGACTTCCGTCCAAAACGGACACGTCGTACGGAGCTTTGCTCGAAGATGAGCGCTCCGCGAGCCGCCGCCGCACGCGCAAAGCCCAGACACGCTCGATACGGGTCGACCCTCGCATGGTCCCGTGTCTGGATGGCGCCATAGCGATCGATCTTCACCCGTGAGCGTGCGAGACGCGTGTTGAGGAACGCCGCATCGAGCCCCGCCGACTTTCGCATCTGCCACTCGCGTCGCAACACCTTTTCATCGTCTGGCATCAGGGCCACTCGGACAAGTTGCTTTGGTTCCAGCCCGCACTCGATGCGAAGGCGGCGAAGCGTCCCCGCAAGCTCGAGAGCCGCGCGGTGCGTTTGCTGAAACACACGGCGCGCGACGCGCACGCCATAGAGTTGTTCGACTTCCCGATAATCGACGCCGGGTTCCTGAAGGACCAGACCGCTTGAGAGGGCCGTACTCCCGCGACCAATGTGGTCGGATTCGAAGAGCGCAACGTTGATTCCCGCGGCCGAAAAGGCGTACGCCGAGGCACACGCCGCAAACCCGCCGCCGACTATTGCGACATCGACGCTGAGATCACCACGGTGGCGAGGATAGGCGGGCAGCCTGGATTTCGGGAATGTATCGAGCCAGTATGAGGTGCCGTAGCGAAGCGACATCGGCGATTCGACTTGTCCGTTAATCGGCGGTGACAACCGCCTGGATGGCGCCCTCGAGAAGCCGGACGAGCTTCACATAGTCGCGGTCCGTGGCCGGTCGGACGAGAATCCATTCGCCCATGGGTTGTCGCCCGCGACGCCCCAGCGGCCGCATGGCCCGGTACTCGAGCCCTCGGCGCGAGACACGCGCGAACACGCGGCGCCCTGCAAAGGCCGCCGGCTGGCCGAACAGGCGGCCCACGCGCGTGCCGCGATGAGATGCCACGAACTCGTCCAGGAACTTCCGAGGCTGCATGGCCAGACGGATTATAGCGGGATCGTGTAGAGAGCGTTTTCCGCTTCGATGTCGTGGCCGCGTCCTAACCGATGTACTCCCAACGTCCGCTGCGATGGGTCACGCGGACCGCCAGCATTCGTTCGACACCAGCCGACAGCAGCACCATCCCGGCAATGAAGACAGCGGTCAGCGCGGCGTTGGAATAAATGAAGCGGCTGACCAGCATGACCATCGGCACCGCGAGCACGGTCTGGACCAGCGCCGTGACGAACATCACCAGAGAGCGCTCACCCTTTTGCATTGGTTTCGAAAAGGGGAGGTTTGGATCGATGAACACGGTCATCTGCAGGAACAAGTGACTGAGCAGGCCAAGAACCAGCACGTGCACGGCCACGTGCAAGGGATTGCCAAACTGATAGAGAAAGACGACCGCCATCAACCCCAGATAGGGCAGCACGAACGATGCCATCACGAACCACTTCGTCGCCAGCACGAGTCGCGGCGTGTCTGTGGGACATGTGTAGAAGATCCATGATGCACGAAAGGCGTCGCTTCGGGTCAGATAGACCTGAATGATCGTGGGGAAAAGCAACACGGCAAGGTAAACGATGGAGTCCTGAGCCATGTCGGGTTGTGTCTCGAACGGATCCAGGATGGCGCCCTCGCGGATGCCCAACACCAGATAGAAGATCGTCAGCGGCACGATGCCGAGCACACCAAGTCGAAACTTGGAGTCGTGCTTGAACTGGGCCCGAACGAGCAACGAAACCGCCCGGGCCTCGTCGCGACCGAACCAGAAGCCACGGCGTGGGGTGGACGAGGCCACCTTCACCGGTGCGCTGGCGGTCACCAGCGCACCAAGCCGGTCGGCGTAGTCGAGGGACAATCGGCCTGAGGCTGATCTCACGAGCAATGCCAGCACGCCAATCGACATCGCTGCCAATCCGACCTCGACTATCCCCGCACGTCCGGTAGCCAGATCAAGATAGCTGGCGAACCAGGCGGCCGGATGGAGGAGCAGCCACCGCGTGCGCCGCAAACCCTGCAGCACACTCTGATCGTCAAAAAGCGGTCCAATAATGACAATGCCGCCGTACACGAGAAATGACAGCACGACTTGCACGTAAGTCAGCGCGCGTTTCAACCGGTAGGCCGGCACGACACGAAGAATCGAGGCGTAGGACACGAGAATCGCGAGCGAGGTGGCAATGCTGGTCGCGTAGATTGCCAGGATGGCGGCCACACCCAGCGTCGGCGTGAATCCCCTGACCACCAGGCCGTAGACGAACATCGACGGCAGACCAAACGCGGTCGTCATCAGCATGGTGTAGACGATCACGTTCGTCAGACGAGCCGCAAAATAGGTGCGAGACGAAATCGGCTGGAAGCCCAGGATGAGGTAATCGTCCGGTGATGTAATCACCGACTGATAGTCCAGGAG
>DATBJG010000074.1:0-5585 GCA_036556585.1 Vicinamibacterales bacterium
GCCGAGTTCGAGCGCGAAGACTGGGGCGATTGGTTCCCGATCGACCATGCGGAAATGACGAGCACGATGAGCAAAGCGTTCGGAGACGATGAGCGCACACACGACGTCCTTGCACTCGCCGGTGCAATGGAAAACCCTACAAAGTGGGGGCTGTACGATCGTGACGCGTTCGAACACTGGCAGGAAGGCCGCGTCTGCCTGCTCGGCGATGCCGCCCATCCCATGTTGCCGACAATGGGGCAAGGCGCGTCACAGGCGTTCGAGGATGGCGCTGCACTGGGCTGCTGCTTCAAACTGCACGGAATCGACGTCTACAGCGCGCTGCTCCACTACGAACGTGTGCGTCACTATCGCGCCACGCGCTTCCAGTTCGGATCAAAGTTCCTGTTCAAGCACCTCGAGCCGCCGGATTCGGCGGAGCGCCGGCTGCTCCTGGGCGCGCTCAACGAACGCGACTATCCAATCTTCGATCACGAGCAGCGTGCGGGTGACGATGACTCGTGGATCTATGCGTTCGATGCTCGGAAGATCGGCGAGAAACTGCCGCCGAAGAAGCTCGGCCCGTGGGACTTTCGCGCCCGCAGCGCCGCCGCCGATGCGCGCAAACAGATCGCGAGCAACCTGTGGGTGCCGGCACGGTCGTTGAGCGGCGACCGACAGATCACCCGCGCGGAGGTTGCAAGGCACAGCACCTTCGAGGACTGCTGGATCATCATTCGCAACAAGGTCTACGACTTCACCGAGTGGAAGGATCATCATCCCGGCGGACCGTTCGTGGCGAGGATGTACGCAGGTAAGGACGCCTCGGCGGAGTTCGGAGATTTCCACAGCCAGCTGGCCCAAACGCACATGGCCCATTTCTGTGTCGGGGAGCTCGTGGAGGATTAGGAGTTTTCAGTTATCAGGGTTTGGGTGCGGCGGGCTTGTGAAGATCGTGATCGACCCGAGTCCCCGCCTCACCGGGTCTCGTGAGGCGCACGCTGCTCATCAACCCGCCATCGGCATGATCCAGGATGTGGCAATGAAACATCCAGGTTCCTGGACGGTCGTCATATTGCACGACGACCTGCAGACTGCTCTTGTAAGGCACGCTCACCGTGTCTTTCCATTCGAGTGGTCGAACCGGTTGGCCCGTCCTGTCCAACACCTGAAAGAAGAACCCGTGCAGGTGGAACGGATGTGACCACGGCGTCGTGTTGGTGATCGTCCAGACCTGAGTCTCTCCAACGGTCGCGGCAACGGGCGAAAACTTTCCGAGCGGCTTGCCGTTGATGGTGTAGTAAAACGTCTTGTCGGGTTGTTGCGTGATGCCAAATTCGATGGCCACGTCGGAGGCACCGGCGCGGCTCATTGGCTCGAGCTGACGCGTGGCCTTGGGCAACGGTACGCGCGGTAACGCGGCCGTTCGGTCGAGGACGATCGTGAAGAGCGTCTCCCCCATTCTTGCTTCAACGCTGCCGTAGCCGCGATCGAACAGGTGTGCCGCAACCGGGATTTCGGTTCCAGGTCGGGCACCGAGGGTAAGGAGCACGTCGGCGCGCTCCCCAGGCGCCAGCACGAGCGTTTCCAGCTCGACGGCATACTCCTGCAGACCGCCGTCGCTCCCAATTTTCGTCAACCGCTGGTCGGGACCGGGGTCGAGATTGAAATACCGGCTCTTTGCCGTATTGACGACACGCCAACGCTCAGTGACACCGGCCCGTGCGGTCATGCGCGGTTGATGACGTCCATTGACGAGCAGGACGTTTCCTTCGCGCCCAAAGGCCATCCCGGTCGATCCCCCAGTCTCCGGTGACTCGAGTTCTCCGCTGGCGGTAAGGTCGATATCGCTCAGCACGAGCACCTGCTCGGTGACAATGCCAACGTTGTCGGACGGATCGTTCACCAGGAACGCCCCATAGAGCCCGAACCCCACCTGAGCGGCCGACATCACATGCGGGTGATACCAATAGAGGCCCGCATCGGGCACGATAAAGTCGTACGTGAACGTCCCGCCTGGTGCAACTTCTGGTTGCGAATGACCCGGAACCCCATCCATCTGCGCCGGAACCCGAAGGCCGTGCCAGTGAACCGTAGTCGCTGCGGGCAGGCGGTTCGTAAAACGGACGATGAGCCGGTCGCCCACGTTCACTCGGATGAGGGGACCTGGAATTGATCCGTTGTACGTCCATGCCTTGACACGTCTCCCCGGCGAAATCTCCACGTCGGCAACCACTGCCGTCAGCTCAATCTCGACAGTGCGAGGATCGGCGTTGAGATCTAATGCGGCGGCAAGAGGGAGCCGATCGGCGCGATCAGGTTCAGGCGTGGCACTTTGCCCGGCGGACAACGACGGCACCAAGATCCCGAGGACAACCAGTGCAAGGAGTCCAGGAAGCACGCGGGGATTTCCAACCAAGATTCCTCCAGAAAACGCTGTAAAGCAACGATTGTACCGGGATGATGTGAGGGTGGACTGGGAATCGTGGCCCAATCTGCGCTCCGTCTGTGAAATCGTCCGCGTGCGGAACGAACTTTTTCGCAGCGTCACAAAGGGACAATTCCTGTCCCGTTCGCTACTATTAGGCGAGGTTTTCAGTTGTCAGTTCTCAGTTAGTTGAGAAAACTGACTACTGATAACTGATAACTGATAGACCCTGGGCATAAATGCGTACAAACCGCCGATCTTTTCTCTCCGCTGCCGGAACGGCCCTCGCGTTGCCAGCAACCGGGTTTGGCAGGCTGGTCCGGGAGGCTCTCGCACAGACCTCGCCCAGCCCTGGCCCGGTCGTCGAGACCACTGCTGGCAAGATCAGAGGTCTCGGTCGAAACCGCGTACATATCTTCAAGGGTCTTCGATACGGAGCCTCCACGGCCGGCAGCAATCGATTCATGCCCCCATCGAAACCCACTCCGTGGACGGGTGTTCTCGAGACGACCGAGTTCGGACCTCGCGCCCCACAACCGCACCGGCCAATGATCCCCGAGATTGGTGACGCCCTGACCGGCAGCGGGCCAATGGATGAGGACTGCCTTCGACTTAACGTGTGGACGCCCGCGATCGGCCGCGGGAACCGCGCCGTCATGGTCTGGTTTCACGGTGGTGGATTTCGAACCGGATCCGGTCATTCGATTTTTTACGACGGCACCGCGCTCGCGCGAAACCACGACGTCGTGGTGGTGACCGTCACCCATCGATTGAACGCCTTCGGTTTTCTGCACCTTCCTGAAATCGCCGGAGAAAAGTATTCACGATCGAGCAACCTGGGTATGCAGGATATCGTGCTCGCACTCGAGTGGGTGCGCGACAACATCACCGCATTTGGCGGCAGCGCTGACAACGTCACGATCTTCGGCCAGTCGGGTGGTGGCGGCAAGACGAGCATCCTGCAAGGCATGCCCGCGGCGAAGGGCCTGTTTCACCGCGCGATCATCATGAGCACGCTGGCTGATACGGCCATCACCGCGCTCGAGCCACACCAGGCAACGGCCGCTGCGGAACTATTGCTCGCTCGCCTCGGTGTGAAACCGGATCAGGTCGATTCGTTGCAAAACCGGTCCGCCGACGAGATTCTCGCTGCATTGACTGGTGGGACCGGACGCGCTGGAGGTCAGGCCGGACGACCGTCGCCAAGTGGGGACATCTCTCTCAGGTTTACCCCGGTCGTCGATGATCGAACACTTACCGTGCATCCGTTCTCCCCCGTGGCATCAGACCTTGCCGCAACCATTCCCATCCTGTGCGGTTCGAACGAAACAGAGGGCGTGCCGTATGCCGATCCCGGAGCGCCGTATTGGAGCTCCGAGCCCGTGGATGCCGCTTCACTTCGAGTCTGGGTCAGCGAGTTCCTGAAAATTGAGGCTGCAGAGGCCGATCGATTAGTCGCAATCTATCGGAAGAGTCGTCCTGCCGAGAGTCCCGGCGATCTTGCTGCCGTGATGGCGGGTGACTCCTCGCCGCTTCGCTTGTCGTCGTACACCATCGCCGAACGCAAGTTCGCACAGAAGAAAGCGCCCGTGTTCATGTACTACTTCCAGTGGCGCTCACCGGTTCGTCAGGGCAAACTGCGCTCGATGCACTGCATGGAGCTGCCGTTCGTATTCGATCACGTGGACGACACGCAGTTCATGAATGGGACCGGTCGCGATCGCAACACGCTGGCCGACAAGATGAGCCGTGCCTGGGTCAGTTTTGCGAAGACCGGAAACCCGAACCACCCGGGCCTGCCGAACTGGCCTGCGTTCGATCCAGTTCGACGCGCGACGATGGTGTTCAACACCGAGTGCCGGCTCGTCAACGATCCGTACGGCGAAGAACGACGCGCCCTGGAGAGAATACGCGCTAGGGCTTAAGTGATCGATACGCCAGCCGATCGGCATTGAACGAGCCGAGCCACAGCTCGTTCCCCACCCGCATTGCCATTGCCGTCCCCGTGAACGACGGGGTCGCTGGCCCGCGCGAAATCTCCATAACCGCCATTGTCTTTGGATCAATTGTTGCGGCCATGTGACCCCGTGAGCATCTGATGCCGGCTTCCGTCTTGGGAGGGCCGCCGCAGGCCGGCTCGTTGTCGATCATGCCGGCGGTTATGAGGCGATTGTCACTCGTCCACCGAACGTTGTCTGGCCCGAATTCGGCTAGCTGCGCGAAACGGAGTGGCTTGGACGGATCCTTACGCGAGAACGCAAAGACGCGTTTCAACGTCGACGACACGACAAAGAATTCCTGATCGTCAGGAGATGTTTCAATGCCGTTGTTTGCCGAGGTCTCCGTGCCTGGGAGCATACGAAACGCCGGTGAGCCAGGCGTCCACATGAAGACCGCGCCGGTATTACGGCCGGCAAACGCATCCTCGAATGTCTTGCCCGGCATGATCAGCACGGTGGCCACCAGCGAGCCGTCACTGAATGCCGCCACGCTGTTTGCTGGCATCTTGTCCGGCATCGGCACACACCCAATCCAGGTAGCGGACGGCGCTGTGCCTGTGACATCAATCTCGAACACCTCAATCGATTCACGACCCCCGTGGTTCGTCGCGTACAGCGTGTAGCGGCCCTTCCCGGCCGTCCTCAGGCTCAACCCGTGTAATACCGCCTGCTTCGCATCGAGCGAACCCGGGCAGTTGGGGAATCGCTTCCGGTCCTGACGGGCACCGGGTGCATCGGAACGATAGAGATTTCGAGCCGTCTTCGCTCGCGTGTCGATGAGGTGCAATCCGCTGCCAGGCGCCATTCCGCTGGCAATCAACCACTGAGTGTTTGGCACCAGGACCAGATCTTCCGGATTCTGAATTCCGCAGACGAAGGACAGCCCACCCGACGGCGCGCACCCCGTTGTCGCCTGTCCCGCGATCGTTGATGCCGATCCACTCGTGACGAGAATGGTGAGCGCAACGCCAATGAATGTGTGTTTCATCCCGTTTCCTCAAGCCTCCGGCGACGAGTATATACGCACGACCTCGCCCGCTCGGGGTTGCGGTACGTAACCTGCTTCACGCTCAATTCCTTCGACCGGCCGGCTTGTTTTCGGCCAGCTTCTGACGCGGTTCAGCCCGAGGTCACGCCAGTTCGCGGGCGCCCGTCGGACAGTCGTGGTTCTGAAACAG
>DATBJG010000075.1:0-15390 GCA_036556585.1 Vicinamibacterales bacterium
GTGAACTTGATTGCGTTCTCGCACCCACCGCAGGTCATCCCGGTTACGCGAAGTTTCAACTGTTCGGTCATGATTGACACTCCACCTGCAAGTCTACGGGACCCGAACCCCGAATCCGAACCCCGAACCCCGAACCCCGAACCCCGAATCCCGACTCCCCGAGATCAGCGCACTATCTCCTTAGCGATCGTCTGCAGCTGCAGATTCGAGGTCCCCTCGTATATCTGGCCGATCTTCGCGTCGCGGTACAGCTTTTCGACCGGGTAGTCCTTCGTGTAGCCGTAACCGCCAAACAGTTGTACGGCCAGTGACGTCACATGCTCCGCCATTTCCGAGGCAAACAGCTTGCACATAGCTGCCTGCTTCAGGAATGGCCGGCCGCTGTCGCGCAACCGTGCGGCCTGGTACACCATCAAACGCGCAGCCTCGAGCTCGGTGGCGACCCGCGCAACCTGGAACTGCACGCCCTGAAAATCGGCAATAGCCTTGCCGAATTGCTTCCGCTCCTTGATGTATGCCAGGGCGTGATCGAGCGCGCCTTGAGCCAGCCCTACCATCTGGGCTCCAATCCCGATGCGGCCTTCATTGAGCGTTTCGATCGCAACCTTGTACCCGCGGCCGACGTCGCCGAGCACGTTCTCCTTTGGGACCGGGCAGTCCTCGAACAGGAGCTCACACGTACTGCTTGCCCTGATGCCAAGCTTGTCCTCTTTCTTGCCGACGGTAAATCCAGGAAACCCGCGTTCGATGAGGAACGCTGTGATCCCCTTGTAGCCGGCTGCCGGGTCCACCGTCGCGAACACGACGAACACGTCCGCCTCGTTGGCGTTCGTGATCCACAGCTTGCGCCCCGTGATCACGAAGTCGTTGCCGCTTTGCCTGGCCCGCGTCGACAGGGCAAAGGCATCGCTGCCGGAGCCGGCTTCCGACAACGCATAGGCGCCAACACTTGCGGTTGCGAGCTTCGGCAGGTATCGCTGGCGGATACTCTCACTACCCCAGCGCAGGAGCGCGTTGATGACGAGCGTGTTGTGCACGTCGACGAGGACGCCCACCGACGGGTCGACTTCAGAAAGCGCTTCGACGGCCAGGACGGCGTGAAAAAACGTGGCGCCGCTGCCTCCAAACTGGTCCGGAATCTCGATGGCCATGACACCGAGATCGAAGAGCTGACCAATGAGCGCGCGCGGAATGGCGGCTTGCTCATCCATTTCCCGCACGAGGGGCGTGACAGCGCGTACGGCAAACTGACGCACGCTGTCCCTGAACAATGTCTCGTCATCCGACAGGGTTGAAAGTGGAGCCGGCAGTTCACTTGAAGGTCGCGTCATGGGCGGATCCCCGGCGTCGACAATGTTATCATTGGAAAACTTCGGGATCCGTCCTCGGGATCCGGGCTTCGACAGGACTACTGGGGGGAGATATGGTCCGCAGCTTTCGGTCGCTGGCGCTGATCCTGGCCCTGGGACTCATGGGGGTCGAGCGGCCCGGCGCCGCACCTCAGCAGGAGCAGACACCTCCACCCGCCCCGCCGCCCGCGTCACAGACGCCTGCGCCGGCGGACCAGCCGGTCTTTCGTGCCGGGGTTAACTTTGTTCGGGTCGATGCGATCGTTTCCAGTCGAGATGGCAAGCCCGTCCTCGACCTGACGGAGAAAGACTTCGAGGTGTTCGAGGACGGCAAGCCCCAGGTCGTCGAATCCTTCAAACTGGTTCAGGTCCGTACGACCCCGGTTCCGGGCCAGGAACTCCCACGACAGATTCGAACGAACAGTGACGAGGAAGTCGAGGCGTCCCGGGACGATGCCCGGATTATTGCGATCTTTCTGGATGACTATCACGTCCGGCGCATCAATAGCATGAAGGTGCGACAGCCGTTGATCGACTTTATCCAGAACCGGCTGTCACCCACGGACATCCTTGCGGTCATGCATCCTCTCACGCCGCTCACCGAAGTGCGGCTCACGCGCAATCATGCCAGCGTCCTGTCTGCAGTCGCGCGATTCGACGGCCGTAAATACGACTATCAGCCGATGAACGACATCGAGGCGCGGTACGCGCACTATCCTGCCAATGTCGTTGAGCGGATTCGCACCCAGATCACCATGGGTGCCATGAAGGCCCTCGCGACCAGGTTGGGCGGTCTCCGCGAAGGACGCAAGGCAATGCTCGTCGTCAGCGAAGGGTTCGTCGGACGGCTGCCAGCGCAGCTCGCCGATCCTGTTGCGGATCAGCCCGGTGTTGGCAATCCCGCCCGGTTGAATCCGCTTGCCGGTACCGGGGATACGACCGGCGACTTTTTTGCGCAGACCGACATCTTGAGGGATCTGCAGGACGTGTACGACGTGGCCAACCGCAACAATACGGCCCTCTACACGCTCGATCCGCGTGGACTTGCCGGACAGGAATTTGACATCAACGAGAACGTGCACAATTCGACCGATCGCGCGGCGCTGAATCAGACGATGGACACGTTGCGGATTCTGGCGGAGAACACGGACGGCCGAGCGATCGTCAACCAGAACGATCTCAGCAAGGGTCTGCAGCAGATGCTGACCGACTCGGCCACGTATTACCTGCTGGGCTACAACTCGTCGGCCGCACCCCAGGACGGAAAGTTCCACAAGATCGAAGTGCGTGTACGGCGTCCTCGAGTGCAGGTTCGCGCGCGGCCGGGGTACTGGGCGCTGACGGCGGAAGAGACCGCACGTGCCATTGCGCCTCCGAAGCCTGGACCGGCGCCCGCGGTCGAGGCGGCGCTCGGAACGCTATCGGCGACACCGCGCAGCAGCCTGATTCGAACCTGGGTGGGAATGTCGCGTGGTGAGAACGGCAAGACGAAAGTGACGTTCGTATGGGAGCCGATGCCAGCCTCGAGTGGTCGCCGCGAAGAGCCGGCGCGGGTGACGTTGCTGGCCGCCGGTGCGAAAGGGAGCCCGTACTTTCGCGGTCCGGTGCCCGGTGGGGCGTTGGCGCCTCCAACCGGCGGCGCACCACCACCAGCGGCGGCTGCAAGCCGGACCGCGGGCATGCGAGGCCCGTCACAGGTCACGTTCGAAGCTGAGCCTGGCAAGGTGCAGTTGTTGCTCACGGTCGAAGGCCTTGAAGCCCAGATTCTGGACAAGGACAGTCAGGAAATTTCGGTGCCCGACCTGACAGGCACCGACGTGCTGCTGGCGACACCTCAGGTCTTCCGTGCGCGTACGGCACGCGAATGGCAGACGCTGGCGGCCGACCCGAAAGCGGTTCCGACCATTACACGTGAGTTCAGTCGCAGCGAGCGTCTGCTCGTCCGGTTCAACTTGTACAGCCCCGACGCCATCGTACCAGCGGCACGACTGCTCAACCGCGCTGGGGAGCGGATGAGCGATCTCCAGGTGCAGCCGGCCGGGATCGGTGGGGGAGCGCACCAGCTCGATCTCGCCCTGTCCGGCCTCGCCGCGGGCGAGTACCTCATTGAAATTTCCGCCGGAGAAAAGAAAGAACTGATTGCGGTTCGCGTGGGGGCCTGAACGGAGAATTAAGAAGATAGAAGTCAGAAGTCAGACCTGAGACCTACGCGTACATCCCTCTCATCCTGGTCACGGTTGCCACGCGGTCGATGGCCACCAGATAGGCGGCCGTGCGGAGATCGACCTTGTATTTGAGCGAGGTTTTGAGCACCGAATCGAACGCCTCGCCCATCTTGGTTTCAAGCCGCTCGACGACCTCCGGTTCTTTCCAGTGATAGCCGTATCGGTTCTGTACCCATTCGAAGTACGACGCGGTCACGCCACCGCTGTTGGCGAGGATATCAGGCACCACGAAAATCCCCCGTGAGTGCAGGAGATTGTGCGCATCGGGGGTCGTCGGCCCATTGGCCCCTTCGACGATGATCTTGGCTTGGATGTCGCCTGCATTTTCCGTGGTGATCTGATTCTCCAACGCAGCGGGAATCAGGACGTCGACTTTCAGCTTGAACAGGTCTTCGTTGGTGAAGGGATCACCCCCTGGAAACTCGTCCACGGTCTTGCGTCGACGGGCGTAGTCGAGAAGCTTGGCAATGTCGAGACCCTTGTCGTTGTGGACACCACCTTTCCAGTCGGTCACCGCGACAATCTTAGCCCCGAGCGCAGCGAGCAACTGTGCGCTCACCGATCCGACGTTCCCGAATCCCTGGACGGCAATCGTCGCATTCCGGATGTCGAGCTTCAGATGGCTGGCCGCTTCGCGCGTGACGATCATGACCCCGCGGCCTGTGGCCTCGCGTCGCCCCAGCGATCCGCCGAGTTCGAGCGGCTTGCCGGTCACGACCGCCGTCGTCGTGTGTCCGACGTGCATGCTGTAGGTGTCCATCACCCACGCCATGATCTGCTCGTTGGTGTTGACGTCGGGGGCGGGGATGTCTTTCTCAGGACCAATGGCGTCGATGATCTCCGCCACATACCGGCGGGTGAGGGCCTCGAGCTCGCGCGGAGACATGCGAGTCGGGTCGCAGGCGACGCCGCCCTTGCCACCACCGAACGGCAGCTGTGCCACCGCGCACTTCCAGGTCATCCACGCCGCGAGTGCGGTCACTTCATCGAGCGACACGTCGGGATGGAAGCGAATGCCGCCCTTGGCGGGTCCCAGTGAGATGTTGTACTGGACGCGGTATCCGGTGAACACTTCAATCTTGCCGTTGTCCATTTGCACCGGGCAGGACACGGTGATTTGTCGTTTGGGGTGTCGGAGGATCTTCCAGATGCCCGCGTCGAGCTTGAGCAGCCTTGCGGCGCTATCGAACTCCTCGAGCATTGCGGCAAAGACGGGACCGTGGGCCATAGGTGGCGAGCCTAACGTGCGGCAAACAGGGAGTCAAGAAACCCACGCTTCACATCACTGCTCACATCGCGCCGCGACACCACGAAGGAGCGCGGACGCGGGCGGTATAATCAGCGTTGGAATATGAAGACGTCGTCAAGTCAGACCGACACCGGGCGGGAACGGGATCGGCCGACGCTGGACCCCGCCGTGAAGCCTTCGCCCGAGCGGGCAGCCTCGTTCACCACAATTTCCGGTCGACCCGTCAACCGACTGTATACCGGACGGGATCTCGCGGATGTCGAGCTTGCCCGCCTGAGCCCGCCGCCGGGTGTCTTTCCTTACACGCGCGGGATTCATCAGACGGGTTACACAGGTAAGTTGTGGACGATGAGGCAGTTTGCCGGATTCGGGACTCCCGAAGAAACCAATCAGCGATACAAGGCGCTGTTGAGTGCCGGGGGGACGGGGCTGAGCGTGGCCTTTGACTTGCCGACGTTGATGGGCCGTGACCCGGACCACGAGCTGTCGCGGGGCGAGGTCGGGAAATGCGGTGTGAGTATCGTCTCTCTTCGAGATATGGAGGCGCTCTTCGACGGCATTTCGTTGGCAGATATCACGACGTCGATGACCATCAACTCGCCGGCCTCCATGATCTTCGCGATGTATCTCGTCGTCGCTGAGCAGCAGGGTGCCGACTGGCAGAAGCTGTCCGGCACGATTCAGAACGACATCCTGAAGGAGTTTATCGCGCAGAAGGAGTACATCTACCCACCGCGCCCGTCCCTGCGGCTCATTACCGATGGATTTGACTTCTGCGGGCGTGAAGTGCCCCGGTGGAACACGATTTCGGTCAGCGGGTACCACATTCGCGAAGCAGGGGCCACGGCAGCACAGGAACTGGCATTCACGCTTCGTGACGGGATTGAGTACGTCCAGTACGGTGTGGACGCCGGACTTCAGGTCGATGCGTTCGTGCCCCGCATGTCGTTCTTCTTCAACGCCCATAGCGATTTCTTTGAAGAGATCGCGAAATATCGAGCGGCGCGCCGTCTGTGGGCAACGGTCATGCGCGACCGGTTTGGCGCGACCGACGAACGATCGTGGAAGCTTCGTTTCCACGCACAGACGGCCGGCGTTTCACTCACGGCGCAGCAACCGCAAAACAACGTCGTGCGAACGGCCCTGCAGGCCCTCTCGGCCGTCTTGGGCGGCGCCAATTCGCTGCATACCAACTCCCTGGATGAAGCCCTGGCCCTGCCGACGGAACGCGCGGCAACGCTGGCGTTGCGCACACAGCAGATCCTGGCGTACGAGAGCGGTGTCACCAGGACGGTCGACCCGCTTGGCGGGTCGTACTTCGTCGAGGCCCTCACGAATGAGCTCGAACGCGATGCCACGGACTATTTCGCGCGCATCGATGCCATGGGTGGGATGGTCGAAGCCATCGAGCGTGGATTTCCGCAGCGTGAGATTGCTGAAAGCGCGTACCGGTTTCAGCGGGCGGTCGAGACCCGCGACAAGGTTGTCGTGGGGGTCAACGAGTTTGTCTCGCCAGACGAGGCGTCGATTCCGACGCTCTATATTGACGAAACCGCTGGCGATCGACAGATGGCCAAGCTCGAGACCTTGCGGCGGTCGCGCGACCGCGATCGCGTGGCCCGCGCGCTCGATGGCCTGCGAGCGGCAGCCGCGGGAACGGACAACACGATGCCGCCGCTCATTGAATGCGCCCGCGCGTACGCTACCGTGGGCGAAATGTGCGACGCGTTGCGCGACGTGTGGGGGGAATATCAGGAGGAGGCGACGATCTAGGCTCTCGGCTTTCAGCTTTCGGCTCTAAGCTCTCGATCAAGAGCCGAGAGCCCAAAGCCCAGAGCCGAGTAAGAGCTATGCGCGCTCGGCCCGCGTGTGTCGAAAGCCGAAAGCCTAGTTCCGAGTTCCGATCATGCGAAGAGTCAGGGTCGTCATTGCGAAGCCTGGTCTGGACGGTCACGATCGCGGGGCCAAGGTGATCGCTCGCGCGCTGCGTGATGCGGGTATGGAGGTGATCTACATGGGTCTCCGCCAGACGCCCGAGCAGATTGTCGCGGCCGCCCTGCAGGAAGATGCCGACGTCATCGGGTTGTCGATTCTTTCAGGCGCACACAATCACATTTGCCCCGAGGTTCTGCGGCGCCTCAGGGAGCAGGGCCTGGAGGACGTGCAGGTGGTCGTGGGAGGGATTATTCCTGACAGGGACGCGCAGGCGCTCAAGGACATGGGCGTGGCGGCTGTTTTTCTGCCCGGCACCCCCATGCGCGAAATCGTCGATTTTGTGGGCTCCCAGGGCCGAAAGCGCGCGGATCAGGGCTGAAGCCGTCATGCCAGGACTATCCTTGCCGTCGTTTTCAGCCGAAACAGCTAGGGTGGTGGGCTCTCTCCGCTGGTAGCAGACGATTCGGTCATGTCTCACAAGCTCCTTCTGGCGGACGACAGCATTACCATCCAGCGCGTCATCGAGCTCACGTTTGCCGATGAGGACGTGAACGTTGCCGCTGTGGGTGACGGCCAGCAGGCGATTGACCGAATCGAAGCTGACCCACCCGACATCATTCTGGCTGACGTCGGGATGCCGAAGCGAGACGGCTACGACGTGGCCGCTTACGTCAAGAGCCGTCCCACGCTCGCCCACATTCCCGTGGTCCTGCTGACCGGCGCCTTCGAGCCGGTCGATCAGGCGCGGGCCACGGCCGTAGGATGCGATGGAGTTCTGGCCAAGCCGTTCGAGCCGCACATGGTGATTAGTCGCGTCAAGCAACTGCTCAAGGGGGCTGGTAGTTCATCGAGCCCCAAGCCGGCCCAGGCCGCGCCACCGCCGGCTCAGCCTGCCGTCCCGACGGCGGCTACTGCCGAGGTCAAGGCGCCGGAGGTTCAGCCCAAGGCGACCCACGATCCTGATCCTGTCAGCCTGTTGACATCGGATGCGCTGGCCGGCAAGGGCAAGTCTCCTGACGCCCAGGTCTCGCTCGACGACTATTTCGATCAGCTCGATGCTGCATTCTCGAATCTTGACGCATCGCAGCGTGTCGGTGCACCAGCCGATCGTCCGGCCGTTGCGCCGCAGGCGAGTCCTAAAGACGATCTGGACTGGGCCCCGAAACGCCCAACGACGTTTCCGGAGCTCGAGAGGCCGAGTGGCCTCGCGCGAACACCTGGTGCCGGGCCAAACGAGTTCGAGTGGATTGCGGAACAGGCAGCGAAGGTTTCGGGACCGGCAAACCTCGATTTCACAGGTCTGACCGACGCCGAGCCCCAACCGGTGGAGCGTGTGGAAGCGCCGCCGGTCGTAATCCCGCAGCGTGAGACGATCGCGCCACCGATTGCACAGCAGCCGACTCCGGTCGTGCAGGCTCCTCCGATTGTGCACGCCGCGCCGGTCGCGCACCCCCAGGCGCAATCTGCACAGCCAGTTGTCCCACGGATCGAACCTCCGCCCGTTGGTGCGCCGATTCCAGGCCCATCGGTGGCAGCGCCGGTCCAGAGTGCACCCAAGCGGCAGGTGTCATTTGACGAGCCGCCGCATTCTGCAGCCGAGCCCCCTCGGCCGGTCGTTTCTGTTCCAATGGCCGATGCGTTCGTCGCGCTTCTTGCCGCAGAGCAAGGTGAAACGCTGGCGATCCCAGGTGTGTTCGCGCCGCCTCCTGCGGCGGGCCCCATCGCTATCACCGACGAGCTCGTCGAGCGCGTTTCCGATCGCGTCCTCCACCGTCTCAACGACGCGGCCGTTCGCGACACCGTCAGGGACACGGTGTCGAGAGTTGCGGAACGCCTCGTGCGCGAAGAAATCGAGCGCATCAAGAGAACGGGAAGATTGGGCGATTAGCGATTGGTGATTTGTGAATCGTTGGTGATTGGCGATTCACGATTGGTCGATTTTTCCTGCTTCGTTTTCCCTTCATAATTCGATTCCGCAATCAATCGCCAATCGCCGATCCCTAATCGCCCACGATTCCCCGCTCACCAATCGCTCATCGCTAAATTCGATTACCATTACCCGTCATGTCCGACGTGTCTGGAATCCAGCACCCTGTGCAAGTACCAGAAAAACCAGTTCTGGAAGGGCTCGAGATCAAATGGCAGGCGCGTTGGGAAGCGGAACGGACCTACCAGTTCGATCGCAGCCGCCCACGGAGCGACGTGTACGCCATCGACACGCCGCCGCCGACCGTGAGCGGATCCCTGCATGTGGGGCACGTGTTCTCCTACACGCACACGGACCTGATCGCGCGGTTCCAGCGGATGCGCGGCAAAGCTGTCTTTTATCCGATGGGGTGGGACGACAACGGATTGCCCACCGAGCGGCGCGTGCAGAACTACTACGGCGTGCGCTGCGATCCGTCGCTGCCATACGATCCGGCGTTCGTGCCTCCAGAGAAACCGGCAAAGCAGCCACTGCCGGTTTCACGTCCGAACTTCATCGAACTATGCAACCGATTGACCGCGGAGGACGAGAAGGCGTTCGAGCACCTGTGGCGTTATCTGGGTCTGTCGGTGAATTGGGGGATGGGGTACGCGACGATCGATCGCCGAGCCCAGCGCGCCTCGCAGCTGGCGTTTGTCCGATTGCTGAAGCGCGGTCTTGCTTATCAGCTCGAGGCTCCGACGTTGTGGGATGTGGACTTCCGTACGGCCGTCGCGCAGGCCGAGCTGGAAGACCGCGAGCGCGAAGGCGCCTATCACCGCGTGCGGTTCGATCGTCCTGACGGCGGTGGCATTGAAATCGAAACGACACGGCCAGAACTGCTTCCCGCATGCGTAGCGCTTGTCGCGCATCCCGATGACGAACGGTATCGTCCGCTCTTCGGCCAAAGCGTTCTGACGCCGCTCTTCAGATCGCGTGTCCCCGTCAAAGCGCATCCGCTGGCGGATCCTGAAAAGGGCAGCGGCATCGCGATGATCTGCACGTTTGGCGACGTCACCGACGTCGTGTGGTGGCGGGAGCTTGCGCTGCCGGTGCGTGGTGTGCTCCAGCCGAACGGCACGCTGCGACCGGTCCGGTGGGGTGAGACGGGCTGGGAGTCGGAGGACTCTGCGGCCGCGCAGGCCCACTATGATCAACTCGCTGGCTTGTCGGTGTCGAAGGCTCGGGTACAGATCGTCGAGCAACTCAAACAAGCTGGCGCGCTCATTGGCGATGTGCGGCCGATCATGCACAGCGTGAAGTTCTACGAAAAGGGCGATCGGCCGCTCGAAATCATCACGAGCCGCCAATGGTTCATTCGAACCATGGAACATCGCGACGCGCTGCTCGCGCGTGGTCGCCAGCTGCGCTGGCATCCGGAGTACATGCGGACGCGATACGAGAACTGGGTGAGCGGGTTGGCCGGAGACTGGTGTATCAGCCGCCAGCGTTTCTTTGGTGTCCCGTTTCCTCTCTGGTACCCCATCGGAACCGATGGTGTCGTCCAGTTTGGCAAGCCTCTCATCCCTGATGAGTCGCGGCTGCCGTTGGATCCGTCAACCGAGGTGCCTGATGGCTATGAAGCCGCCCAGCGCGATCATCCCGGTGGGTTCGCCGCTGACCCGGACATCATGGACACCTGGGCCACATCATCGCTCACGCCCCAGATTGCCGGCCGTTGGGAAGAAGACCGCGACCTCTTCGAACGTCTGTTCCCGTTTGACTTGCGTCCGCAAAGCCACGAAATCATCCGGACGTGGCTTTTCGACACCGTGCTGCGGTCACACTTCGAACATGACAGCCTGCCTTGGACCGATGCGGCCATTTCGGGCTGGGTACTTGACCCCGATCGCAAGAAGATGTCCAAGTCGAAGGGCAACGTTGTCACACCGTTCGCCCTGCTCGAGGAGCACGGCTCAGATGGCGTTCGATACTGGGCCGCCCGAGGTGGACCGGGCGTCGATACGGCATTCGATGCCGGGCAGATGCGCGTGGGCAGGCGGCTTGCCATCAAGCTGTTGAACGCATCGAAATTCATTCTGTCCAGGACGGAGCCCCGGGGAGCAGTTACCCACACACTGGACCGTGGGATGTTGACGAAGTTGGCTCGGCTGGTTGACGAAGCAACAGCCGATCTCGAGTCGTACAACTACACGCGCGCGCTCGAGCATACTGAAGCCTTTTTCTGGTTTTTCTGCGACAACTACCTCGAGCTCGTCAAGTCACGGAGATATGGTGATCACGGGGAGGTTGGTGCAGCGTCTGCAAACGGTGCGCTTCTTGCGGCCCTGTCGATGCTCCTCCGGCTTTTTGCGCCGTTTCTGCCGTTCGTGACCGAGGAGGTCTGGTCCTGGTGGCAGTCCGGGTCTGTCCACCACGCGAGCTGGCCGTCTGCGCGGGAGCTGCTTGCATTGTCGAACGGCGAAGATGATCGTGGAGTCGTGGCGCTCGACGTGGCGGCCATGGTGCTGGGTGATGTGCGGAAGAAAAAATCGGAGCAACAGCGGCCCATGAAGACTGCCGCGCGCCGTGTGTTGGTTCGCGAGCGTGCGGAACGGATTGCGCTGATTGACGATGTGCGGGGCGACTTGATGGCCGCCGGACTGATCGAGCGTCTGGAGACGGCTCCAGGCGAATATGGCGTCGAAGTCGAGCTTGCCGAGGTGGGGCCGGGGGGAAGCGCTACATGACCGGGCCCCCGCCGACGGGACTCGATCCGCGGGATTACCGCGACCTTGTTCGTCGAGCGCTCGAGGAAGACGTCGGACGCGGCGACATCACCACGAGCGCTGTAATCGACGCGCACGCCCGCGGGCACGGGCTGCTGACGATGAAGTCCGCCGGTGTCGTCGCGGGGCTCGACGTTGCAATTGAAACTTTCAGGCAGCTGGATCCGCAGGTGATCGTGACCATTCTGCGACGGGATGGGGAGTGGTGTCAGACAGATGACGTAATTGCGGAGATCAGCGGCAGCGCCCAGGCGCTGCTCGTGGCAGAGCGTACAGCGTTGAACTTTCTGCAGCGCTTGTCGGGTATTGCCACCCTCGCGCGCCGCTTTGTGGATGCCAGCGGGGGACGAATCGTCATCCTCGACACGCGCAAGACAACGCCAACATTGCGCGCGCTCGAGAAATACGCCGTAAGAACGGGAGGCGCGACCAATCACCGCATGTGCCTGGACGATGGAATTCTCATCAAGGACAACCACATCAGGCTGGCGGGCGGCGTTCGCGCAGTGACGTCGCGGGTAAAGGAAGCCGGACTTCACCTTCCCGTCGAAGTCGAAGTCGAGAATCTGGACGAGGTCGATCAGGCGTTGGAGGCCGGGGCCGATATCCTGCTTCTCGACAACATGAACACCGCCGACATCCATGAGGCGGTACGACGGTGCCGGGGGCGCGCGAAAACGGAGATTTCCGGCGGCGTGTCTCTCGAGCGCATGCCCGAGCTTGCCTGCACCGGGGCCGACTTCGTCTCGAGCGGAGCCCTGACTCATTCGGCGCCCGCCGCTGACATCAGTTTCGAGCTCGAACCCGTCTGACATGCGAGCGCTACCCCCGTCGTTGGACATCCCGGCGGACATCCAGGACGCGTGGGCCCGCGCCGCCACAAGGCTTGGCCCGTTTGCGCAAAGTCTGCGCTATTTCTCGACGGTTACGTCCACCAACGATCTGGCCATGCGGTTTGCAGATCTTGGAGCGGAGGAGGGTACCGTTGTCCTTGCAGATACCCAGACTGCCGGGCGCGGGCGAAGGGGGCGGCAGTGGTTCTCTCCGACAGGATCCGGGATCTACGTGTCTGTTGTGCTGAGGCCTGCCGGAGAGCCAACGCCTTTTCCGCACTGGATTGCATCGCGGCTCACGGTAGCCGCAGGCGTGGCGTTGGCCGAAGGGGTTCGGGCCGCGACTGGTCTTCCGGTCGAGTTGAAATGGCCGAACGATCTGGTGATGGGGCGCCGAAAGCTCGGAGGGATTCTGACCGAGATGTCGACGACGGGCACAGATCGGCCGGCGGTTGTCGTAGGCATTGGCGTCAACGTTCGTCTGTCCGCATATCCAACCACGTTGACTTCTGTAGCCACATCTCTGGAAGCCGAGCTTGGACGTCAAATCGACCGTGTACCCGTCCTGATAGAAACGCTCGCGGCGCTGGCTGTGCGCTACGCCGAGCTGCGAAGGACCCGCTTCGATGCTATTCTGACCGCCTGGCGCGCGTTTGCCCCGTCGCTTCGCGGCGCAGTCATCGAGTGGGATACCGCTCGCGGAGTCGTTCGCGGACGTGCCGTCGATCTGGACACCGATGGCGCGCTTTTGGCGAAAGCCGGTGACGTGGTTACCCGCATCGTGGCCGGCGAGGTTCGTTGGCTGTGAGAAACTTGAGAACGCTGATCGCTGACGGCTGACGGCTGACGGCTGACGGCTGAAGGCTGAAGGCTGACGGCTGAAGGCTACATGACTAAGGACCTGCTCCTGGCGGTCGATGTCGGCAATACCAACATCGTGCTGGGTGTGTACGCGGGTGAGCAGTTGCAACAGAGCTGGCGACTCGCTACTCAACGGGAACGGACGTCCGACGAGCTGGGCATCTGGATCACGCAGCTCTTCGAACATAGTCGAATCGACACCGGCCGCGTGCGTGCAGTCGTCATTGCCTCCGTGGTCCCCCCCCTGACCCGGATGAGCATTGAAATGGTCGCGCGGTACTTCAAGCAGAAGCCGCTCGTGGTCGATGGCGAAACGAAGACCGGCATGCCGATTTTGTACGAAAATCCGGCCGAAGTTGGTGCGGACCGCATCGTCAATGGGATCGGCGCTTACGAACGCTATGGACGGAAGGACGCTCGTCCCGTGATTGTCGTGGATTTCGGGACTGCGACCACCTTTGATGCGATCACGGCCCGCGGCGAGTATCTGGGCGGCGTGATTTGTCCGGGCGTCCAGATATCAGCCGATGCGCTCTTTCAGCGGGCGGCGCGGCTGCCGCGTATCGACGTGAAGAAACCGCAACAGGTGATTGGACGCACAACGGTCGGTTCGATGGAATCAGGTCTCTTTTACGGCTATGTGGGGATGGTGGAAGGACTCGTTCAACGCATTCGCGGTGAGCTCGGCAGCTCCGCAATTTGCGTATCGACGGGCGGGTTGGCCGATATCATTTCCCCGGAGACCAGTGCCATCCAGGAGGTCGATCCAGAACTGACGCTGCGCGGCCTGCGCATCGTCTGGGAACGGAACTGCTAGACGCCCCGAGCCCCAAGAGCCGAGCTCCGAGAGCCGAGAATGGATCGTGATCAGTACTGTCGCGACATTGAAACGTACCTCTGCCAGAAGAATGACGGCCACCTGATTCGAATCGTCGGCCCTGCTTTCGAGCTGGTATCTGGTTGGGCAGCTCGTGGCATTCCAGCCAAGGTCGTACAACACGGCGTCGATCGATACCTTGAGCGCTATTACGCCAAGGGTCCGCGCCGACGTCCTGTGCGTATTGATTTCTGCGAAGCCGACGTGCTTGATGCGTTCGACGACTGGCGGCGGTCGGTCGGCGTCCTGCTCGCCGGTTCAGCCAAGAAGCCTCGCCACAGCCTTGTCGCGCACATTGACGGGGTGATCGGTCGTCTCGTGGCGCGACAGACCAATCCCGCGACTCCCGATCTCGATGCCCAGATCTCACAAACTATCGAGCGCCTGGAATCCTTGAGAGCCCCGGCGGCCACGGCCCGGGGCGCAACCCGGGCACAACTCGTCGATCAACTGGTGGAAATCGATCGCGCCCTTGCTGCGGCCTCGCGCAACAGTTGTTCGAGCGAGGTTCGTACGGCAATGGTTCGGGAAGCCGCTCGTGATCTCGAGCCGTTTCGTGAACGGATGGAGGCCGAGGTCTATCAGCAAGCCATCGACACAGCTACCGACCGCGCGTTGCGGGAGGCGCTCGGTTTGCCAACGATCGCCTATGGATAGGAAGGGGCGCCCTGTCGACCGACTGCCGACCGACGACTGACGACTGATATGCTCACCCCCGGTGCGGAGCTGGTACTCGTTCCTGAAAAGGTCGTCCCGGGCGGCAGCATGCTCGCGCGGCATGATGGGCGTATCGTCCTCGTGCGCGGCGCGATTCCGGGCGAGCGGATTCGTGCCCGCATTGAGCGTGTCGCCCGTGACGTTGTGCATGGGGCGGTCGTCGATGTCCTCGAGCCTCATCGCGATCGTCGACAGCCGCTGGTGGATCCCGCCTGTGGCGGAAACACATTTGCCCATATCACCTATGAGCGTCAGCTCACGCTGAAAGCCGACATCATTGCCGACGCGTTTGCGCGCATAGCCCGCGTGGTTCTACCGAGGCCTGTGGAGGTCGCCCCCTCTCCCGAACGCGGCTACCGAATGCGCGCCCGGTTCCACGTCCGAGGGCAGCGTGTCGGGTTCTATCGCGAATCGAGTCACGACCTCTGCGATGCGGCTACGAGCGGACAACTGCAACCGGGGGCGATCCAGGCGGTCGGTGCCGTCGTGCAGAGTCTGGCCGGAGACGATGATGAGGTGCAGGCAGTCGAGCTTGCCGAGAACATCGCGGCCGATGCGCGCGCGATCCATCTTGAACTTAGGGACGAGCGAACGGCAACGCGATTGACGAGTGAGGTCGAGGTCCAGGGCGTTACCGGCCTGAGCTGGT
>DATBJG010000076.1:0-4319 GCA_036556585.1 Vicinamibacterales bacterium
GGCTCAATTACCGTTTTTACGGCTCGGGCCCGATCGTGTGCAGGGGGAGCGCAACATTGCGGCGATGTTTCCTTCAGGGTCCAACCTTCGCCGGTTGGGCGACGCACCCACGCCTCGGTCTCTGGCTGGCGGTAGCCGGCGTAGGGTGCGTGCCCGCGTCGCCCCGCCGGTCCTTGATTGCCGGGCAGCGGCCAGTATCCGGTCTCGGAGTAGGCGATGTTCCAGTGGGTCAAGGTCCGTATCGGTCACACCGCGTCTTTCGACGCGATCTCGATCCCCGTCGCTCCGTCCTATCGGGCGAGAGCGATAGGTTCCCTATAGCATTCGCCCTTGGCCATCATCGCCCAGGCCATGCGCGCGATCTTGTCGGCCAGTGCGCGATCGCCGCGACTTTCGTCGGGCGCCGCTCGAGCAGCTTCGTGAGCCATGGGGCGATACCTGGTGCCGTGGACGTTCGCGTAGCGAATGACTGCCAGCGCACCGCGGTGAACAAGCTGCCGATAGCTAATCTCCCTGCTTGGTGATGCTGCCGAGCTTCTCCCCCACTTGAGTTTTGCTTCGGGAGCAGACCGATCCCGCGCGGCGGGTCCGGTATTCGCGGCGGCGGCGGGGCGCCGGTCCGGCGACCTCCGCACCAGGGCGGCTTCACTCCAGCGAGCGGAAAGTCAGGGCAAGTTTTCGAACGACAGAAGCTAGACCCCTAATTCCAGACGTGCCGGCAGAGCGCCCTTGGCCAGGGGCCGTCGCTCGACGCTCAGCCACGCGCTGACCGCCTGCCCGCCAGGGCTCGCATCGATGAGCAGGACCTTCTCAGTTGCCGCCAGAACCCGTGCGACGCCGACGCAGATAGTCGAGACACCTTCATTCGGAAGTGCCGATACAAATCCCAGGACGTTGACTGCGCTGGACGATCCCAGGCTTGCCAGCAAGACGTGGCAGATTTGTCTAGACGACAGAGGAATCTGACGGGGTCTGGAACACGAGCAGCGCTCCTATTTCCGGGCGCCAGTCAACTCAGCGTTCTGGGAGATTGGCGGCGTCGGGTTGGTCGATGCGCTGCTGGCTCGTACGCTCGATACTTGTCGCATGACGGTTAGAATATCTCCCGCACGCACCGCCGCTCCGCCGGTGACGACCTCGGCATGATCGCGCCCCCCACGCGCGATGATGAATGTGCGATCGAGATTGCTTTGTCCGATCTGCTCCATCGGGGCTTCGCCTCCGCTTAGGCTAAGAAATTCGACGGCAGCGGCAATGCGGCGGTTCAAAACAGCCATCTCGGTCTCAGTGTCCGCCAAACTTTCCGCGGTCTTGACGCGCATTTCCTCGTCGATCTTCTGCAGCTGCAAGTTGACACTGGTCCGATCTTGCTTGGTCCGTGAGATCGTCGCGACAGCGCTGTTGATTCGCAAGTCCGTGTCGAGCGCCAGTCGCTCGAGCTCCATAACCCGTACATTGTTGATAATACCCCGTTGCAGATGTTGCCGGAATGCCTTCAGTTCAACGTCCACAATGGTCTTCAGCTCGCGGGCCGACGCGAGCTGCGCCGACAGGGCTTCCGTCTCGTTGTCGATCTCCGAACGCTGCTCGTGAAGGAGTTTGGATCGCGTCGCTGGCTCATCGATCCTAATGCGGAGAAGACTCCTCTCGGCTGCGAAAATCTGATCAAGGCGTGCGCGACCGATCTGCGACTCGAGCCAGTGGGGGACTTCAAAATCTCGCTGTGCGTCGCGTTCTGCTAGGAGCCGAGCGCGGCGGACGGCCAACGCCGCAAATCGCTCGCGCGCCACCATGAGTTCCTCGCGATAACGCGATTGCTCGCCCAGCAAATGGGTGGAATCAGACGAAGCAATAGGAGTGAAGCCACCCGCGATGGCAATCAGCTGGAGCACCGTCATTCCCGGGGTGACGTTATACTGCCCCGGGTTGCGAACATCCCCCATGACAAATACAGGCGCATACTGGATCACTTGAACGACCACATCTGGGTTGGCGAGATGTTTTCCCGCCAACGCCTGCATCAGAGCCTTCCGCAGATCGCCAACGGTGCGGCCGGCAGCGATAACGTCGCCGACGCCGGGAACTGAGAGAACGCCAGAGTCATCGATGCGGAATTGGCCAGACATGTCCGGCTCCCGGAACACCGTCACCCGCACCTCGTCGCCGGGTGCAAGTTCGTAGGTGAACTCGAGCGCGAGCGCGGCGGTCGAGACCTGGGCTAGAATTGCGAGCAGCGCCAAGAGAACAAGACGCAGTGTCATGTGCAAGACTATGTCGGACCAGCTACGGGGTTGCCGAGCGTACCAAGCCATCTCCAGAGCCTTCTCGATTCCAGCTTTGTTCTGCGCTGCGCTTGACCCATGTACTAGGTGTGAGCCTCATCGCGTCAATAATTGGGACACCTCGGAGTGCCTTCGAGTCGGCTAGTGGTTTACCGAGGACGATGAAGTCGACTTGGCCAAGGCTTGAAAGGTCAGGTACGAGGCGTTCCGCAATATCTGGCAGCTTGCTCTCGAGAAAGGCAAGGTTCGCGCCCGTAAGGGCTGCCCCGACAAGATCGGGCTCGTAAATCGAGAGGCGATAGCCCTCTTCGATCAGCGTGTGTGCTAAATCGACCAACGGGCTTTCTCGGAGATCGTCGGTGAAATTCTTGAAGGTCAGCCCAATCTGAAGAATGTGCGATTGCGGTGGCACGGCTGCCATGAGCGATCGAGCGATATATTCCTTGTGTAGCTCGTTGCTCTGCAGGATGCCTTCGATCACCGGAACTCGCGCGTCGCAAAACCTCGCAACGGTGAGAAGGGCTCTAACATCTTTCGGCAGGCACGAGCCGCCGAAGGCGCCTCCTGGACGAAGGTAGCACGGAGACAGATTAAGTTTTCGATCCGCCGTGAGGGCATTCATAACCGTTTGCGGATCGACTTGGTGAGCTAAGCAAAGGCGCCCCACCTCATTTGCGAATGTAACCTTGAGTGCGTGGAAGCTGTTGTTAATGATCTTGATGAACTCGGCTTCGGGAAAGCTGACCTTGGTGATCGAGACATCGATATCGCGATAAAGCCCAGCGAGTTCCCCGGTCGCACCCCGGAACCGCTCGCCGAGAATGATCGCGGGAGGTGCGAAATAGTCTTCAACAGCAGTGCCCTCGCGGAGAAACTCGGGGTTCAGCGACGGCTCGTAGCGGATTGCCGGTGGATCGCCGGCCGCCGCCTCAAGAGTTGGAAGGATGCTTTGTTGCATCGCGCCGGGCGGAAGCGTGCTGCGAAAGATGCACTGCAGCGGCGGACGGCCGGGCGCCCGATGTCTGACGGCGGAGCCGATTTGAGCCGCCACCTTTTGCACCTGATCGACGCTCAGGCTGCCGCCCCTCTTACTTGGCGTGCCGACAGCCACAATTGCGAAGTCTGCGTCCACGATGTACCGCTCTGGTTGGGTGTCGGCATTGAGGCGACCCTCAGCGCGCCCCTGAGCCAGCATATCGGAGACGTAAGGCTCGCGTACCGGCGATTGACCTTTCCTGACGAGTTCCACTTTGTCCGGCGAAATGTCGATGCCGACAACGGAATGGCCTTGGCGGAGCAGGCATGCGGTGGTCGTAGCTCCAACATACCCAAGTCCGAACATCACGACGTTGCTCATTATCTTTCCCCAGAGCCGCTGGAGCGTTTAGGACCTAATCCGGAACCGCCGGTGGAGCTGAGCCCACGTGCTCGGCGATTAGGCGAGCGCTCGTGCCCCTGGGCCTCACTCGCGCGTAGCATCTGAGCAACTCGCTGACCTGGTGTGCCCAGCTTAACGAGTCCATAACCCGGCGCCGCCCGAACTCGCCCATGGCCCCTGCCCGGACGGGGTCATCAAGCAGCGCCATTATCTTCGCCGCAAAGTCCTCACTGCTGCCCGACGTTGCATAGAGTGATGCAGCGCCTGCCGTTACTCGACCTTCGTGCAGATCGAATTGAACAATTGGTTTGCCCAACGCCATGTATTCGACAATCTTGTTCATCGACGAGAGACTGTTGAGCTGCGTGGGCGTATCTGGATTGACGCAGAGGTCGCAAGAAGACAGCGTGCGGGTCAGCACTTCATCCGACACTCGCCCGGTGAAGTCGACGAAAGAGCCGACGCCGAGTTCATCCGCCTCCTTGAGAAGATGCGGGAGTTCCGGGCCGCTCCCGACCAGAACGAAACGGATGTCCCGGCGACCGTGGATGTGCACGATGGCGTGGACCGCACGCAGAAGGTCTGAAAGGCCCTCCTGGTTGCCCATGACGCCGACATAACCAACGAGGTGCTTTGCGCCATGTCTCAGTGCCGGATCG
>DATBJG010000077.1:0-6296 GCA_036556585.1 Vicinamibacterales bacterium
GCGATTGCCCTGGTCTTCAGGTTGCTCGACATCTTCGGCGTGCCCGCCATCCGTGTGGACCGGGTGCCGCTGGGTGGAGATGCCATTTTCGGGGTGATGGTTTGGATACTGTATTTGAAGTTTGCGATACCGGTGCTGGGCGTGTTCTACGGCACCTCGCTGATGGCCGACGAAATTGAAGACAAGACCTTGACGTATCTGTTCACGCGTCCCATACGGCGAGGCGCGGTTCTGCTGGGGAAATATCTGTCCTATCTGGTCTGTACCGGGCTGGTCGTCCTGCCGTCCATGATGCTCGTCTATTTTCTGGTTGTCCCTTTGGGTGGGGGCTCGCTCGGCCGGACGTTCCCGTCGTTGGTCATTGACCTTGGCCTGCTGGCGCTTGGGCTCGCGACCTATGGCGCTGTCTTCAGCTTCATCGGGGCATGGCTGAAGCGGCCTCTCATCGCCGGCCTCGTATTTGCCTTGGGCTGGGAACAGGTGACGATGATTGCGCCTGGTTACCTGCGGCGGGCCACGGTTGCCTACTATCTGCAGGGGCTCGCGCCTCATGCGATGCCCGACGATTCGCCGCTTTCAGCCCTTCAGAACCTGTTTCGCGACGTGCCGTCCCCGGAAGTCTGCCTGGCCGGGCTGTTTGCCATTACTTTGGCCTTCTTGTGGCTGGCGGCCAGGACCGTCGAACGGCGGGAATACATCCTGTCAGACTAACGTGGGGTTCGCACCTAACCCGCAGGGAACCTTTTGGAGTGGAATGTCGTATGCTCTGTCAAGGTGAGGTGGGCGCCGGCCCGGGCTGGTGACGGGTGGCGGAAGGATTCCATGACCACGAAAACTCGATATTTTCTCTTTGGCGGCACGGCGTTTCTGGCAGCAGGGTTGGTCGGCGGATTGGCCGCCTACTACGCCGGTGTCCCCGTGTTCGGGGCCCTCTCGGGGGAGCCTGAAGCGCTTCGATTCGTGCCAGAAGAGGCCGCAGTCGTCGCGTTTGCCGATGTTCATGCAGTCATGGATTCCGAGCTGCGAAAGCAGATTCGAGAGATGCTGCCAGAACACGCCACCACGGCGGAAGCCGATGGACGGCGCGCATTCGAGCAGCATACAGGCGTTGACGTCGAGCGCGACATCGACAATGTTGTGGCATATCTGCTGCCTGCAGCGGAGCAGGGTGGCCCCGACTCGGGGCTCGTCCTGGCTACCGGACGTTTCGATCAGCCACGCATCGAGCAGCTCATCCAGCAGCACGGCGGTGTGGAAGAAACCTACCTTGGCAAGCGCTTCATCGTGCGGCGATTTGACGTCCCGTCCTCGCCGAATCCCCAATCCCCAACCCCGAATCCCGACGCGATCCATGAGATGGCCGTCGGGTTTATAAAGCCCGATCTCATTGCAGTCGGTACCAGCGCCGCGCTTCGCCGAGCGATTGACCTGCAGACTGGAACCGGCCTCGACATCACCAGAAATGACGAATTCATGAGCCTCGTCCGCGACAGCGACGATGGCAACGCGTGGGCCGTAGGACGATTCGATCGATTGCTCAACAACGGCCGCGTTCCAAAGGAAATTATCAGCAGGCTGCCTCCGATCACTTACCTTGCTGCGAGCGGGCACGTGAACGGGGGTGTCAGCGGCAGGCTGCGTGCGGAGGCTCGTGACGAGGTGTCGGCACAGCAGCTGCACGATGTCGTTCGCGGCTTTGTTGCGCTTGCGAAGATGCAGTCGGGTTCCAGACCAGAACTTGCGAGCATCCTGCAATCGTTCCAGCTGCAGGTCGACGGCAATACCGTCGTGCTGTCGTTTGCGCTGCCCGTGGAGATAATCCAGACGCTGGTGCAGATTGCCGCTCCGCAGATCCCTCAACCTCAATAACGGACCGTCGTGCCCGTGGCCAGCTTGACTGTGCCGACAAGCTGCTTCTACACTTGCTGGATACGGCAGCAGTGACGCAGTTGCTCGGGGCTTGGTCGAAACCTGCGTAGCGCGGGCACCTTGAAAGGCCCGCTCTACACGCAGATCACGATTCGCCTGATATTTCCCCCAACAGATTGGGACGCGTGAATGCAGGAGCCATTGCCGGTCCTCATGGGACGTCGAGTCCTCCTGCGGGAGCCCCGTGAAGGAGATGCCGTCGCGATCTTTGAGCACACGAGCGACCCGGAAGTCACACGGTTCCTGGCTTTTGATCCACCGAGGATGCTTGAAGAAACAGAGCTGTTCATTGCTCGCACTCGTGAGCATCGACTGCAGGATCGCGAGTATGTGTTCGTCATTGCCGATGTTGGGACGGATAGGCCGTTGGGGGTGACGGGGCTCCGTCACCTGGATCTGGCGATGTGCTCAGCGCAGATTGGGACATGGGTCGCGCGCCCGTGCTGGGGAACCGGGATCAATGATGAGGCAAAGCGGTTGCTCCTCGACTACGCGTTTGGTGCGTTAGGTCTGCACCGAATTGAAGCGCGAATTCCGTCGCCACACCTGCGCAGCCGTCGTGCGTTCGAAAAACTGGGGGCCGTCTGTGAGGGTACCTTGCGGGAATCGTTCTCGAAGCACGGCCAGTATTTGGATACGTCCTTGTATGTCGTGTTCAGCTCTGACTGGAAGCGGATACGAAACGCTCGAGATGAAATTGCGGTGACGACGGGATTCACCACCCGCCGCGACAAGAATGACTGATCGCGTATTCTTCTACGGGACGCTCATGACCGGGTTCAATCGGCGCCTTCGGATTGGTGTCGACTCGAAACTGCGGTACGTCGGTCGGGGTTCAATCCAGGCGATTCTCTTCGACTTGGGAATCTACCCGGCCGCGGTGCCCGGCGACGGCCACGTGTGGGGCGAGCTGTTTGAAACAGACGAGCCGGAACTCGTCCTGGCGGGCCTGGATTCCATCGAAGGATATCGGCCAGGGGACCCCGAGCACAGCCTTTACACGCGGGTTCAGTCACCGGTCACATTGGAGGACGGCCGAACGCTGCAGGCCTGGGTCTATTTCTATAACGCGCCTCTCGGTCAGGCTTCTCAAATACTCTCAGGCGACTATCTTCAGTACTTGGAAAAAGACAAGCACAAATAGGGTCTCGGAGTTAGGCTTTCGGCTCTCGAAAAGCACCATTTAGGCTTTCGGCGCCCCGAGAGCCGAGCGCCCAGAGCCGAGACCCGCCGTATGCTATAGTCGCGCGAGATGGCCGCCCGCTCGCGGGACGACAACAAACGAGAACGCGAACGCATCGAGATCCTGGGCGAGTTACACGGCGAGGTCATGATGTTCCAGCCGGTAGCGATCAAAGAGATCAGCATCGGCGGAGCCCAGCTCGAGACGATGTTCCCCCTGCAAATCAACTCGCTCCACGACTTTCGCCTGAGCCTTGGCAATCGTTCGGTCGTCGTCAAAGGACGCGTCGCACATTGTCGGATTAGCGACGTGGATCAGGAACTGGTCACCTATCGATCGGGCGTCGAGTTCATCGAACCCTCAGATCGGATCTCAGCGGTCGTCCGGGATTTTATCGATTCGATTAAGGCTGGCCGCCGGCTGGTTTAGTCGATCGGCCGGCTGAAGCCGGCCGCTACGTGGGACGTAGGTCGCCGTTTCGTAGCTTTAGACTTCAGCCACAGACGTAGCGTCCGCCTTTAGGCGGACTTCAATCAGTAGTCATCGCTACAGACGTAGCGTCCGCCTTTAGGCGGACGTTAGTCAGTTCATTCTGAGGACGGGCTTGTGCGACAGAACTTCGTCGATCGAGTCGGCAAGACCGCCAACATTCTCTTCGGGGTCTGTGTCGACTGTGCAGGTGACCACGCGCGTCGTTCGCGTCTCCGGATCGAGCTTCAGCATTGACAGCACCTGAAAGCCATCCAGATTGTCGACACGCAATCCCAGCAGGACAAGGTGGGGCTTGACGTCCTTGATCAACGAATAGGCATCGTTGGTCGAGTCGGCAATGACGACGTCGTAGTGGCCCGGCTCCAGCACAGAATCCAGCACTTCCAACATGTCCTGGGTTCCGTTGACGATCACGACGGTTGGGACTCTCGAAACCGCTTCTGCGGTGGTGAGTTCCATGGCCGGTGCCTCCTGGGCCTTGTATCTTCAAGAAGCGCGCCAAACCATGAGCCCGCTGTTGGGGGCAGAAACGCAAGAGTACGAGGAACGGTCAAGGATTAGTGGTCCAAACGCGTACTGAAAGTATCCCGAAAGCGGTAGAATGCGCACTTTTCACGGGCCTGATTTGAGCAAAATGTAGAGGTCCTGTCATGTCTTTGACGGTCCAGGGCAACTTCATAGACGGAGTGTGGAAGTCCGCAACCTCGCAAGAAACCTTTGAGAATCGCAATCCCGCCAATCGTGATGAGGTGATCGGCTTGTTTGCGCGGTCCAACCGCGCCGACGTCGATGCCGCTGTCGAAGCCGCCCGGCAGGCCTATCTGCGATGGCGGTTGGTGCCCGCGCCGCGCAGGGCCGAGATTCTCTTTCGCGCGGCGGAACTTATTCTGCAAAAGAAGGAACAATTTTCCCGGGACATGACCCGCGAGATGGGCAAGGTGCTGGCGGAGACCGGTGGTGATGTCCAGGAAGCGGTGGACATGACCTATTTCATGGCAGGGGAGGGACGCCGGCAGTATGGCCAAACCGTGCCATCTGAATTGCGGGACAAATTCGCGATGTCGGTTCGCCAGCCGCTTGGCGTCTGTGCCATTGTGACCCCCTGGAATTTTCCGATGGCCATTCCATCCTGGAAAATCATCCCGGCGCTTGTGTGCGGAAACACGGTGGTTTTCAAGCCGGCCACACTGACACCTCTTTCCGCGGTGAATTTCGTCCGTGTGCTCGAAGAGGCCGGAATTCCCAAAGGTGTCGTCAACCTCGTGATGGGGGGAGGAGACGAGGTCGGAACGGCCATGGTCACGCATCGTGACGTGCGGGCTGTCTCGTTTACCGGCTCGACCTCCGTCGGTCGAACGGTCTCTGAGCGTGCGGCACCGGATTTCAAGAAGGTTCATCTCGAGATGGGTGGCAAGAACGTCATCATGGTGATGGATGACGCCGACCTCGAGCTGGCCGTGGATGGGTGCGTTTGGGGCGGTTTCGGGACCACCGGTCAGCGGTGCACGGCCGCGAGCCGCGTTGTGGTGCATCGAGCTGTCTATGGCCAGTTCGTGAGGCAGTTCGTGGATCGTGTTCGAACCCTTCGAGTTGGTGATGGTCTCGATGCAACGACCGACGTTGGACCGGTGGTCAGCGAAGGGCAGCTCGAGACGGTCATCAAGTACGTGCAGATTGGCCGCGATGAGGGCGCCTCCGTTGCGGTGGGCGGCAAGCCGATGCGCGACGGTGCGCACGGTCGTGGACATTTCCACGAGCCTACGGTGTTTACGGACGCCGCACCAACCATGCGGGTTGCCCAGGAGGAGATCTTTGGCCCGGTGGTCTCAGTAATACCCTGCGGCGGGCTCGACGAAGCCATTGCGATCGGCAACAACGTCGCCTACGGTCTGTCTGCCTCTATTTATACCCGCGACATCAACAAGGCGTTCACTGCCATGCGCGAGCTCTACACAGGAATCTTCTACGTGAACGCTCCTACCATTGGTGCTGAGGTGCACCTCCCATTCGGAGGCACAAAAGCGACGGGCAACGGTCACCGCGAAGCAGGCACGGCTGCGCTCGACGTTTTTTCAGAGTGGAAGTCAATCTACGTGGACTTCAGCGGGCGATTGCAAAAGGCCCAGATCGACGCGGTGGATGTGTGAGGACTCGGGGTTCGGGGTTCGGGATTCGGGATTCGAGGTTCGAGAAAGAACCGAGCTGATTCGCGCCCGCATCCAGGAGCGAATTCGGGTGATCCGCGTCCCGTGATCCAGGAGTGAATCCGCGTCGATCCGCGTCTCGTGATCGACGAGTGAATTTGCGTTGATCCGCGTCCCGTGACCCAGAGATTTCGTAAAGATCCGCGCCAATCTGCGTGACTTAGGAAGCAGGTGAGTTCCCGGTGTTCGAGGCAAGGCCAGGCTTCGTTACTACCCTTGGGTAGGATCCGCGTTTGCGTTGGCAATCCGCAAACATGGTGCCATAATCGCGATTGCCCGAAAGATACCGTGCAGTTCCTCGGGCTTCGCAGTCACCTATGCTTTGCCCCACGTGCGGGGGAGAAACACCAGTCGGGAGCCGCTGTTCCCGATGTGAGGCCCCGCTTCCTGTCACAGTCCCTGTTGCTGCCGGCGTTCTGACGCCGCCGCGGGAGAGTCCCGTCGACTTCACCAGTCCGACCGTCGCGTTCGATCCAGACTCGACCATG
>DATBJG010000078.1:0-42160 GCA_036556585.1 Vicinamibacterales bacterium
TGTTCGGCAGCTGTCGGATGGATGACGGCGACGTTGGTCACCGGCGATCGTCGGGAGCGATTCACGCTTGCCGCCGAATTCGGTACCCGCAATCTTGGCGTGGCAATCGCGATTGCGGTGACACTGTTCGGCCGCGTCGAGTTTGCCCGCTTCGCGTTGACATACTTTCTGACCGAGGTCCCGCTGATGCTGATGGCAATTGCACTGTTCCGCAAAGGGGACACGCTCTCCAAAAACCCATCGCGGATACTGTGCTGAAATTCCCACAGCGTCGTCAGCAGATCTTGTCGTGCGCGCCGTCGGCACCATCGACGTCCTTCACTGGTCGAAGCCCACGCCCCATGCCTCCAGCACCATCGCTCGTTTCACGTCGTCGAACGCCGTGGGTTCAGGGATGGCAATCCCCGTGCCCCATGCTTCAAACACCAAATCGCGTCGCGTCGCGTCGAACGTCCGCAACTCCCAACGCGGGCACGTGGCACACTCGCGAAGCTCAATTGGCGAGAGCGGGCGCGGGCAGCCGTCGCGAATGCAGCTCCAGGACTTGGCCTTTGCTTCAAACCCATACGGGTATGGCATGAAGCGCGTGGGCGTGAGCCACTGGCAGGTGACGGGATTTTCGGGATTGTTCATAGTGCACCTCCCTGTCGTGCCGCCGACCGAATTCCGGCAGTCCGCATCATGTCGTCACTGGTGCACAAGCAATGCCGGCCAGGCGTGGCGAGAACACGGCTGCTGAGGCTGCAACTTGGCGTCGAGCGCATCCAAAGAGAAATCGAACGGCTGCTGAATTTTTTCCCGCATGCGGGGAAGATCCCTCAGTTCGGGTCTTGTCGGCCGGGCACGCGGACCTCAGTAACATTCGGGCTACCGGGATAACTCGCGCGTTTCATCCGTCCGTCCGCTCGTGGCCGACCTCGACCTGCTGGCACCCGCCTTGCCTCTTAATTGGTGCCATCGTTGCGCCAGCCGGCGTGAGCCGCCCCTTTGCGTGGGGCGGGCCGGGAGGCAGGCTACGCAGTTTTCAGTTGTCAGTTTTCAGTTGTCAGTTCTCAGTTCTCAGTAGTCAGCTGTCGGTTCGGCTCGGCCGAAAGCTGCCTGATAACTGACAACCGGTAACTGAGAACTACACCACGGCGAAGCAGAAAACGCCCTAGGTCTGTGGAATGTCGACTCACCCTCGGCCCGACTACGCACCGATCTTGATCGGCGGCAACAGCGACGCTGGCGACGTCGACCGCGATGGCGCGACCGCTGCCGCCGGATCGTTTCTCCATCTCGTTCTGCCCGCACCTCGGCTACCTCAGCGTGCGAGCGCGGCGCGCGTCAGCGGCCTCGTCTCGCTCGTCTGGCATCTGGCAATCGTGACCACGTTGATCGTAGGCGCTCGATTGGCCACTGCACCAGAGGCGTCCGCACCCGTCAACACGAGCAGACCAACGGCGACCCAACCTGTTCAGATTCCGCGAATCGTCTTCTTGCAGAAGCCTGGACCGAGCGGTGGTGGAGGCGGTGGCGGCAATCGGCAATCCGCTCCGCCGTCACGGGCGCACGCTATCGGGCGCGATCGTCAGACGTTGCCGATTGCCAAACCGATCATTGTCTCGGAGCAGCCGGCTGACGTGAATCGCCCGCCCCAACAGGTGGTGCTTGATGGGATACCGCTCGCCTCTGGTACGGCGTTTCAGGCCGGACTTCCGGATGCGCAGCCATCACCCGGCTTCTCACAAGGACCCGGATCGGGCGGGGGTGTCGGAACCGGGATCGGTACTGGCATCGGATCGGGCACCGGCCCCGGCTGGGGATCAGGCTCCGGCGGCGGATTCGGGGGTGGAGCCTACCAACTCGGCAGTGGGGTCGTTCCTCCCGCCCTGCTGAGGCAGGTGAGGCCCAAGTACACCTCTGAGGCCCTGATGCAGAAGATCCAGGGCACCGTCGTCCTTGAAGTTGTCGTAGGCCGCGAAGGCAGACCGGTCAGGATGCGGGTGACGCGATCGCTCGACCCAGGCCTTGACGAGGAGGCGATCACGGCGGTTCGAGAATGGCTGTTCAAGCCTGGCCGCATCGGAGACATGCCAGTCGATGTGTTGGTGTCGGTCTGGGTCGACTTTCGAATCAATTGACCTTCAGCCTTCTTCTTGAACGCGTCTTGTATCTTCCGCCGGATGTCCTGGTCGTTGACATTTACATCTACGGCATCCCGGAGGAACTCCGGATCAGCGGAGCCCCTCGAGCAGGGGGCGCGGTGTGCTTCTGAACCGTGTCGCCGAGTCCCTCGAATTCCAGCCAGTTTCTGTTCCAGCGCTCGGAGACGCGTGGGGAACGCACCTTGCTCTCCTGAACCGCGCGTGACTCGGAAGCAGGTCATGGAGGCATCGAGTGAACAGCGCTGTCAGGACGGCCACGGTCGCCTGGCTGATTACGGCCGTGTACTACTTTTATCAATACACGCTCCGTTCGGCCCCAGCCGTCATGATGCCGCAGTTGTCGGAGGCATTCGGCCTCAGCGCAACCGGCGTGGCCTCAATGGTCGGCCTCTTCTACTACGGCTACTCGCCCTTCAGTCTCGTGGCCGGCGTGGCAATGGACGGGCTGGGCCCGCGGAAAGTCGTTCCCATTGGCGCGGCAACCGTTGGCGTCGGTGCCCTGCTGTTCGCCTCCGGCAACAGCGAAGCTGCGAGCGTCGGGCGGCTCTTGCAGGGCGCGGGGGGCGTGTTTGCGTTGGTCGGTGCGGCTTATATCGCCACGACGAATTTTCCTGCCTCTCGCGCCGCCACGCTCATCGGGGCGACGCAGATGTTCGGCATGGCTGGCGGCTCGGCCGGCCAGGTCCTGGTGGGCCCCGTGATTGCCGCGGGCGTTCCCTGGAACAGCTTCTGGATCATCATGGGTGTGGGTGGCCTGGCGATTAGCGTTCTCCTCTATTTCCTTCTGCCCAAACCGAAGCCCGTCGAGCGGCGCCAGGACTGGCTGAAGAGTGCCGCGTCGGCCATGGGCACCGTATTCCGCAACCCACAATCGATCCTGTGCGGGATGATCGCTGGCCTCTTGTTCATCCCGACAACCATCTTCGACATGATCTGGGGTGTCCGCTATCTCCAGGAAGCCCGCGGGTTCGACTATGCGTCGGCCGTAATGCGTTCGTCGATGGTGCCGCTCGGCTGGATTATCGGTTGTCCGCTGCTCGGCTTCGTGTCGGATCGGCTCGGACGGCGCAAGCCCGTGATCGTGGCAGGCGCCTCTGTTCTGCTGGCCTGCCTCGCCTGGATTCTGTACGGTCCCACGGACGTGCTTCCTCCATACGTCCTCGGGATCGTAGCCGGACTGGCCTCGGGGGCGGCGATGTTGCCGTACACCGTGATCAAGGAGGCCAATCCACCGGAAATGAGCGGCACGTCCACCGGTGTCGTCAATTTTCTGAATTTCACGTTCAGTGCGCTGCTGGGTCCGGTTTTCGGGTGGATTCTGATGACCGTTGGCGGCGGGGCTGCAGACATGACGCTCGAACACTACCAGACGGCGTTCGAACCTCTCTTGTACGGCGTCGTGATCGCAATCTTTCTAACTCTTCTCTTGAGAGAGACGGGACCGGCTGGTCGGTTGGCGGTCCCGGCAGTCACAGGTGAGACGCCATGAATCGAGAGTCCGGAACCGGAAAGTACGAACAACTGTTGGTGCGGTGTCGAAGCCTGGAGCCGATCCCGACGGCGGTGGCCCACCCCTGCGAGACGACGGCACTCAGCGGAGCAGTCGAGGCTGGTGCAAAGGGGTTGATCACGCCGATTCTGGTGGGTCCGGCTGCCAAGATCCACGAAGTGGCCAAGCAGAGCGGCATCGACCTTGGACCGACACGCATCGTGGACGTTCCCCACAGTCATGCCGCGGCGGCGAAGGCCGTGGAGCTCGTCCGCCAGGGCCAGGCAGAACTGCTCATGAAGGGGAGTCTGCACACCGACGAGCTGTTGGGCGCCGTCGTGGCCAGGGAGACAGGGCTGCGCACCGGACGTCGCATCAGTCACGTGTTCATCATGGATATCCCCACCTATCACAAAGTGCTGATGGTCACCGATGCGGCAATCACAATTGCCCCGACCCTGGAGGACAAGGTCGACATTTGCCAGAACGCCATCGATCTGGCCATCTCCCTGGGCGTCGCCACGCCGAAAGTGGCAATCCTCGCCGCTGTGGAGACAGTCACTACCAAGATGCCGGCCACGATTGACGCCGCCGCGCTCTGCAAGATGGCTGAGCGGGGACAGATCACTGGCGGCCTTCTGGACGGTCCGCTGGCCTTCGACAACGCGATCAGCAAAGACGCTGCGAGAGTGAAGGGGATCAAGTCGGATGTTGCGGGCGATCCGGACATTCTTCTTGCGCCGGATCTCGAGGCCGGCAACATCCTGGCCAAGCAACTCAGTTTCCTGGCCAGAGCCGACAGTGCCGGTCTCGTTCTGGGCGCGCGCGTCCCCATCATCCTGACGAGCCGCGCCGACAGCGTGCGTTCAAGGATTGCGAGCTGCGGGGTGGCGATGCTGGCCGCGCATGCACGTCGGCAGGCACTTCAGCCGGCGACGACAACGTAGGGCGGGTCTTTAGACCCGCCGGATCTGGAACGAGTAGAGGCGGTTGGTATGGACGACTACGCAGTTGTGCTCAATGCCGGCTCGTCGAGCCTGAAATTCTGCATCTACCGGAGACCGAAGAAATACGGCTGGCAACTGGAAGCGCGGGGCCAGGTTGAGGGCATCGGGAACTCGCCACGGCTGGCGGTCAAGGACGGGACGGGTGGAACCCTAGTAGATCGCCAGCTGGGCGGGGGCGTCCACGACGGGCGCTCTGCGTTCGATGCTTTGGCGGCGTGGTCGCGCTCCACGTACGGCGGGGCGCGCGTGCTTGGCGTCGGCCATCGCGTCGTCCACGGCGGCGCCAAATTCACCGGTCCTACGATCGTCACGAAAGAAGTGATGGACGAGCTGCAAACGCTGGTGCCGCTCGCTCCTCTCCATCAGCCGCACAACCTGGCGGCGATTGAAGCGGTCTCCGAGAGGCTGCCCGATGTCCCGCAGGTAGCTTGTTTCGACACGAGCTTTCACCGCGGCCAGCCGGCCATCGCCTCGGTGATTCCCCTGCCCCGGGACATCTGCAGCTCCGGCGTGCAGCGATATGGCTTTCATGGCCTGTCGTACGAATACATTGCCTCGATGCTGCCGACGGTCGCGCCGGAGATTGCCAGTGGCCGGGTGATCGTCGCTCACCTCGGAAGTGGCGCGAGCCTGTGCGCGCTCAAGAACGGCAAGAGCGTCGACAACAGCCTCGGGTTCACTGCCCTCGATGGGCTGTGCATGGGCACAAGACCGGGCGCCGTCGATCCCGGTGTGATCCTGTATTTGTTCCAGACCCTACGACTCACCGCCAGGGAAGTGGAGACGATCCTCTACAAGAAATCCGGGCTGTTAGGCATTTCCGGCATCAGCAACGACATGCGCAACCTGTTGGAGAGTCGCGAGCCAGCCGCCAGGTTGGCGGTGGACTATTTCGTTTACCGTGCCGCCAAGGAGATCGGAGCGCTCGCCGCCGTGCTCGGTGGAATCGACGCTCTGGTGTTCACCGGCGGGATTGGTGAGAACTCCGGAGAGATCCGGCGCCGGATCTGTGCAGCCTCCGCTTGGCTGGGGATCGAGCTGGACGAGGAGGCGAACACCCGCAGGACTCCGCGGATCTCAAAGACGGGGAGCAGAGCATCGGCCTGGGTGATCCCGACCAATGAGGAACTGATGATTGCCCGGCACACCGGGCAGCTGCTGGGACTCGTCGAAGCCCGCGCATAGCGGGCAGGAAGTGAAGACATTTTTCATGGCTACAACGGCATCGCAGGAAAAGAAGCCTGAGGCGGCAAGTTCGCCCTGGCGAGGATTTCGCACGGGTCTCTGGCAGAAGGAAATCGACGTACGAGACTTCATTCAACAGAACTACGAACCGTACGACGGCGACGAGTCGTTTCTGGCGCCAGCTACACTGCGCACGCAGAAGATCTGGGACATCCTCAAGGCGCTCTTCGTCGAGGAGCGACGGAAGGGCGTTCTCGACGTCTCGCAGATACCGAGCTCCATAACGGCCCACCCGCCCGGGTACATCGACCGCGAGAACGAAATCATCGTCGGTCTTCAGACCGAAGCGCCCCTCAAGCGCGCGATCATGCCCAACGGTGGCTTCCGGCTGGTAGCCAACGCGCTCAAGGCCTACGGATACGAGCCCGATCCGCACGTGGTGGAGGCATTCACCAAGTATCGCAAGACGCACAACGATGCGGTATTCGACGCCTATACGGCGGACGTTCGACGCTGTCGCAGCTCACACGTGCTCACGGGATTACCCGACGCGTACGGTCGCGGCCGGATCATCGGCGACTACCGGCGTGTGGCGCTCTACGGCGTCAACCGACTGATCGAACGCAAGCAGGAGGAGAAGCGGGACCTCGATGACGCCCCGTCCACGGACGAGATCATCCGCGATCGCGAGGAACTGGCCGAGCAGATCCGTGCGCTCAAAGAGCTCGTGCAGATGGCGGCGAGCTACGGGTTCGACATCTCACGTCCCGCGGGCACGGCGACCGAAGCGGTTCAGTGGCTGTATTTCGGGTACCTGGCGGGGGTGAAGGAGCAGAACGGCGCGGCGATGTCGCTGGGCCGGACGTCCACGTTCTTCGATATCTATTTCGAACGGGATCTCGCCTCTGGCGTGCTGACGGAGGAGCAGGCACAGGAGATTATCGACGACTTCGTCATCAAGCTGCGGATCATCCGGTTTCTGCGCACGCCGGAGTACGACGAGCTCTTTGCCGGCGATCCGACCTGGGTCACCGAGTCCATCGCCGGGATGGGTGACGACGGCCGCTCGCTCGTGACAAAGACGAGCTTCCGCATCCTGCAGACGCTGTACAACCTCGGTCCCGCGCCTGAACCGAATCTGACGATCTGGTACTCGCCGCGCCTGCCAGACGGGTTCAGGCGCTTTGCCGCCAAGGTGGCGATCGATACCAGTTCTCTCCAATTCGAAAGCGACGACATCATGCGCCGCGCCTGGGGGGATGACGGGGCCATTGCCTGCTGCGTCTCACCCATGCTGATGGGCAAGCAGATGCAATTCTTCGGTGCGCGCGCCAACCTTGCCAAGTGTTTCCTTTACGCGATCAACGGAGGCCGGGACGAGATCAGCGGCGAACAAATCGGGCCCGCACTCGAGCCGGCCAAAGGGGATTACCTCGACTTCGACGATGTGCTCGGCAAGTTCGAGAAGATGATGGACTGGCTCGCCGGCGTCTACGTCAATGCCATGAACATCATCCACTACATGCACGACAAGTATGCGTACGAACGCGTCGAGATGGCCCTCCACGACTACGCACCGCTCAGGACGATGGCGTTCGGCATGGCCGGTATGTCCGTCGTCGCCGACAGCCTCTCGGCGATCAAGTATGCGAAGGTGCGCGTCGTTCGTGATGCCACCGGTTTGGTGACGGATTATCAGACCGAAGGCACATTCCCATTGTTCGGCAACAACGACAACCGCGTCGATCAGCTGGCGGTCTGGCTGGTCAGCACGTTCATGAACAAGCTGAGAAAACACCCCACGTATCGCAACGCCCTCCACACGCAGTCGATTCTCACGATTACCTCGAATGTCGTGTACGGCAAAGCCACCGGCAACACGCCTGACGGGCGACGCCGCGGCGAGCCGTTTGCGCCGGGGGCGAATCCGATGCATGGCCGGGACAGCCATGGCATTCACGCCGCCGCTGCGTCGGTGGCGAAGATTCCTTATCGTGATGCCGCCGACGGAATCTCTCTCACCGCCTCGCTCGTGCCAACAGGTCTCGGGCGCGTGGCCGAAGACCGTATCACCAATCTCACCGCGATGCTCGACGCGTTCTTCGGCAGCACCGGGTATCACATGAACGTGAACGTGCTCAACCGCGACACGCTCGTCGATGCCATGGATCATCCGGAAAACTATCCCAATCTGACGATTCGCGTTTCTGGATACGCGGTCAATTTCGTGCGGCTCACGCGCGAGCAGCAAATGGACGTGATCAATCGAACCTTCCACGGAGGCGATCGTCATGCCTGACAGTCGAACAGTCCCAGAGACGCCGTTGGAGGCGAAGAGTCCGTTCGAGCTGCGCGTGAATCTCGGAAAGCAGGTGTCGGAGTCGGATGTTCGGACCGCGCTCGCGACCGGCGACATGGGATTCCTGCATTCGTTCACGACCGGCTCCACCGTGGACGGCCCCGGCGTGCGGGTCGTCGCCTGGACGACCGGGTGCATGTGGCGGTGTCTTTACTGTCACAACCCGGATACCTGGACGATGAGCAATGGAGTTCCCGTCACGATTGCCAGGGCAACCGATGAGCTGCGCAAGTACCGTCACGGGCTCAAGGTCATGTCTGGCGGCTTCACCCTGAGTGGCGGGGAGCCGCTGATGCAGCATCGCTTTGCCGTGAAGCTCTTCGCCGCTGCGCGGGCGATGGGGATTCATACGGCGCTTGATACCAACGGTTTCTACGGCGATCGTCTGACGGACGCCGAGCTCGATACGATCGATCTCGTGTTACTCGACATCAAAAGCTGGGATCCGGATCGTCATCGCCGCCTGACGGGTGTCGACATCGGGCCAACTTTGGATTTTGCGCTCCGCCTTGCCGCCCTCAAGCGGCCCGTCTGGCTCCGGTACGTCCTGGTGCCCGGATTAACAGATGATCCCGACGACATTGCGAATGTCGCACGTTTTGCAGCCGGCCTCGGCAACGTAGAGCGCACGGACGTTCTGCCCTTTCATCAAATGGGCCGCTACAAGTGGCAGGAGCTCGGCCTCGAGTACACGCTTCAGACCCTCGAGCCTCCGTCGGTGGCCTTGGTAGACCGGGCGTTGGCGTCGTTCCGGGCCGCAGGGCTGAAAGCGTACTGAACGAGGGGCGACGGTGCCATCCGGCGTGCCGCTGGTATCGCACGTTCCAAGCCGCTCGTCCGAACTGTTCTTGAAGTACATCTGAGGCCGTTTTTCGGCCCGATTTTGCCGACTAACCAATGCTCTCGAAACTCCTCGTCGCCTGGTGTCTCATGGCCTTGTGCGTGGCCATCCATGCCGGCGGCGTGACATCGGCCTTGCGTTGGCAGAGCCGCCAGCCAGAGCCGTCGCAACGATTCTGGCAATGGACCTGGCGCCTCATCGGCATGGCAGGATGGGTCGTCCTCCTGCATCTTTTCGAAATTTCCGTCTGGGCGTTCTTCTACTTCTGGAGGGACGCCATCGCAGACCTGAATGCGGCCTTCTATTTCAGCGCTGTCACCTACACGACCACCGGCTATGGTGATTTGGTGTTGCCCGAGGAGTGGCGGCTGGTCGGCGGAGTCGAGGCGCTGACGGGCATCCTGATGTGCGGCTGGTCTACGGGGTTTTTCTTTACCGTCGTCAGCCGCATGTATCGAGTGGAAAACCGGGACGGTCAATCCGTGACGCCATGAAACTCTCGTTCCGGCCGTCGATCAACTGGTTGCTGGCGTTCATTCCCATTTCTCTCGTACTGGAAGGCCTCCACGTTCCCCCACCGGTGCTGTTTTTTTCGGCGGCGCTGGCAATTGTGCCCATCGCCCGCCTGATCGTGCTTGCCACCGAACAGCTCGCGACGCGCACGGGGGATGCTGTCGGCGGGCTGCTCAACGCGACCTTCGGCAACGCCCCGGAGCTGATCATCGCGTTGGTCGCGCTCAGGGCCGGGTTTTTCGACATGGTGCGTGCATCGATCATCGGCGCGATTCTCGCGAACCTGATGCTCGCCATGGGCGTGGCCTTCTTCCTCGGCGGCCTGCGACACCACACGCAGGAGTACAACGCCGGTGCGGCGCGGCTGTACAGCTCGATGATGCTCATCTCGGCGATGAGCCTGGGAGTGCCAAGCGCCTTCAACCGCTTCTTCTCGCCGGAAGGGACGATCCCCGCTGAAAAGATTATCAACCTGGGGACGGCGTTCGTGCTGCTTGCCGCGTACGCGCTCTATCTGATCTTTCTGCTGAAGACGCATCCGGACTTTTTCCAGAGCGCTGCGACGAGGGGAGAAGACCACGGGCACGAAGGTAGCCGGTGGAGTCTTGGGACGGCCATCGGCACGCTCGTGGGTGCCTCCGTGCTCGCGGCGTGGATGAGCGAGGTTCTGGTGGGCGCGGCGGAAGGTACCGGCCAGGCACTTGGCATGTCAGACGTCTTCATCGGGATCGTGCTCCTGGCCACTATCGGCGGCGCGGCCGAGAGCGGCTCGGCGATTGCTATGGCGCGGAAGAACAAGCTGGACCTGACCGTGGGGATCGCCATGGGCAGCAGCATTCAGATCGCGCTGTTCGTCGCGCCCGTCCTGGTGCTGGCGAGCGGATTCATCGCGCCGCAGCCGTTGGAACTGTCGTTCAGTCGAGCCGAAATCGGGACGCTGTTCTTGGGCGTCTTGATTGGCGTGATCGTGGCCGGCGACGGTCGCTCCAACTGGTACAAGGGTATTCAGCTCATGCTCGTCTACGTCATGATCGCCATCCTGTTCTACTTCCTGCCGGAAGCGACACCGTGATGGGAATGACCGGGTTGCAGGGGCTGATCGCGGCGGTCTCAGCAATCGTCCATATCGCACGTGCAACCGCAAGCGCAAACAGTCTGTTCAACGTGGGCGGCGTCCTCATCTTCGCCCCGTTCCTGGATTCATTCGCGCGCGCGGTCGTGGCCTTTGCCGGAGACCCCGGTGTCGCCGATTCTGGTTTGTCGCCCAAGGCGGATTCTCCTACCCCGTTTTCCCGGGTGAGCAGGCTCCCGCCGGTCGCACGGCCTTCTCCGAAAGCCTATACTCTATCGTGGCCCCCCCCCGGACCGGCGGGTTGGCCCTTGGACACAACCACCGTCAAATTTAAGGAGGCAATCTTGATTGCAAAGATCGAGCTGGCTGCCATTGTGCTTGTCGGCGTCGTGGTAACTATGACTGCGTGCGGCGACAACAGGCCGGCAGCCCCGGTCGAGCAGACGCCTTCGGCCTCCGGTGCGTCTTCCGCGACTCCGGCCCAGGACGCCGAGGCCGAACTGCCACCCTCCGAGCTCGAAACCCGGTTGCCGCCCGCCGTGCGCGAGGCCGTTCTCAAGCCGTTCACTGGCGATCTCGACGAACTGGTCAAGCGTCGGCTCGTGCGAATCGGCGTGACGTTCAATCGGACGTTCTACTTCGTCGATAAGGGCGTACAGCGCGGCGTGGCCTACGACTACGGACAGCTCGTCGAGGAACGGCTGAACAAACACTTCAAAACTGGCACCGACAACAAAGTCCACGTGATCTTCGTGCCAATGCCGCGCGACCTGCTGCTTTCGTCGCTCGTCGACGGCAAGGTCGACCTGGTTGCGGCGCAGATTACGGTGAGGCCTGACCTCGAGAAGTTCGTGGACTTCACCAATCCGACCCGGATGAACATCAGCCAGGTCCTCGTCACCGGCCCCGGCGCGCCGGCGATGACGTCGGTGGAGGACCTGTCGGGCAACGAAATATTCGCCCGCGAGAAAAGCACGCATCACCAGAGCCTGCTCGCGCTCAACGAGAAGTTCAAGACTCAGGGGAAGCCGCCCGTGGCGATTCAGGCCACGCCGGCGAACCTTGAGGACGACGATCTGCTCGAAATGGTGAACGCCGGCCTGATTCCGGCCATCATCGTTGATAACTACCTGGCGAACTTCTGGAAGAAGGTTTTTTCGAACATCACCGTCCACGAAGATATCGCCGTGCGTACCGGCGGCACGCTGGCCATTCCGATCCGCAAGAGCAGCCCGCAGCTGGCGGCCGCCTTGAACACGTTCATGGGGAATTACGGACTGGGAACGGCTTTTGGCAACCAGATCGAGCGGAAATACCTGGTCAACACCACGTATGCGAAAGCCGCCACATCTGAAGCCGAGCGCAAGAAGTTCCAGGGGGTCGTCCAGCTCTTTCGGAAGTACAGCGACCAGTACAAGGTGGACTTTCTGCTCATGGCCGCCCAAGGGTACCAGGAATCCCAGCTCAATCAGAACGCCAAGAGCCAGGTGGGGGCCATTGGCATCATGCAGGTCATGCCTGCCACGGGCAAGGAGTTGAACGTCGGCGATATCACGAAGATCGAGGCGAACGTCCATGCGGGCGTGAAGTACATGCGCGTCACGCAAGACACCTTCTTCAAGAACGAGCCGATGGACAATCTGAACAAGGGATTGTTCACCTTCGCGGCCTACAACGCGGGGCCGGGACGGGTGCGCCAGTTGCGCAGGGAAGCGGAAAAGCGCGGTCTCAACCCCAACGTCTGGTTCGGCAATGTGGAGCAAATTGCGTCGGAGCGGATCGGCCGCGAGACGGTGACCTACGTCGCCAATATCTACAAGTATTACATTGCGTACCGGCTGGTCCTCGAAGAGGCCGAGCGCCGGGCGGCCGCAAAGGCGGCGATCAAAGCCAAGGAGGTCAAGTAGCGGCGCTGACTGCCGAGCGGATGTTGCTTTCCAAGGTGCGGTGCACGGACTCACGAAGCCATGGACCAGATTTCGTTTATCTTCACGATCCTTTTCATGGTGCTCGGGCCGATCAAGCTCATTCCCTCATTCGCTGGGGTGATGCGAGCGGCGGACCCCGCATTCAAACGCAGCGTGGCGATCCGCGGCACGGTGATCGCCTTCGCGCTCTGTATATCTGTGGCAATGGTGGGCGCGACGCTGCTCGATAAATATCGCATCTCCATCAATGCGGTGCGGATTGCGGGAGGATTGGTCCTGCTGATCGCGGCGCTGCAGGCCATCTTTCGAAAAACAGGGTCGTCAAGACCCGGCTCCGGCACACTCTCCGCGATCCAACTCGCCGCGTCGCCTGTGGCCGTTCCGAACATCGTGCCGCCTGCTGGCGTGGCCGCCATCCTCATCATGATGATGGCGGCACCACAGTACCAGGGGATGACGCAGGCTGTGATCATCTGCCTGGTGATTGTGATGCTCCTGGATTTCCTGGTGATGTACTTCATCGATTGGGTCCTGAAGACGCCAGGCCTGACGATCGTCCTCACGGTATTTGGCTCGGTGCTGGTCTTCGTGCAGGTCTGCCTGGCCATACAGATGATGCTCGTTGCTCTCGTGGATTTGGGAGTCCTGCAAGGCTGAAGGGGTGGCGTTCACGTTCGTGATCGCGTGGTAACGGTTGAGGTCGAATCTTCCGGCTGATTGGATTCGGACGAGCCAACGCAGTATTGTCGTGGAGAATGACGACGACGTATGGCTCCAGAAGGAGACGGTATGAACAGCAGACATGCACTCGTGGTAACCCTCGCCGGCCTGATGTCCGTGTGGTCCCTTCAGACGAAGGGCGATGCCCAGACCCAGGAGAAGCCGATCGTGAAGCTCCCCCAACCCGGGGTACCGGAGATCGTCACCCTGGAGGGTAAGTTCGTCCGGGCCGCGTACAACAACGAAGGCTATGTGATCCTCGGATACCAAGCCTCCAACCGTTCGGTCGGCGAGGAATGGATGCTCCTCGAGGTCGGCATGACGGTGCGCGACGACATTCCGGACTACAGGTTGACTCGCGCCGCGCTATCGCTCGAAACGCCTGACGGCAAGACGATTCCCCTGCCGTCGGTGACCGAGCAGCGGTCGGGGAACGTCGAAGCGATTCGCACGATTCAGCAACGAGCGAAGGTCCAGCGCGATTCCATCAACTACTTTCCGCCGCGGGCGTCCCGGCCGTGCGCCATCCTCTTCTTTCCCGATCTGGGATCCCGCTCGGTGCCGTACGACGTGGTGGATCTCAGCAAGGACCGCGCCTGTGTCGGCCGCCTCTATTTTCGAATTCCGGGCGGCATCGCGTATGGCCAGCATTGGCTCAACGTGAAGTTCGAGAAGAGCCTCGTGCGGGTGCCCTTTCGAATCCTGACCAAGGAAGAGGAGCAGCTCTTCTCGAAGAACTACAAGAGCATCGAGAAGCAAGTCGAGGACGCGTTCACGCCGAAGAAATAGACCGTCGGATGTGACCTTGACATGCGCCCACGCCAGCGCCGGGCCAAGACTCAGGTAGGCCCCTCCCCCTCCGTTCATCCAGTGGTGTGTTCGAGCGCACGGCCCTAACCGCGTATACTGAACAGCCGAGAGATCGAAGGGTGCAGCGGGCTTCCGCTGCAGGCAACTGGATGGTCGGGCCGCCATCCTCATGGTCGTTGCGAGACCGGGAGGATGCGAGTTGGCACGCTCGATTTGCGGATCGTCCGCGCGTTGGTCCTTCACCCATCTCGAAGCAATCCCATCTGTCGTCGCCACAGGGCAGCCGGAAACCGTCTCAACGGGTCGCGCGAAACTAATCGCGCCCGACGCTTGCCCTCGCTCCCATCCTGCCGGCAATGAGGATTGCCGGGTATCTCGCCACGCCCCTCATTCCGCAGCTGACCGATCGTCTCCCGGAGCTGGCTGCGTTCCGGAGGCGAGATGGCAGCTTCCGCAGGTCTGTGCCCGATGAGCGACGACACTACCGCGGTCACTGCAATTCCGAGGGCCCTGGAGAATTACCCATCCGGCGCAGATCAGACGCTCGCTGCCGATCTCGTCATGCGCGTGCAGATCGAGCCGTTCAACGCCATCGCCACGGGTGTATTTTTCCTGGCGATTCTCCACACGTTTGCGGCGGCTCGCTTCGTCCGTCTCGCCCACCGCGTGCAGTACCGCCACGATGAAGGGGCACGAGCGCACGGCACACCGGCGTCGCCGAGTCTGCGCGCTGAGGCGCTGCACTTCCTCGGGGAAGTCGAAGTGGTCTTTGGCCTGTGGGCGGTGGTGCTCGTCGGCGCGACCACGGCGTACTCCGGGTGGGAGGCGGCCCGGCACTACGTCAGCGAAACGGTCAACTACACCGAACCCCTGTTCGTCGTCGTCATCATGGCGCTCGCGTCGACACGGCCGGTCATTGAGTTCGCTGAGTCAGGCCTGCGGCGCGTGGCGGCGGCTGGTGGCGCCACGCCTGCCGCCTGGTGGGCAGCGATTCTGACGATAGGTCCGGTCCTCGGCTCGTTCATCACCGAACCGGCGGCGATGACGATCTGCGCGCTGTTGCTCGCGCGGCAGTTCTTCGACCTTCAGCCTTCCACGCGGTTGAAGTACGCGACATTGGGAGTGTTGTTCGTCAACGTGTCGATTGGTGGGACGCTGACGCAGTTCGCAGCCCCTCCGGTGCTGATGGTGGCGCGCCCCTGGGGGTGGGACATCCCCTTCATGATCTCGAATTTCGGGTGGCGAGCCGCCACCGCCATCGTCGTGTCGACAGCCCTCTACTTCATCCTGTTCCGCAAGGAATTGGAAAGTCTCTCGGCCCGAGCGCCGGTGCCCGAGGTGGAGCAACCCGAAGACGACGGGGCTTGGGGCAGGCTGCTGCCAGTGCCGCCATGGGTGGTCGCGGTACACCTCGCGTTCATGGCGTGGACCGTCTTCAACGCGCACTATCCAGCGCTATTCGTGGGCGGCTTTCTGTTCTTCCTGGGCTTTGCTCGCGCCACTGCGCCGTATCAGAGCCGGATCGAATTGAAGACGCCGCTACTTGTCGGCTTCTTCCTCGCCGGGTTAGTGATTCATGGGGGTCTGCAGGGATGGTGGATTGCGCCGGTGCTCAGCAGGCTTCCCGAAAGTCCATTGTTCCTGGGGGCCACGGCGCTGACGGCTGTCAACGACAATGCGCTCATTACCTATCTGGCGACACTGGTACCGAATCTGGGTGACGAGCTGAAGCTCGCGGTTGTTCAGGGGGCCGTGGTTGGCGGAGGGTTGACGGTGATTGCGAATGCTCCGAACCCAGCCGGCCAGGCGCTGCTGGGTCGCTTCTTTGACGGGGCGATATTGCCGATTGGATTGCTGGCAGGAGCGCTCCTGCCGACAGTCATTGCCGCGATCGTGTTTCGGCTGCTGTGACCAGCATGTTGTGCGAGGGACCTTATCCGGCGCTCACCGAACATGCATGAGCGGCAACTGACACCGCGAAACGGCAGCATGCGGAGCGCCAGCCCGGCATGAGACCGCTCGTTGCGCCGCTGAGATTACCAATCGCGAGCGCGACCGCATTGGCCGTCCTGGCCGCGCGCTACTTGACCCCGTCCCCTCGGTTGTCCGAGACCGTGCCATCCAGCCAGCGGCCGGTCAAGTCATTGGCCGACCGCCCCGACACCAGCATGTGGGCTCTCACTGCCATAGAGAGACGACTGGCCTCCAAAACGTTCGGCTCGGCCCTCAAGAACATCGGGATCATGTACTACGGCTTGCCCGTCAGCCGCGAACCCCGGAGCGTGCTCTACGAGAACGTCCTTGGCCCAGATGATTTGGACTACATGAGCGAGTTCTTCGAACCACGGCAGTAACCGTTCGCAAGTCAGCGCTCGAGCGCCACGCCTGCATGAGTCACAGCCGGATCGCTTAACGAACTCGAAGGCACTGGCCACGAGCACCAGGCAGCTCGCGTCCGTATCAGAAAGTGCGCCCGGTCCTTCGACTTCGCTGAGGACCTTGTCAATATAGTCAGAGGCAATCAGCTGGCGTCGGCCTGGCCGTCGAGTCGGGGTGCTCAGGCCGCCACGACGACCGACATCTGACCGTGTGTCTTGCGCGTGCGCTTGACACGAATCTCCACGTCGTGCCCGAGCGCCGTTAGGAAATCCATCAATCGTTCCACCGAGAAATTCCCAGACCGGTTGCGCATCAACAGCGACACGTGCGGTTGCTTGATGCCGAGAATCTCACCAGCCTGCACCTGCGTCAGGTGGCGCGCCTTGATGTTGCGGTAGATTTGCAGCGTCAGGCGGGCCTTGAGCAGTTCCTGTTCCGGATGGGGCAGGCCGAGGTCGGCGAATACGTTGCCGCTGCTCTTCTCATGGGCGATGGTCGTCGTCTTTCTTGCCATATCAGGGTTGCCTTTCTCGGTGGAGCCGTTCGGCGTCTGCCAGCCTGCGTCGGATCAGATCAATCTCGTGCTTCGGCGTGGCGATGCCCTTCGTTGACTTCTTCTGAAACGCATGGAGCACATAGATCGCCTCTGCGAACTGCACGGCGTAGACGGCGCGGTACGTGGTGGTGTCGTGGCGGTCCACAATCTCCATCACGCGGGCGCCACCGAAGCCTTTCAGCGGCTTGGCTGCGGGATCGGTCTCGCCGCGCTGGGCGGCATAGAGCGCCTGGCCCATGTCGCGCCGCACCGGCTTCGGAAAGCTCGCGAGTTCATCCCTGGACGAACCCACCCACGTGACCGGCCGAACACGCGTGGCGCGATGCATCTATACAACTATACGTATTATCGTATATACCGTCAACGTCGGTGAGTGGCAGAATGTGGCGACGTTCTCACTCGTCTTCGCGTCGCTTCACTACTACCGGTCCTCGCTTGCCGGCCGAACACGCGAAGACGAGCGGGTCCTGCACGCCCGGCGAGCTGTCGCGAGTTCGAGCTTGGTTTCGCGGTCCTTCGGATTTCGCGTGATTGCCGTCGGGGGACGCCAGCACCCATCCTTTTCACGCAACCTGCTTTTCTACGAACTCCGCCAGCACCTCGTTGATCAGCGTCTGGTAGCCCCCGCCGCTTCGCCTCTTTGCGGAAATTCTCCTGCGCGGAGCGCTTCAGGTCGGGATTGTGCGCCGACTAAGGACTCCTAGTGCGGATGGCGCCCGCCAGGACTCGAACCTGCGTCCCCGGGTTTAGAAGCTCGGTGCTTTATCCCACTGAGCTACGGACGCGCGAAGCGTCGGGTAATCGCTCGCGACTACTCGTTATCTATCGGTGGCGTGGCCGAGGCTAGCTTCGCCGCATACGCCGCCTGCTTCTCTTTGCGTGCCATATTGCGCGTCTGCCACGACTTGCTTTCGGTCTTCGGCTTCGGCTTGAGCTTCTTGCGCGACTCACGAGTCTGTGGTGTTTTTGCCATGGATCCTCTTTCAGGGTTATTTGTCAGGCGCGCGGTGTACGCGAGGTGCCTACAGTGTACTCGTTCTGCCGGTGGGGCGGCGCATAGCGCTATGCCTCGAGAGACGTCATTCCGTCGGTGGTGTTCGCTTCACGAATCGCGGCTGCCCCCGCGCGCAGGCGGAGCGTGCTCTCACCGAAACCTCTGCTCGGCGGACGAACGAGTCCGCGGGCACTGGCGGATTGTATGGGTGAGTTGCGGCGGGCGTAGAATGACGTATGCCTTACCCAGAAATGCTTGTGGCCCCTATGCGTCAGGCTTTGACACGTGCAGGTGTGGAGGACTTGCGGACGGCCGCTGATGTGACGCGGCGGTGAAGGGGACGTCACTGCTCAAGGTGATGATCGCGCTCGTGGCGGTGGCGGCGCTCGCCGTGCTGTTCGTGCGCTCGGCCAGGAGCACGCGCGCACAGCCCTTCACAATTGCGCGACAGCACCTCGCGGGATGGACACTGACCCTCGCGCCGGATGCCGACCCGCTCGACTCGTTGCTCTCGATCGTGCCGAAAGCGGAGTTGATGCCGCCGCTTGCCCGTGAACTCTTTGCCCGTCTGGGGGAATCGCTGCACTATCCGCCGCCAGCCATACCCGTCGTGCTGCGTAGCGAGTTCCAGCGGGCGATAGCAGGCGTGCTTGCGCCGGAGGCGCTACTCGACGCTGCGCGGGAGGCTGGTCTCGAGTCGGCGACGTTCCAGCCACATTGCATGGCCCGGCGGCGCATCAGTGCACCTGGGGCCCTCCGGGGCGTCTACTTCCTCGTGTTCAATCTGCCGCAGTTCACCCAATTTCGCGAGCAGGTCGCGCAGCGGCTGCGTGCCGCCGGCGGTGACGCGTCGCTGTTCGAGCCGGCGGCGTTGTCGCCCGTCCTGATTGCGGCCGCTCTCGATGGAAGCTTCAGCGGCTGGCTGCCGCTGCGCGCGGATCCGGAGGTCGACTGCTTTGCACCGGTTGTCGTGGAGTAACGTTCTCAAGCCTGCACACGCCGCTGATTGGCGAGCTTTTCACGGGATCCGAGCAGTTCAGAGCGATCTACTGAGTTCGGCAGACGAAGTTCTGTGCCTCATCGATGCTGCCCAATCCCTGGTAGTGGGCCTGCTGCGGATAGGGGCACAGTGGTCGCGTCCGTACCACATGATCGTCGGTGACTTTCGATGCGAGGATCTCGGCCGGTGCCCTCCCCTTTTCGCGCCATTCTTCGACGGCCGACAGCGCATCGAACACGTTGGGACCCTCTCCACCTCCGCAGTGACCCATTCCCGGTGCCATATACAGGCGGACCGATCGATCGACCTCGTGGGCTCCGAGCGTTTCCACCAGACGCTTGTAATAGTTCACTGATGATCGGGGCGGAACGTTGGTGTCGCCCCAGCCGTGATAGATGAGCAGCTTTCCGCCGCGCTCCACGAACGGCCCGATATCGGGAGATGTGGCACTTACCGTTCCGCCGTCGGCTTGTCGCGCAAGCTGCAGGTGCTTTGCGACGTCGAGGGTGCGAAAGTCCCAGCTCGCATCCTTGAACACCACGTACTTGAAGAGGTCATCGGACATCCCGAGTGGCCTCGGTCCTCCCGCATTCACGGTCCAGCGCGGCTCGCTGCCGGGCTCGACGCCCGGAAATACTTCTTCGCCGGTGCTCGGGTTGATGACGGGCGCATAGATCTTCGCTGCAGCCTGTACCTGCGCACGCGTGAGGCAGTCGGGACCATCGGCGCCAGGGCATGCGGTGACAGCCGGGTCGAACGTGCATCGCAGCGGATCGCTGATGAGTCCGTCGCGCAGGCCATCACGCCCATCGCACGCCTCGAGTGCGGCCCGGTGCAGCACTGCGAGCTTTGCCGGCGGAATGAAGCTTGCCGCATCCCGGTGGGTCGCCTGCGACGCCGCTACGAGTTGGAAGCTCTGGTCCGTCCGGTTGTATCCAGGGGCGCCAGCCACGATGCCATCGAAATCCTGTGGATAGCGTTGGGCTTCCATGAAGGCCTGCCGCCCGCCGCCGGAACAGCCAACGAAGTACGACAGGCGCGGCGACGTACCGTAGGCGGTGGCAATCACCGCCTTGCTCTGCACGGCCGTTTCGTGAACGGCACGGTAGCCAAAGTCGATCAGTTTTTCGGGATGGCCCAGGGCAAACTGCGCGGTATCACCGACATGTCCGGTATCAGTAGACGAGGCAGCATATCCACGACGAAGTGCGGTTGCGAGCGCCGCGTACTGAATTGATCCGCCCCACCCACCATTGCCCACTTGCTGAAACTTGCCGTTCCATGCCGCAAGCGGCAGCCAGACTTCGGAATTGATCTCGGAGTCGGATGACGGCGTCAGTGTCAACACGACACGACAGAACGAGGGTAAGTCCGCGACCGCCGGAGACGGGGCGCTCGCGTCAGGCGCCGCGGAAGGGACAAACCGCCCCGAAGTGACCGACTGCGCCAACGTCACTCTTGCGTTTTGAAGATGGAGCGATGCGGCCAACCGCTCGCATGTGGCAGCATCCATCGACGCCCGCTGCGCATGGAGCAGCGCCGCACATGACAGGGCGCACGTGAGAGACGTGAACCGTCTCATACTCTGATTACCTCGTGCAGAGGCTTGGCCAATGGTCGCCCCGCGCCGTGGCTCGTAGAATACCTCGAGTCGGCCTGACGTGAGGCGTCCGAGCCCCTGCGTTGACGCGCGGTCGCGATTGCGACAACTGCTGCAACCGCCGCCAGCTGTCGTTGGCTCCAGGAACGAGACGTCGCCGCGAATCCTTGCGGCGCTTCTGCACTCTGCCGCACCAGGCGCCGGAGATCGACGACCATGTCGCCGTCGAGCCACGACGAATCGCGTCCGATCGGAACTTCTTCAGATGACCCCGTGCCGTTGCAGGAGATCGATGATTCGTTGACGGTTGTCGCGATATGCGGCCCACACGGACCGACACCACTCCGAGATGGCCGCATCGCGCTCCGGCCCCTCCGGCACTTTCAGTACATCCGCTGCGGTGAGGTGACCGCGCTGGACGGGAAGGGTGATTGTCGGCCACTGATGCTTCTTCCGCCCAAGCTGCATGTGAACCTGCTGAACACGCAAGCCGGTGAACCCCATCTCGACATGCAGAAACAACCCGATCAGCGCGAACACCACCGCGATTGGTTTCGTTTCCTCGGTCGCAACTTGGGCACCGTGAGCATCGACGACATGCTGGAGGATGAACGTCTCCCTTCCCCGCGTTCCCGAATACAGGTAGAGCCCGTCGTAGGCAGAGAGCTCAGGGGTTGTCATGATCAACCGGTCGACGCCCTGCATGTGGCGGACTCTACACACCCCGCAGTGCGGACACGTTCTATAACGAAGCCTACAAGCTGCCAATCAGGCACTGCACTTGTGGCAATCGTCAGCCCCGTGCCGATCCGGGCCCTCGCATCATCAGAATCCACATTGGTCCGTTGCCAGCGTCGTAGGCCTCGAGCCACGTCATCTTGCCGGTGGCCGCTTGCCCGACCTGCTGGCCCAGGCCGAGCGAGACGGTTTCTCCGGTCTCAACGTCACGCACCCCTGCAAGCAGATCGTCATGCCGCTCTTGAACGAAGTTACAGAGGACAGTCGGATCGTGGGTGCTGTCAACACCATCGTGTTGGCAGGTGGCAAACGAGGTCTTCAGCATCCTTGCCCCGGATCTTCAGAAAACCATCGGCTGGTCCGAGCTCGACTACAGTCGCATTGTGATTGCCTTCCAGGTGTCTTATGCGGCCGCAATGATGGTCTCGGGAACGTGCCTTCATCGAAGCTGGCGCCGTAGACGAGACGCGACCATCGACCCAGTACTCATGGATGAGCCTGCTCGGGTATCGACAGACATGGGCCTACGCGCTGACCAAGTCTCTCGGGGATCCGATCTGGTGGTTCTACCTTTTCTGGTTGCCAAAGTTCCTGGGCGAAGAGCATGGCATCCGCGGCGTAGACGTGATTCCGTATCTGACCACCGTCTACATTGCGGCCGACGTTGGGTGTCTCGTTGGAGGCTACGTTTCATCGTGGCTCGTCAAGCGGGGTTGGAACGTCAACTGGGCTCGCAAGACCACTGAGCCTGCTTGCAATGATCATGACGCCGACGGTCATCATCGCCGGGTTCGTCAACGATCCACGACTCGCAATTGTGCTCATTGCCATCGCGTGCGGCTGTCACCAGGCCTGGTCAACGCTCGTGTTCACGATTGCATCGGATCTCTTTCCGAGCGGAGCAGCGGGATCGGTTGCCGGTATCGGAGGGTTCGTCGCCGGCATGGTCAGCATCGTGGCTGCCGAGTTGACGGGGCGCCTCCTCGACAGAGATCCCAGCTACTATCTTCCCGTGTTCATCATCGCTGGACTTCTCTATCCTATCGGTCTGGCGGTGTTCCACATGCTGAGCCCGCGCATGAAGGTAGCGGTTCTTGGCCTTCAAGGCAGGTGACATGAGTCCCTCAATCGCCCACGAGAAACGGGCTACCGCAGAACCGAGTCATTGGCCGCCAGTCTGGGTGCATCGCATCCCCTCGTTCTTTACTGGCGTTGAGGGGAGAAACGTGTCGTCGGAGAACGACAGCGCTTATGACCTTGCCAGCTCAATTAGACCGGCCCGTACCGCCTTGGAATCGGCGGATTGATGGCATCCCATTTGTACTCTTGCTGGATGAGCCGCCGGAGTCTCGGGATCAAGGCACCGCCGCTGTCACTGTTGGTCATGATGACGGCGCCATAGCCGTGTACTCGATGCGCCATCAGATCGCACTGGAAACCCCAGTTGCTCCCACCGTGCTGGAAATACCAGCCCTCACCCTGCCTGCTCATTTCGAATCCCACGGCAAATGGACCGACGCCAACCGGGGTGACCATCTGCTGTGCCGTCGTCTGTGACAGCACGCGACTGGATTTGCCAAGAACGGCTAGCTGAACTTCAATCGCAAACTTCGCCAGATCCGTTGGCGTGGTCCAGAGTCCCGCCGCGGCCTGCTCCGGATAAACATGCCAGGGATCGCCCATCCTGGAGCCGCTGAAATTGTGTGCTCGCGCCGCCTGTTTCTCGCGCTGTACCGGAAGAGGCTGTTCGAAGGTGCTGTTTGTCATCCCGATCGGATTGAGGACCCAATCATGTGCGATTTGGGCGAAGGGTTTTCCGACAGCCTCAGCAAGTGCGAGTTGCTGGATCATCACGGCGCCGCCGGAATACTTGACCCCCGTCAGCGGTGCGCGCTCCAGGCGAACGGCCCGGAGATTTGACGGCGGCTGCACGCCGTCCAGAATCTGAGGGATCGTCGGAAGCGGCGCTCCGGGAGCGTAGCCAGGGAATCCGAATCCATCCCCCGTGCCCGAGGTGTGGCTCATCAAGGTCCGCGGTGTGACCGGACGGTCTTTGGTGAACTGACCTTCCGGAAGCTTCCACGACTTCAAGATCGCGTTCACGTTCTGATCCAGCCCGAAGAGGCCGCTCTGAACCGCCTTGAGCGACGCCATGGCCGCGACAGGTTTGCTGATGGATGCAGCCTGAAAGAGGGTGTCCACCGTCACCGGTGTGTCCGTTTCGACGTCCGCCACACCGTATGCAACCGCAAGCACGATCTTGAAGTCCTGGATGACGGCAATGCTGACGCCTGGGACGTTGAACTCCTTCAGAAGCTTTGCAACGACGGCAGGGTCTGAGATGCTGCCTTCAAGGTCGGCACCAACGTCGCGACGTGCGACAAACTGGACGGGGCCGGGGAGCAAGCCGACCACCTTGAAGACTATCTCGTCGCCACTGAGTTGGCCGGTAAGCGTTCCTTCCTGGCTGGGGTTCCCAGGGTTCGCAACTTTGAGCGAAATCGTATTCCCTTCGATCCGGCCCTCTTTGATGGTCGCTCCCAGGACGGATCCGGAGACGGTTGTGCCGTCCGATTTCAGCTCCAGCGTGAACTCTTGAGACGGCCCGATGGGCGGCAATATGACCCCCCGCCAGCGCCCGGTGACGTCTGTCTGGGAGGAGGGGAAGGACGTCGCGATCAGGAGCAACATGCAGATCAGGAAGAGCCGTTTCATTCAGAGCCTCCCCTCGATAGGACCTGTCGACGACTAAGCATACGGGTGTTGAGGGCAAGTTGTTCAGGTAAGCGCGAAGTATGTGGGAGATCGTCTTCGAGACAGATTGAATCCCGTTCTCGGCCGCGTTACACTGGCGGCTTTCGCGCGCGGATGAGCAGCGCGCGGTTCGACAGTTTCCCCAGGAGGTTCTCATGGCGGACCAAGATCTGATCCGGGCAGCCCGCGGCCTAGTTGACGCGTTCAACGTGAGCGATTGGGAGGGATGCAAAGCCGCAATGACGTCAGATTCCTTGTACGACGAGGTCGGAACTTCACGAAAACTGCGAGGCGCGGGTGAAGTCATCCCGTGCTGGCAAGCGTGGAGACAGGCCATGCCCGACGTCAAAGGCACGGTCACAAATGCTTGTGCGACAGGCAATACGGTGGTCCTCGAGGTCACCTGGAAGGGAACGCACACCGGGCCATTGCAGGGTCCGAGCGGGTCTATACCGGCAACGGGGAAACAACAGATCACCCGTGCAGGATGGGTGCTCAACTTCGACGGCGGGAAGATCACGGAAAGTCGCCACTATTTCGACATGCTGTCGTTTCTTCAGCAATTAGGCGTTCTCAAGCTTTAGTCGGTCGCGTACGCGATTATCGTCCTCTCTGTATCCTCGGTGACGTCCGGGGTGTGGACTTTCACCCCGGCAACACGAACCGATCCCGACTCGCCAGAAATCCCGAATCAAAATACTTGTCCTGCCAGTTGTCGTCGTCTTCGAGGTCCTGCCAGGCGTCCTTGAGCTTGCCCTTTCGGTAAAGGTCTTGCAGCTTGTAGCGCCACTTGTAATGGTTCACCACGTCCAGCACGTGGGTCGCAAACGCCTCGGCAATCATCTGGTTGTCGCGGATGATGACCATGTTCTCGTCGTTGGCGTACGACGCCTTGAAACCAAGATTGTGGCTGCCAGTGACGACGGCTGAGTCCTTGGTGAACGGATCAATCACCAGCACTTTGTCGTGAATGGCCGCGTGCCCGAGTTTGAGCAACTCCCGTTCCCAGTAGCCAAAATCATCAGGCACGCCAGCAACGCCGGTGACGACGATGTCCGCCGGAGCGGTGGTGGAGCGGCTGTAGAACCGGACTGAGCCTTCCGCGGCGGTCTTCGCATCCGAAATTGCACCGCGGACATACAACGGCTTGCCTTCCTTGGATCGCTTCTTCTCGGCTTTCCTGACGCGCTCGACAATGCTGGGGGTACCGGGATTGAAGAGGAGGAAGAGCACGCCCCACTTGGCATTGTCAATCAGATCGAACACCTCGGCAATGTCCACCGGGACCAATTTGGGATCCTTCGTCTTCTTTTTCGTGTTGGGCGAAAACCAGACGCGGAGCGTGCCCGCCTGCGGCCCGAGGGGAACATCGAGCGGGTTTTCGCGCGCCCACGTACGCAGCGGCTGATCCTGGAGCGTGGTTTGTTCGTTGCGAAGCCGCCGCCAGTACTCGTAGTAGTGCGCGGCCACCATGGGATCGTCAATCAGCACGGCATTGTTCGTCTGACCGCACAGGCCGGTGGCTGTCCAGTTGGTGCTTCCGGTCAGGACCGACTGGAGCCCCTGCTGGGGGTGCTCGTAGATGATGAACTTGTTGTGGCCGATGCTGTTGCCCTTGAGCAGCCGATCGGTCAAATGAAGATCCGGGTCTCCGCGCAGTTTGGCTCGCACCGAGTCGTTGGTGCCGTCATAGACTGTTTTCTCCTTGCCGTTAACCATCTGAGTTGAGTTGGCGTTCGACAACACGAGCTCAGCAGCCGGCGTGAGCTCGACATCGGCAATGAGTTCCTTGTCGGTCAGCTCGTAGAGCGCGCTATAGCAGGTTCCACCTTCCGTTTGAGCACGCTTCAACAGCGTTTGAACAGTGGGCAGCAGCTCCTGCGTGAGCCGGTTACGAATCTTGTTGTTCTTCTTGCCAATGGCCTCGCGCAGCTTGGCCGCGTTCTTGGCCGGCGCGTTCGTCCCGCGATTCATGGCTTGTGTGGAAAGCAGTCCGCGATTGAACACCACGCGCACCTGGCCGAGATGCTCGTCGAGCGCAGCAAACGGCGTGGTGATGAGGGGGGCGTTGTCGCGCAGGGGCTTTTTCGGTGTGCCCCGTACGACGTAGATGTGATACCGGAAGCGATCGATCCGCGGCGCGAAGACGTCCTTCCATTGAAACGACTGGATGGGCCAGACGTCTGTATCTTTCGGCTTGGCTGGCGCCCCTTTCTTTTTGCGCTCGAACCCCACCCAGGCAGGCAGGGGAGTGGGCGCTTCGCCTTCGATCTCGCGATGGATCGAGAAACCCAGGCAGCCCACGATCTTCTTGGGAACGCTCCACCAGATGTAAGCAATGTCGTTGTTCGTGGTGACCTTGACCTTGGGCGGCATAGCGGTCTCCTGTCTTCACGCAACTTGCCGGGATGTGGTTTCGTCCAATCTGTGAAAGACGGGCATACTCCTGAATGGAGGCGAAGCCATGCCGTGGCGGTTAGTGAGTGTTATCGGCCTTGCGCTGGTCATATTTGCGCCCGGGCCTGTGGCACTGCCACACCGGCCTCCGACTGCGGCCGTTTTTGACGTAAACGAAGCCGCTATGGCCCTCGAACGCCTGGACATGCTTTTCGAGGAAAACCTTGCCGGCAGGGCCTACGCAAGGCTCAGCAACGCCGAGCAATTTGAGGCAGCCGACAGCAAGCCACTCGCCGACCACCATCAGCATCTGTTCAGCCCGGCTCTTGCCGCTTTGATCTCGCCGGCTCCGCCCGCCGCGCCGGTACCGCCCATCAGCGCAAGCGATTTGATTTCCCAGCTCGACGCGGCCGGCATCAGACGTGCCGCCGTCCTCTCGGTCGCCTACATCTTTGGCCAGCCGACGAGGAAGGTCGAGAACGAACACGAGAAGGTCAAAGCCGAGAACGACTGGACCAGCGAGCAGGTTGCACGCTTTGCGGATCGCCTGATTGGGTTCTGCGGCCTCAACCCGCTCAGGGCCTACGCGCTCGACGAACTGGCCCGCTGCGCGAAAAACCCACAGCTGCGCCACGGGTTGAAGCTGCATTTTGGCAACTCGGTCGTCGATTACCACAACGCCGAGCACGTCGAGCGGCTCCGCGGCGTCTTCCGCGCCGCCAACGACTACCGGATGGCCATCGTCGTCCACATGCGGGCGTCGATTTCCCAGAAGATGGCGTACGGTCGCGACGAAGCTCTGGTCTTCCTTGACGAGATCCTGCCAGCGGCGCCCGACGTCGTGGTGCAAATCGCCCATCTTGCCGGCGCGGGCGCTCCGAGTGACCCTGCGGCGGACGAAGCGCTCGGGGTGTTGATGGAGGCCATTACAAAAAAGGACCCGCGCACGAAACTGCTGTGGTTCGACGTCACGGGGGTAGCCCTCAACGCGCAGCCGGAGCCAACCACTCGAATTGCCGGTCAGATCAGGCAGCTTGGCGTCCAACGGGTTCTCTACGGATCCGACGCAGCCACTCCTACCAACCATCCCCGAGACGGCTGGGCGTCGTTCCGAAAGCTACCGCTTTCGGAAACCGAGTTTCAGACCATTGCCGGCAACGTCCCTCCTTACATGAAATAGCCGGTTCGAACAACGCTGAACCGGAACCACCTCCGTTTGCGCATTTGGTTTTCAGAAGGAGGTACGCCGGACCTGGGTCCACGTACGTAGGCCGGATCCTTTTGGATCCGCGTAACGTAGGCCGGACCCTTTGGGTCCGGCAACTGATATGCGTTTCAGCATCCTTGTGTGGCTGTCTTTCGCGGTCAATCTTCTCGCGGCCCCCGCCGTGGCCCAACCGCGCGCGGTTACGTGGGACGAGATCGGTCAGGAGCTGGCACCCGGGGATCGCATCTCGCTCGTCCAGGCGGGCGGAGAGTCGCTTACCGGGGAGCTTGTGAGTCTGGGAGCCAGCGAACTCACCGTCCGCACGACAACTCAACCCTCGCCCGGGCAAGCCCGGCGTCTCGACATGACAATTCCGTTCGACTCGATTCAATCGCTCGAGCGGCGGCGCGACTCTTCCCGCAACGGCGCTCTGCTTGGTGCTGGTATTGGTGCGGGATTCGTTGGAACGATGTTCGTGAGCGCGCTCGCAACGGACCGCAACGAAATAGATGAGTGGGGTTACATCTATCTGGGCTATGGGGCGCTATTCACCGGCATTGGGACGCTGGTGGGCTGGGCTATCGACAACGCCCACTCGAAGCCGGCGATCCGATTCGAGAGGGCGGGTGCCGAGACGACGAGGATCAGCGTCGCGCCGCTCGGCTTTCAAGGTCGAGGAGTGGCTCTGGTGGTGTCGTTCTGATAGTAGTTCTCAGTTCTCAGTTTTTCAGTTCTCAGTTCTTTCCGTGCCCAATCCTCTCGCCGTCCATTACTCGCGATTCCGAGTCGCAGAGTGACTGCTCTTGACAGGCCACTCGCATCAAGCGTGGCCGGACGTCGGATTCGAGGCGCAGCAGCGCGCGTGGCTCGACGCCGCAGAGTTGGTCGACGAGAAGTGGGAGAGGGCGGCGGATCAGGCGGCTCGGGTGCGAGAAGGTTTCGCGAGACTGGTCGGCGATGTCGGAGCAAACATGTCGCGCTCGGCCAGAATACGCACGAACTGGTGACGCGACTGCTGTCGGCACTGCCCCTCAATCGCCGACCGCACATCCTGACCACCGACGGCGAGTTTCACTCGATTCGGCGGCAACTGGATCGGCTCGCGGAGGCCCGACTCACCGTCGCAAAGGTCGCCGCCACGCCAACGGAAACGCTCGCCGACCGATTGATTGATGCTCTGGACGATCGCACCGCATGTGTCCTGGTGTCCTCGGTGCTCTTCTCGACTGCAGAAATCGTTCCCGGCCTCGACCGCGTTCAGGCGGCGTGTGATCGTCATGGTGCGACGCTCTTGATCGATGCGTATCACTACCTCAACGCGGTTCCGTTCGACATCCGTACCCTGGGAGTCGACAATGCGTTCATTACGGGCGGCGGCTACAAGTATTGTCAGCTCGGCGAGGGCAACTGCTTCCTGCGCGTGCCGGATGGCTGCCGTCTGCGTCCCGTGCTCACTGGATGGTTCGCGGAGTTCGACGCGTTGGAGCGGGCGAGCGATGGGGGAGTCGCGTACGCACCCGGCGCTGGTGCGTTTGCGGGCGCCACCTACGATCCGACGTCCCACTACCGCGCCGCCGCCGTACTCACCTTCCAGCGCGACCAGGGTTTGAATCCCGGCGAGCTCCGGCGCATCAGTTGTCGACAGGTACAGCTCCTGAAAAGCGCGATCGAGGCGCTCGATTTTCCCCGGCGTGTCGCGGCGGTGGAGCAGATACCCGACGAGCGCCGCGCGGGGTTCTTGCGATTCGCGCTCCGCGAGCCCTCGATCTGGCGAGGCAGGTGCGTCGTCGTGGCGTGTTCGTCGATGCGCGCGGTGACGTCTTGCGCCTGGGTCCCGCTCCCTACCTGGCCGACGAGCAGCTGCGGGATGCGGTGGCAATCCTGGGCGACGAGCTGCGCTCGGAGCCGTAGCATGTAATCGACTCGTACCTGACACTGGACACAGCTCCTCGCCAAGACGTCGAAGTTTTGCAGTAATTCCGCCCGTACACCGGTTCACCCCGTATACTCTCGTCACCGTTGCCGCTCACACCTGGGACGCGCCTCGGCCCGTACGACGTCACCGCCCAGATCGGTGTGGGTGGAATGGGCGAGGTGTATCAGGCGACCGACACGAATCTGAAACGGAGTGTTGCCATCAAGGTGCTCGCAGCATCCGTAGCGGTTGACGCCGAGCGGCTCGCGCGCTTCCAACGCGAAGCCGAAGTACTCGCCGCGCTTAATCATCCGAACATCGCGCAAATCCACGGCCTGGAGAAGTCAGACGGCACCATCGCGTTGGTGATGGAACTGGTTGAAGGACCCACGCTCGCCGATCGCGTCGCGCAGAGCGCGATTCCCATCGACGAAGCGTTGGCAATCGCGAAGCAGATTGCGAACGCGCTCGAAGCTGCGCACGAGCAGGGGATCATCCACCGCGATCTCAAACCCGCGAATATCAAGGTACGCGAGGACGGCACCGTGAAGGTGCTGGACTTTGGGCTCGCAAAGGCCCTGCAACCTACGAACGCTCGGTCGTCGACTGAATTGGAGTCACCGACGATCACAACGCCCGCAATGACACAGGCGGGGCTGATTCTCGGCACCGCGGCCTATATGAGTCCGGAGCAGGCGAAGGGGCGTGCGGTCGACCGGCGGAGCGACATCTGGGCGTTCGGCGTCGTCTTGTATGAGATGTTGACCGGGCAGCGCGCGTTCAAAGGCGGGGATGTGCCGGATACGCTGGCGTTCATTCTCACCCGCGAGCCGGCCTGGACGGCGCTGCCGGCGAACACCCCTCCGTTGATTCGGCGCCTGCTTCGCCGCTGTCTGGAGAAAGATCGCAAACGACGCCTCGATTCGGCCGCCGACGTGCGGCTGGAAATCGAGGAGGCTCTGACGGGGCCGTCGGCCGTAGAGGCTGCCACCAGGCAACCCGAGCCTGCGCCGCGCTGGGCGTGGTCGCGCGCGCTGACGTGGGCACTGGCCGCCTCGACGCTCGGGCTGGCAATCGCGTTAGTGTGGCTTTGGGCGCCATCGCGCGTGGTGAGGTCGGTGGACCAGCCGCTGGTGCGGCTGGACGTCGATCTGGGCGCGGATATCTCCTTGCTTCCGGTAAGTAGCGTTGCGAGCGCCGCTGGGTCCAGCGTTGCCATCTCCCCCGATGGGATGCGGCTGGCATACGCATCGGGAACCCCACCAACACTGTTCACTCGGCGGCTGGATCAACCGAAAGCCACCGAACTTCGGGGAACCGAGAACGCCAGTGCACCGTTCTTCTCGCCCGACGGGCGGTGGATTGGATTCCTAGCCTTGGGCAGGGCGAACAAGATTGCTGTGGAAGGTGGGGCCATTGTCCCGCTGGCGCTGGCTGACATCGGCTTTATCCTCGGTGCGAGTTGGGACGAGGACGGCAACGTCCTCCTCGCCACCCAGAAGGGCCTGGAACGGATCCCCGACAGCGAAGGCAAGCCGGAGCTCGTCGCAGCATTGGCCAACGGAGAAGTCGCTCTTGTTTCCCCGCAGATTCTGCCGGGAGGCAAAGCCGTCCTGTTTTCGGCTTACACTGCGGCGAACTCCGACGCTTCCAGCATCGAAGTGATGACCCTCGCGGATGGCCGTCGGAAGACGGTGTCCCGAGGCGGCACATCCCCCCGGTATCTGGCTACGTCGAATGGGGAAGGCCATCTGGTCTACGTGAACAAGACGACATTGTTCGCGGTCCCATTCGACCTGGACAAGCTGGAAACGCGTGGCACGGCCGTGCCCATTGTGGACGACGTCGCATTGCACGAGGCGCAGGGCACCGCTCAACTTACGTTCTCCCGCACCGGTACTTTGGTGTACCGAAGAAGCGGCGAGGACACCGGACTGCTCACGGTCGCGTGGCTGGACGGCGCGGGGACGATGCTGCCGCTGTTGGCCAAGCCGGGCGTCTATGCGCGTCCGAGCCTGTCTCGGGACGGCCAGCGGGTGGCACTGGACGTCCGGGAGGGTTCGGGCACGGACATCTGGGTCTACGACTGGCGGCGGGACACCATGACGCGCGTGACCTTCACCGGAAGGGCCGAGAATGCCGTGTGGAGCCAGGACGGGCGTTACATTGTGTTCCGGGCTATCGGAGAGGGAATGGCCGTGACCCGTTCCGACGGAGGGGGCAAGGCCCAGCCGTTGACGCACAGCACGAACGCCCAGTATCCGTGGTCCTTCACGCCTGACGGAAAGCAGCTGACGTTTACCGAGATAGATCCAAGAACCAGGTTCGATATCTGGACCATGCCCCTAGAGCTCGAGGGCAGGACACTGCAGGCTGGAAAGCCGGAGGTCTTCCTGCAAACCGTCACGAGCGAGCGATCCCCGGCTCTCTCTCCGGATGGGCGGTGGCTGACCTATTCTTCCGACGAGTCGGGGACCCACCAGGTTTATGTGCGGGCCTTCCCGGATCAAGGCGGCAAGTGGCAGATTTCCAAAAGCGGCGGCACCTACCCCATGTGGTCGCGCAGCGGGCACGAGCTGATCTTCGAGACGCCGGATCGAAAGATCATGGCGGCCGCGTATACGGTGAAAGGCGATTCCTTCGTGGCCGAAAATCCGCGCGTATGGTCCGACAAACAGCTCGGAGGGCTCAACCAGCTCAAAAATGTGGACATCTCACCCGACGGCAAGCGCATCGCGGCGCTGATAGCCGCCGAGTCCAAGGGAGCGCAACAGGCGAAGAGCCATGTCGTCTTCCTGGTCAACTTCTTTGACGAGCTGCGCCGCCGCGTGCCTGTAGGCCGGTGAGGTCAGCTGGGTGGATTTTCGCAAAGTGGCAACGGTCGAACCATTCCGGCATTCTCTTCGTCCAATCTCCAGCCGCTGAATGGGTCAGAGGTGTTCTGGAAGGAGTCTCACCATGGGCAACTGGCGCACCCTGCCGCTCACGGCGATATTGATGTGTGTTCTGACTGTCGCGACGCAGGCCGCCCTTCAGAGTGGTACGCCGGCGACTAAACAGACTCAGTCAACTGATACCAAGAAACCTGAAGCCGGCGATACAGCCGACAAGAAGCCCGAGCCGCCGCCCGACAAGCCGTTTGCGGACCTGATTAAGGACGCCAAGACGCTCGAAGGTCTGTTCAACCTGTACCAGACCGAGGAGAAGGTCTTTCTCGAAATCCAGCCCGATCAGTTCGAAAAGATGTTCATCGTGTCGCTGACGTGCGAATCGGGCATCGGCGAGCGCGGCTTCTATGCAGCGCAAATGTGCGGCCATCTGCCAGTCGTGTTCCGCAAGCAGGCGAAAAACGTTCAGCTGATCGCAAGAAATACCCGATTCGTTGCCTCGGAGACCACGGCGCTTCATCGAGCGCTCGACCGTTCCTTTAGCGACTCGATTCTGGGCTCGACGAAAATCGAAAGCCTTCCGCACCCCGACCGAAAGAGCGTGCTGATTGATCTTGGCGGGCTGCTCCTCACGGACCTGCCGATGCAGGCGTACGCGCTCGAAACCACGTTCCGCATCCCTTACAGGTTCGATGCGAAGAACAGTTCGTTCGCCACGATCAAAGCGTTCCCGCGGAACATTGAAATCAGCACCATCGGGCATTACTCGACCGAAAGGCCGCCGGTACCACCGCTCGTCGCACCAGGGACGCCGGTGCCTCCCACGCCTCCACCGCCCCGCAACCTGCCCGATGTGCGCAGCATGCTGTTTAATTTCCGCTACAGCATCTCGGACATTCCTTCGACCGCAGGGTTCCAACCTCGGCTGGTCGACGACCGTGTGGGGCATTTTTTCGAGGACATCGACGACTTCACGACCGACGCCCCCTACACCCCGAGACGGCGCTACATCACGCGGTGGGCGCTGGAAAAAGAGGACCCGTCCGCCGTACTGTCACGTCCGAAGAAGCCAATCGTCTTCTGGATGGAAAACACGATTCCCGTGAAGTACCGCGACGCCGTCCATCAAGGGGCGCTCTTGTGGAACAAGGCGTTCGAGAAGATCGGCTTCAAGGACGCTATCGTCGTCAATCAGCAGCCCGATGATGCCGACTGGGATCCGGCGGACATTCGCTACAACACCATTCGGTGGTTTGCCGCCACCGATGCGTCGTTTGCGATTGGTCCGTCACGGGCCAACCCGCTGACCGGCGAACTCTACGACGCGGACATCAGCTTCGCCGACGGCCTTCTGCGCACCATCCGGCGTGAAGTGCCCGAGTTGATCAACCCGTTGAGCTGGGAGGAGCAAACGCCCTTGCCGCCAGTGCGGCCCCTGTGGATGCGGCAGCAGGCCTGGTCGTGCACGGCGATGTCAGAAACTGCGCGTGACGCCGCATTTGGATTCGATCTCCTCTTGGCGCGTGGAATGGAGCCCGACAGCCCGGAGGCGGATGCATTCGTCAACCAGTGGCTGATTTGGTTGGCTGCCCACGAGGTGGGCCACACGCTTGGCCTGCGTCACAATTTTCGAGCCAGCACCATCCACGCGTTCAACCGGCTTCACGACACATCCCTCACGTCGAGCCAGGGTCTGACCGGTTCGGTGATGGATTACGTCCCGACGAATCTCGCCCGCAAGGGGCAACCGCAGGGGGATTTTCAACAGACATCGCTCGGACCTTATGACTACTGGGCGATCGAGTACGCCTACAAGCCGGTGACCGGGTCGCCGGAAGGCGAACGGGCCGAGCTGAACAAGATCGCATCGCGGGTCGCAGATCCGATGCTCGCATATGCGACCGACGAAGATGCCGGCTTCGGGCCGCTCTGGCCGTGGAGCTCCGATCCGCTTGCGACCCGCAACGATCTCGGCAGCGATCCGCTGGAGTACTACAAGCACAGCGTGGCGCTTTCCCAGGAGTTGTGGACCAACATGGAAGCCACACTCCAGAAACCCGGAGAGGGGTACCAGATCCTTCGTCGCAGCTTCCTGGGTGGGCTGGGCAAGGCCGGCGGCGCGCTGCTCGATACCACCCGCTACATCGGCGGGGTGTACCACTATCGCGACCATGTCGGCGATCCAGGAAACCGGCTGCCCTTTACTCCCGTGCCTGTGGCAAAACAGAAAGAGGCTCTCAACCTGATCCGCGAGAACCTGTTCTCGCCTGGGGCCTTCAGGTTTTCGCCGCAACTGCTCAACAAGCTTGCGGTCGAGCGGTTTCCCGACTTCAGCAACTTCGCGTCCCTCGAGCAGCGCTCGGACTACCCGATTCACCAGCAGATCCTGTCGCTGCAGACGGCCGCGCTCAACCGGTTGTTCCACCCGGTCATCATGAGCCGAGTGCTGGACAATGAGTTGAGGGTGGAAAAACGCGAACTGACGTTAACGCTCGGTACGGTTTTCTCTTCGATTCAAGATGCGATCTGGGCAGAGCTGCAGGGGCCCGCGGTGAGCATCAACAGCTTCCGCCGCTCGCTGCAGCGCGAGCATCTTCGCAAGATGATCGCGCTCGTCCTGCGTGAGGCGGCGGTACCGGAAGATGCCCGCAGCCTGGCGCGCCATAGCCTGACGACCCTGCGCGCGCGGGCACGGACGGCTACGACGACTGCCGATTCGGTCGAAACCCGGGCGCATCTGAATGAGTCGGTCGCGCGTATCGACGAAGCGCTCCGAGCGCAGCTCCAGCGCTCCGCCTTTTGAGTAGGTGGCCCTATGGCAACGTCCAGCCGCGTAGCAGTCGCGCTCCTTGGAAGCCTTGCCGTCATCACGTTCTCGACAATCGGCGCGGACACACAGGGGGAAGTTGTTGATCCGGCGAAAAACAATCTGCCGAATCCGACGTCGATGGTCATCAAGGATTGGGGAAAGCTTCCCGCGAGTCGGATGTGGGGGTCGTCGGCAGGCGTTGACATTGGTCTCGACGGGCATATCTGGGCCTACGATCGGTGTGGCGCGATCGGGCTGCAGGAAGGCGGTTGCGATACGTCGACCGTCGATCCGATCCTGAAGTTCGATCGCGCAACCGGCAAGGTGCTGACGAGCTTTGGCGCCGGCCTCTTCGTCGTTCCGCATGGCATCCACGTGGACCGGCAGGGGAACGTGTGGGTCACAGACTCGCAGGGCAACAAGGCCGGGACGAAGGGGCACCAGGTCATCAAGTTCAGTCCCGAGGGCAAAGTCCTGATGCGGCTCGGGCGCGCGGGTATGCCCGGGAGCGGGCCGGACCTGCTCAACGAGCCGAACGATGTGATTACCGCGCCCAACGGGGACATCTTTGTTTCCGACGGACACAGCGGGCAGAATCCCAATCCTCCACCTGGCTCCACCGGGCGAGTCATCAAGTTCACGCAAGACGGCAAGTTCATCAAGGAATGGGGTCGCATCGGATCGGGACCGGGCGAGTTCCGGACGCCGCACGCCCTGGCCTTCGACTCGAAGGGACGGCTGTTCGTGGCGGACCGCGGCAATCACCGCATCCAGATCTTCGATCAGGAAGGCAAGCTCCTCGACACGTGGCACCAGTTCAGCCGGATTAGCGGTCTCTTCATCGATCGCAACGACACGCTCTATGCGATCGATTCGGAATCGAACGCCCAGCGTCATCCGGACTGGAAGACCGGCGTGCGCATCGGGACGACGCGCGAAGACAAGGTGACCGCATTCATTCCCGGGCACGAGACGAAGAATTTCGAAGGTGCCGCGGGTGAAGGGGTCGCCGTCGATCGCGATGGCAACGTGTACGCGGCGGAAGGGCCGGCATCGCGTCCCGTGGCCGGCAGCGGCTTGACGAAATACATCAAGCGATAGCTCGTAGGGCCGAGTCGCCGGGTCAGGTGCAGCGCTTGATTATGCCGCTCCCGCCTCAGAGCAGGCCTGCGACATAGCTCACGACGTGCGCCGTCCCGTGAGCGATCATCGCCGCTTCCAGGCCGTAGCGCCAGAACAGGTAACCGAATAGCACTCCGAAGGCGGTGTTCAGACCGACGACGAACAGCACGATGTCGTCCGTCAACTCCCCGACCAGCGCTGCCGCCGCCGGCAAATGACCCGCGCCGAACACCAGCGCGCTCACAACGATGGCGAGCCAGATGTAGACGGCATGTGGCGTACCCCTCCGACGTTGCAGGAGTCTCCATGCCAGCCAAACCAGCGCGGTCATGAGTCCCCATCGCAGAAGCAATTCCTCCGTGACGCCACCATAGAGCACACGGGCGAGAATCGGCAGGGTAAACCGCTGCTGAACCTCCGCGAGGGCCGCGGGTGCGGCGTAACCGCCCATCGCGAAGAGCCCAGCCCCCCCAAACACGCCGCCAACGAGGCCGGGAAGAAACTGCGGCCGGAGGGCTGACCCGATCGACCGGGAAGTCACCGCAGCCTCAAACGCGGGCGTGCGGAGGCCAACCTTCGGCGCGAGCGCAACCCCTGTCCACACGACAAGCGCAACGAGGATCGCGCTCTGAGCGAAGCTTGCCAGCAAAATCACCCAGAGGGGTGCGGGGAGGGTCACCTGACCCAACAGTTGCGGCAGCACCGTGACCGTGATGACGACCACGCCGAGCATACCGGCCAGCCACAGGAGCAGACTGAGTCGGAGCCGTGGTATCCCATCGGCGTCATTCGGCGTCATTGGTGAATCCTGCGGCCTGACGAATTGCGTTCACCAGCGGCCGCTCGCGTCAGCTCTTGGTCAGTTTCCCCACCGCCGCCTTTGGCAGCTTGGCCGCAATGCTGACCTGCGTGCCCACGAGATCGACGATGTCGTACTTCACGGCGAAGCCAAGGAGGATGGCAGATTCGCTGGCGGTGAGCTTGTAGTCGCGTTCGAGCCAGCGAACGAGACCGCTCGTCGCTTGTTGCAGCGCCTGATCGAGCGAGCCTCCAATGCCAATGCTGATCAGGAATTCGGCATTCTCCGCCAACGGATGGCCGAAGTTCCGGTCGCGAATGAGATCGACCGTGAACTCGAAATCCATCGACGTCTCGAGCGCATCGCCCGTCAACTCGCCGTCGCCTTGCGCAGCATGCCCGTCTCCGAGAAAGAGGAGCGCGCCGGGATGAGAAACGGGCAGGTAGACGACGGTCCCTTCGCGAATCTGGTTGTAGTCCATGTTGCCGCCGAATCGGCCCGAATCGGTCGTGCGCACTGAGGATTCGCCGGCAGGCGCAACGGCCACGCAGCCAAGCATTGGTTGCAGCGGCACGCCGAAACTCTTGAGCGCGTCGGTCGGCTTCTCGAGAAGCGCGAAGCCAGCGGCTGGATCCAGCTTCCATCGACTGTTGAAGGTCTGGTCCCACTTCAGATTTCCGAGCGTTCCCGGCTCCAGCGCGTTTCGCATGATCGTGTTCCCGCTTTGCGCCCAGTCGCGGTTCGTGCGCACGCGATTGAGCCGGACGATCAGCGTGTCATTCGGCATGGCGCCTTCGACATAAAAGGGACCCGTCTGTGGATTCCCGCCGGCCGAACGGCGATTGCCTTGCTTGTCGCGGCCTCCCGCGTCGACGCTCCACGTTCGGACGGTGTCTCCCGGATGAATGCGGAGCACGGGCGCGACGTTCGACGAGAAATACAAATGGAAGTGGGACGGTTCGAAGTCGTGTGTCGTCGGGGTGGCCGGACGCGGCGGGAACCGCACCGCGGTCCATTTCACCGTACGGTCGGGAAAGATCGCCTCGCCTTTCATGGTCGTTCCATCGAGCGATCCGTTGACGGTCAGATTGCCGCCTGTGAACTGGACCGTCATGCCGCGAAGGGTTCCCTCGATCACGCGCGGTCCGGCGGTGCCGGTCAGCTTCTCGCCCGTGACGTTGAGTGACAGGCGCATGACGTTGGGGCCGAACTGGTCTTCGATGGTGAGCATCCACTCACCCGCGACGGTGCCTTGCGTGCCGACGGCAGCGCTCAAAAGTCCCACGAGGATCACTACAGAGAAGCGAGGTCTCATGTCCATCTCTCCAATCCCTGACCAGGACGCGCTACCAATAGCACTTCTTTGCGCCGTAGGCGCTCAGGCCTGCCAGCACCAGGAAGACAATCGTGAGTCCGCTATGCGTGACAAACTCCAATATTCCGATACTCGCACCGCGACTCATACCTCCGAGGAGCATCTTGAGCAACCCATATCCGGCTGATGCACAGAATATCGCGGCGAACGATGAGAGCAGGAACGCCAACGCCTTGAGCGTCGGCCCGAATACGGTGCTGGACGAATAGGGAGCAGTCAAGCTCATAGGTTAGACGCCCCTCGCAAGAGTGAGTCCCAATCGGCCGACGGCCTGCCGAGCCAAAGCCAAATAATGAAATCGATGAGTGGTGGTTCACAACCCAACTCTCGGAGTCGGACGTTGATCTGGCCCCGGTGATGACTGCTGTGCGATGCCACCTGCAACATCGTTTGACCGAGAGTGACCGGCGATGGTGGACGAGCCAATCGCACAGCCAGCTGATCTGCCCAAGGAATGCTCAAGGAGCCGTCAAGCAACGCCTCATCGAGCGCAGCAACGAACGCGGCCGCGGTCTGATGATACTCGCGGCCCCATGCGGCAAGTCGCGTCGTTTCCGGAAAATCTGAGGGCTTGGGCAATTCTGGCAGTGCTTGTTCGCGCCACACGTGCAGGAACCCATGTTGCACGACGTGGATGTGCAGGAGGCGCTCCCGGATCGTCGAATCGTTCTCGGCAAGCGAGTTCGAGAGGACGGATCGCCAGACCAGTGCGTCCGCCCACTCCATGTGCTCGAAGAGTTGCAGGATTATCTTGATGGCGTTCATCGTGGTCTTCGAGATCGCTTTACGCGGCCGCGTATTTTCTGGGTCAAAACGCACTGACGTGATGACGCTCGGCGTCGTAGAAGAGCAGGTCGACGTTTCCCGGCACATGGCCGAGCACACGTAGGAGCAACGCGACTTGGCCACGGTGATGGACACCGTGATTGGCCCCATGCTGCAAGAGCTCTCCCAAAGCCATCGACCGCGCCTCGCCGCGAGGATTCTTATACTCGACGAGACGATCCAAATCTTCGTCCTTGAGCTCTGCTAGGAAAGCACGGATCCAGCCCTCGACCTTTGTCCATGCTTCAACGAGAGATGCCGCAGTGAGATAGTCGTCGGCCTTCAGCGCCGGGCCTCAGGTACTCCACGATCCACGCCTTCCTGGCCGCGTCGTATTGCCGCAGGCTCATGCCCAAGTACGGACGTCCGTCGGGCGTCGAGGCGTGAAACTCGTCGGCGATGGCCGTTAAGAACTCCGGGTGATGCTCGACCCGTGAGCGCCTGTTGTCGCCTGCATGCCGATGTGAGGCATTTACTGACCCCGACGCTTCCTGACGAAGCCATCGCGTGTACGGACTGCCGCAACAGTAGTTCCCCCTACAGCAGCCACCGCTGTCGCTGGAAGCCAGAGCCAGAAAGCCGGCATGGCCAAGAGACCCCAGTACGCAGTCCCGTCTGCCGCGATGAGACGATACTGCCAGACCAAATAAACAGCCGGGATCAGAAGATAAATGCTGGACGTGCTTGCTACACCGACAAGACACCCTCGGATCAGGCGCCGAGAGTGAGGAACCCGACGCACTCCCGCCCAGGAGAGGATGGTCACCACGGGGGGGAAAACCGGAAGCAACAAGATGAGCCAATCGTCGCGCCCGCCTATGGATCCCCGCTTCATGACATGGCCATTGATGACCAGGGCCAAACAGACGAGCAGGATCAAGGAAGCGAATACGGCCCCACCTACGGCGAGACGACCGACTCCTTTCACATGGGTGCGGATTTTACCACGCACTGACCACAGCAATCGCAAGTGTGATTGGCCGAGAAGACTTCAGCGACTCCGACGACGCGCGTAAGTTGATTCGCCTAGCGCTCTGGCCGGCGCACGCGTACCGAGGTGGAGCGCGGTGCCTGTCGGTTTATGATGGATAGTCGACCGACATTCCACCACTGCCCAGAATGTCCCTTACTGATCGCGCAATACCAGCATCGGATCGATGCGAGCCGCGCGTACGGCCGGAATCGCGCATGCGACGGCGGACACCGCGGCGAGCAGGCCGGCGACCTGTCTCGATGTTTCCGTCAATCACCGGCGCTCGAGGGCAATCGTCAGCCCCGTGCCGATCCGAGCCCTCTCATCATCAGAATCCACATTGGTCCGTTGCCGGCGTCGTAGGCGTCGAGCGGCGTCATCTTGCCAGTGGCTGCATCGACCTCGTACGTGACCAGGCGACCGGCAGTGCCTTCGCTCCCGGCCGCGGTCATGAAGCGGCCGCTGGGGTCGAGGCAGAGTGGCCTCACGCCCGGCTCGGTCGGCACGCGGTCAGCGTCACTCAGCATGCCGGTCGTCTGATCGATGGCGAAGCTGGCGATGCTGTTGTGCTCGCGGGTGACGACGAACAGCAGCCTCCCGTTAGGATGGATGAGCAGTTCAGAACAGGTAACCTGACCCTTCACCGTGTAGTCGCGGGGTACTGTGGAGATGCTCTGCAGCTTCGTGAGTGTGCCCGTCGAATGATCGAGGCGATATACGGTTGCGCTACAGCCCTGTTCGTCCGCCGAATAGGCCCTGTTCAATGTGGGGTGAACGAGCAGATGTCGTGGACCCTCGTTGTCGTTCAGCGACAGGAACGCCGGCGTATTTGGCGTCAACCGCCCGCTCCGCTCGTCGAAATGGAACTGGGCCACGGCGTTCGGGCCACCGCTGCGCGCCACGTGCGGCACGAATACGTAGCGGTTCGACGGGTCGATCTCGATGCCGTGGCACCCGTACGCCGTGTATCGCCATTCGATCGGCGGGAACGCAATCTGGCCTCCGTCGTTAATGGCGTGCACGCCAATCGTGCTCTGGTAAAAGAAGACCGAGAGCAGGTACCGCCCGGTGCGATCGGTCACAATCTGGATCGGCTCGCCCTGCAACGGCACGGTGCCGACGAGCGAAAGGCCGCCCGTTGCGGGATCGATGCGATAGCTCGACAGCTGCTGGCGGTCGCGGCAGGCAACGTAAAGGAATCGCCCGCGGGGGTCGAAGACCATGGGGTCTGGGCCGCCTTCCGCGCGCACCTGCTCCTGCCATGCCACTTTGCCGGAGCCCGTGTCCATCGTGAAGATGGAGATACGGTTGTCTCGACGGACCGACACATAGCCGATGTATCGGGCGGGGGCCGGCGCCGTGCCTTGGGCTGCGGTTCGAGCCGAGGCGAACGAAGGCGTGGCGGCCGCGGATGCGAGTCCCAGACCGGCTGAAGCGCTCGACGCGAGGAACTCCCGGCGGGTATACATGCATCCCCTACCGGGCGATGGACACGTTGTCCAGTCTCCATCGATCGCCGTCACCGGCGGCCGTGAAGCTGATGCGGCTGAACGGCGTGTCGGAGACGATCCCGAAGAAGCTGTTGTAGCCGCTGCCGGCGTACGTGAAGATCTGGCTCAAGTCGAACGCATGATCCAGGATGTGCATCGTCGTATGGTCGTTGCTGTCGGGACGGTTCCCCTCGCCGAAGCCCTTCCCATCCACCGAATACACGTCGGCTGACCACGCAAAGATGGGCGGGTTGAACCGCAGCTCGAG
>DATBJG010000079.1:0-10166 GCA_036556585.1 Vicinamibacterales bacterium
CGAGATCGTCGGTGACGTGTCTGCGGCCAGCGAGAACTGGCAATTCGTGGGCCCGTTTCGCAAGATGACCTTCGCGTCACGGATGCAGCACAAGATCTACTGGGGGCCGTGGCGCAAGCCCGTCGAGTGGTCCCTGAAGACCGTCCTCGCCCCATGGGCGTATGTCGCCAGCGTCGTCTATCACGATAGTTTCTGGTATCCGACAAAGGCCAAGGCCCTGATGCGGGAGGCGCTGGAAAGCCCCTGGGGACGGCTTTTCAGAAACTGGGAGCGGGTGGTACCAGACGCCCGTGGCTATCCCGTCGTGACTGGCCCGGTTGCGGAGGTTCGTCGAACCGGCCTCAAAGCGCTCTTTCGCTCACTGGGCATTCTCGGCACGTGTTTGAAGGAGGCGCCTGAGTTTGCCATGAAACAAAGAAGACAGAAGTCAGAAGTCAGAATGCCTTCTGAATTTCCATTCTGTCTTCCGTCTTCTGTCTTCTGACTTTCGTTTCCTATGGCCGACTTCAACATCCGCACCGATGCCGTAGACGTCGAGCAGATCATGCGCCAGATCCGGGCGCGTATTCGAGAGAAGCGCGGTGTTGACTACACCGAGGAGCAGATTCAGGAGCTCGCGTCGGTCAAGCTCGAGAAGTTCCTCGACCCCAAGGGTGTTCGATCCGATCTGGTCGAGCAGTTCCGCCGACAACGAAGCGGAGGACCGCCTCCACCGACGTACGCCTTTGAGGAGAACACCCTCTTCGATTCAAGTCGTGCGCCCGTCCGGTTCATCCGCCGGATGCTGAAGCCCATCCTGAAGCTCTTTTTCAATCCAACGACGCTCACGGATGTCCTTCACCGACAGGCCACGATCAACCAGATTTACCTGCAGAGAACCGACAACCGTGACGAGCTCGATGCCCTGTATTACGAGGTGATCCACAATCTCGTCCTGGAAACCACGCGCCTGGGTATCGAGGTCAAGAACCTGAAGATGCGTGTCGAATCGCTTTCGAGCCGCCTCGATTTCGACGAGCGCCGCGCCCGTGCCCTCGAGGGCGTCGTGCAGTATCGACCGAGCGGAGCCATCTCCAGGGACCGCGGTCGTCCACAATCGAGCCTGCAACCCGCAGCTGCCGCCGGTCCCCAAGCGGTCCCGGGGCAGCCGAGCGCCGGCCCCGTTGACACGGAACATCCGGAAAATCAGCCGGCTCGTCGGCGTCGCCGGCGAAGACGAGGGCGGCGAGGCCGTGGAGGTACACCGGCCGTCACCAACGGCGGCGCCACGCAACCTGGAAGTGCCGAAGCCCGGCCGTTTGAGAACGGCGAGGTTGCGGCGTCTCAGGCCGAGCCAGACGATTCCACGCCAGATCCGGAGCCCGACGGGCCGGATGGTGGCCCGTTTTCCACCGACCAGTGAAGCTCGCGGTCGTCGTGCAGCGCTACGGCGCGAACATCAACGGCGGCGCCGAGCTTCATGCGCGTTACATTGCCGAGCACCTTGCCCACCACGCCGATGTGGACGTCGTCACGACGTGCGCACTGGATTACGTCACCTGGCGCAACGAGCTACCCCGAGGCCGCGAAGTCGTCCATGGCCTGACCGTTCATCGATTCCCGGTCGATCGCGAACGAAACGTCAAACTGTTCGCCCGTCGCTCGACGCAGGTCTTCGAACAACCACACTCGCACGACGACGAGCTCGCGTGGCTCGAGAGTGAGGGCCCGACCAGCCGGGCGCTCGTGAAGTTCCTCCGGTCGAAACGCGAGGCTTACGATTTCTTTCTGTTCTTCAGCTATCGCTACTATCACTCTTTCCACGGGATACACGCGGTTGGTTCGCGTGCCCTGCTGGTGCCGACGGCCGAGCGGGATGAGGTGATCGGGCTGTCGGTGTTCGGGCCCGTCTTTCGCGGTGTCCGCGCCCTCATGTACAACAGCCCGGAAGAGCGCGCGATGATCGCGGCGGCCACGAGCAACGACGACGTGCCCGGTGTCGTGGTGGGCATCGGGTCGGAGGTACCTCCACGTCCGGATCCCATGCGGTTCCGAGCCAAGTACGGCATCAACGGACGGTTTGCGATCTATGTCGGCCGAATTGACGAAAACAAGGGCTGCCGCGAATTGTTCGAGTTTTTTCTGCGCTACGCGAGAGCTCGGCGGGCCAGTTTGACGCTCGTCCTGATCGGGCAGGCCGTTCTCGAGGTGCCCAACGATCCGCGGATCAAACACCTCGGATTCCTGTCTGACGACGACAAGTTCGATGCGATTGCCGCGGCGGATCTGCTGATCATGCCGTCGTACTTCGAGAGTCTATCGATGGTTGCTCTCGAGGCGTGGGCCCTGGGACGTCCGGTTCTGGCGAACGGCCGCTGCGAGGTGCTCAAAGGACAGTGCATCAGGAGCAATGCCGGGCTGTTTTACGAAACCTACGAAGAATTCGCGGAGGCGCTGCGGTCCATCGCGGACAATGCGCTCCTGGCTGAAGCGCTCGGGATGAACGGTCGTGTGTTCTACCGCCTGCATTACGATTGGCCGGTGATCGAACGGAAATACCTTGCGATGCTGGAATCGTTGAAGGTGGAGGATGCCGCCGGCACGCCTGCGCGCGAAGTGGCTCCGTTGCCAGGGTGGCTGGCCCGTCGCCGCCGGGTGTTGCCGCCAGCACGGGATATCCTGGCGCAGATTCCCACAGGGCCGGTGCTCAGCTAGAACATTGACGATTTAGTGATTCGTGATTAGTGAATCGATGGTGATTGGTGGGTGGTGATTGGTGATGTATTGGCGATTTGTGATTGGCGATTGTGGGGTCTGGGAATCGCAGATCGTCACTCGTAAATCACCAACGATTCACAATTCACAGATCTGAAATCAGTAATGTCTTTCAAGGTTCATCAGGTTCTGGCGACGCTTGGGTACGGTGACGCCATCGGTCACGAGGTGATCGGCATTCAACGAGTGCTTCGGGGCGCGGGCTTCGATTCGGACATCTTCGTGCAGACAGCAGATGCCCGACTCGAATCACTGACGCGCGACTATCGTGAACTCACGGGTGTCAGCCGACCAGAAAACATCCTGATCCACCATTTTTCGATTGGCTCACGAGCCTCCCGCATTGCTTACGCTCTGCCCGATCGCATGATTCTCGTCTATCACAACATCACGCCGCCCCGGTATTTCGTGGACGTTCACAAACTGCTGGTCGAACTGTGCTTCAAGGGATTGCGAGAGCTGAAGGCCTATCCCGCACGCTGCGATCTGGCGCTTGGCGACTCCGAGTTCAATCGTCAGGAACTAGAGGCGTTGGGATTCGCTCCCACTGGTGTGCTGCCGGTCGTACCCAACTTCAGTCATCTCGAGCACGAGCCGGATCCATTGCTGGCCCGGCAGTTCGATGACGATTGGACCAACATCCTCTTTGTCGGTCGCGTGATTCCCAACAAGCGGTTCGAGGATCTGATCCGCATCTTCGACGTCTACAAGCGCGAGTTCAACCCGAAAGCGCGGCTGCTGCTTGTGGGGTCCTACGGAGGCTTCGAACGGTACCTGGCAATGCTGCAGCAGCTCGTGGCCGCACTCAAGATACCGGACGTGCACTTCACCGGGCACGTGTCGGACGAAGAGCTGGTTGCGTTCTACGAGATCGCCGACCTGTTTCTTTGCGCGAGCGAGCATGAAGGGTTCTGCGTGCCGCTGCTCGAAGCGTTTTACATGCAGGTGCCGGTGGTTGCCTACGCCGCCACGGCCGTACCGGCAACGATGGACGGCGGGGGCGTGTTGTATTCTGATCGCGCTCCGGCCCGCGTCGCCGCTCTTGCGGACGCGGTTCTCTCGGATGCGGCTCTCTACGACGCCGTGCTCAAGAGCCAGGACGCCGCGCTCGCACGCATGACATCCCGCGATTTTGCCGGCATTCTGCTGTCGGCCGTTGAAAAGACTGCCCGGGCCCCGCGCCGGGAGCCGCCGCGCGTGACGTTTGATTTCTGGGGTCAGATGCAAGCGGCGGAGCAGATGGACGAACTGCGTCAGCTCAGACCGGCGGCCTACGAGGCACTGCCTCTGGCACCAGACGATCCGCGGGCGACGACCGGAGTCCGGCAATCGGATTTTGCGACATGAACGATCCGAACGCCGTCGAACGATCCGAACGTCCCGAACGATCCGAACGTTCCGAACGGCTGTGGAATGGTGATTAATCAGTGGGTTCCGGCGGCGCATCGGGGCGATGCGATTGGCGATAGCGCCAGGCGTGTTCGCGATCTCTTGCGCGAGGCCGGTCATCAGTCAGAGCTTTACGCAATGACAATGGATGACGAGCTCAGGGGTGAGGTGCACCCGTTTGAAGACCCAGCGGCCAAACGCGGAGACCTCACGATCTTTCACTATGCCCTGCCGTCGCGAATGACAGAGGAGTTCGGTCGTCTTTCGCAGGGTCGCGTGCTCCAGTATCACAACGTGACACCAGCGGAGTTCTTTGCACCGTACGACCCGGCGCTCTTTCGGCTTGCGGTCATTGGGCGTCAGGAACTGGCGACGCTCGTTGATCGCGTCGATATGGCGTTGGGTGACTCGGAGTACAACCGTCGCGAGCTCGAGGAGCTGGGGTTTCGCAACACCGGCGTCATGCCCATTGCGGTCGATACCTCCCGCCTTACTCAGGCGGGTCCGGTTCCGGCTCTCGACGACGTTCTCGATGATGGACTGGTCAACTTCCTTTTTGTCGGGCGCATTGCACCCAACAAGCGGATTGAGGATCACATCAAGCTCGCGGAACACTACAAGCGCTACGTCGATGCGTACTATCGTTTCATTTTCGTGGGTCGCTTCGATGCCGTACCACGCTATTACGCGATGATCCGCGCACTGCTGGTCGAGTACGACATGCCGCCCGAGCGCTTCATGTTCGTGGGGTCAGTACCGGACGACGAGCTCGCGGCATACTATCGATCAGCCAGCGTGTATATCTCGCTCAGCGAACACGAAGGATTCTGCGTACCGCTCGTTGAAGCCATGGCGATGGACGTTCCGGTGCTCGCGTACGCCGCCGGGGCCGTCCCGGACACGCTGGGTGGGGCCGGCCTGCAGTTTGCGCCAAAGGATCTCGAACGTGCGGCGGAGCTGCTTGGTCTGCTCGCATTCGACGAGAGGGTTCGCGATCCAATCCTGGATGGCCAGCGGCGCCGTCTCGCGTATTTTGACGACTCGAGCATCAGGCGGCGGCTGGAAGAGGTCGTCAATGGGGTCTGACCCGTTACAGGTCTGTTATGCCTACGATTTTCGCAAACATGGGGTCTGACCCCATTTGAAGCTCGCGTTCATCGTCCAGCGCTACGGGACCGAAATCCTGGGTGGGGCGGAGTATGCGTGCCGGCTCCTGGCCGAGCACCTCGTGCAGCGACACGACATCGAGGTGCTCACAACCTGTGCCCGCGACTACATCACCTGGCGAAACGAGTATCCGGAAGGGCCCGATCGGGTTCGAGGCGTGACGGTCAGGCGGTTTGCTACCGCCCACACGCGTGACATAGCCGCCTTCGACCGGTACTCGGACTGGATTTACCACCATCCCCACGACCGCGCCGACGAGATGGAGTGGCTCAAGCAACAGGGTCCATGGTCGCCGGCGCTCATGGACTACCTGAACCGCCACCATCGTCAGTACGATGCTCTCGTATTCTTCACGTATCTGTACGCTCCAACCGTGCTTGGCCTCTCGATCGATCCGTCCAGGAGCATCCTGGTGCCGGCAGCGCACGACGAACCGCCAATTCATCTCGGCATCTTTCGCGAAATGTTCAGTCTTCCCGCTGGAGTTGCCTACTACACGGAGGTCGAGCGCAAGTTTCTGACGACCCACTTTTCGATTCGCGCCATTGCCGAAGAGACCATTGGGTGCGGTGTGGATCTGCCGCAGCAATCCGGTCATCACGTGGAAGAGCGCGTCGCGCTCGAGGAGCACGAGGAACCTTCGGCAGAAGGCGAACCACCGCCATTGTCGCGCGCGCCGTCACATCTCTCGGCCAAAGGGGCACAGTTTCGGCGCCGTCATCGGCTTCACGGGCCGTTCGCACTCTACGGCGGGCGAATTGATCCTGGTAAGGGCTGCGAAGAGCTGATCGAGTACTTCAGCGCTTACGTCAACGCCGGCGGAGACGCGCCTCTCGTGCTGATGGGCGTCAAGCTCATGCCGCTGCCCGAAGAGCCGTTCATCCGGTTCGCAGGGCTTCTTTCCGAGCGCGAACGACTTCAGGCTCTGGAGGCCGCAACAGTGGTGGTGGTCCCCTCACCGTACGAAAGCCTGTCGCTTCTGGCACTCGAGGCGTTTTCGGTGGGCACGCCGGTTCTGGCCAACGCGCGCAGCGCCGTCCTCGTCGATCATTGCCTTCGCAGCAACGCGGGCCTCTTTTACTCGGACCGGGATGAGTTCGTTGAATGCCTCAACCTGCTGATGGCAGATCGGCGGATGCGTGCTGTGATGGGACGCCAGGGGCGCGACTACGTGAGGCGCAATTACCGTTGGGATGTCGTGCTGGGAAAATTCGACCGAATGATTTCTCGCATGCCTCGACGGTAGGGCGGATCGGGGGGATGAGGCGAATGGGGATCAGCCGTCTCCGTTCGTTCCGTTGGTTGCCTCTTCCTTTTCTTCCTTTTCCTCACCTGCAGTCGAAAGATCGCTCTCGCCTTCGGCGAGCTTCCGCCGCCTTGGACGGATATCGTAACGCTTCAGCATTTCGTTCAGCGTGGTGGGCTTGATGCGCAGCAGCTCGGCCGCCCGCTTCTGAACTCCTCCAGCGGCCTCGAGCGTTGACTCGATGAGCCGCTTCTCGAAATCCATGATGACATCCTTGAACGAGATGCCTTCGGGCGGCAGGATCAGCCGCGGGATCTGAAATGCCGGCGATTTTCTGACACTGTCGGGAATGAGATCTGTGCCAATTCCCGGCCCGACGCTCAGTACGACCGCCCGCTCGATCACGTTCTCGAGTTCGCGCACGTTTCCTGGCCAGTCGTAGTCCATCAGCAAGTCGAGTGCATCGGGCGAGAGCTCCAGATTGTTTTTCGAGTTCTCGCTGCCGTACTTGCGCAGGAAATGCTGAACGAGCAACGCAATGTCTTCCTTGCGGTCCCGCAACGGAGGCAGTTGGACGTTGATGACGTGAAGTCGATAGAAGAGGTCCTCCCTGAAATGCCCCTCTTCGGTCATCTTCTTCAGGTCTACGTTGGTCGCAGCAATAATGCGCACGTCAACGCGGATCGTTTCCATCCCGCCCAGACGCATGAACTCGCGCTCCTGCATGACGCGCAGCAGCTTGGCTTGCGTTTCGAGCGGCACGTTGCCGATTTCGTCAAAGAAGATGCTTCCCTTGTCCGCGAGGTCGCAGAGGCCCTTTTTCGGATAAACCGCGCCCGTAAACGCACCCCGGACGTGACCGAAGAGCGTGGATTCCAGCAGATCCGGCGGCAGATTGCCGGAGTTCACGGTCACGAACGCTCGTTCGGCCCTGGGCGAATGGGCATGAATAGCCCGCGCAACCAGCTCCTTGCCGGTGCCACTCTCCCCCTGAATCAGGATCGTGGAGCGGCTGGGCGCTGCCTGGATGATCAAATCGAAGACCTGCCGCATCTTCGGGCTGCGCCCGACGATGTTGGCAAACTTCGAGTAGCGTTCCTGAATGTTCTGGCGAAGCGCACGGTTTTCGGTGACCAGCCGATACCGCTCCATCGCGTTGCGGAGCACCGCCAGCACTTCGTCGTTCTTGAACGGCTTGGTGATGTAATCGAACGCGCCCCTCTTCATGGCCGAGATGGCGCTTTCGACCGATGCGTAGGCCGTGATCATGACAACAGGCAGTTCCTCGTCGAGCTTCCGCAGCTCTTCGAGCGTCTGCATGCCGTCGAGCACCGGCATCATGACGTCCACGATTGCCGCATCGAACGGGTAGGTCCGCGCCAGTTCCAGACCTTCGGCGCCATTGGCAGCCACCCGCACCGAATAGCCTTCGCGCGTGAGGAGGGTGCTGAGGATTTCCCGCATGATGTCCTCGTCGTCAATGACGAGGACCGCACCCTGTCGCGCAGAGGTGGAAGGGTTGGTCACGCCCGTATCACGCGGGAGGTCGCTGATGGAATTGCTCAATTGACCACTCTGGTATTAAGCGCTTCGAGGTTCGCATGAGGGACGGTGACCGTAAATCTCGTGCCTTGTCCCACGGTGCTGTGGCAGTCGAGCCTGCCATCGTGCTCCCTGACAATCCCATAGGTAATCGACAGTCCGAGGCCGGTCCCCTTGCCCATGGTCTTGGTCGTAAAGAACGGATCGTAAATCCGTGACAAGTGCTCATTGGGAATCCCTGAGCCCGTGTCGGCGACCTCTGCAATGACATGCCCGTCGTCCACACGGGTCGTGACCGACAGCCATCCACCCCTGGGCATGGCGTCGCGGGCATTCAAAAACAGGTTCAGGAACACCTGCTGCAGCTTGTGCTCGAACCCCGAGACGAACGCCGGGGATGAAGACAGCTCCCGCCGGACTTTGATCTTCCCGACGCCGAACTGATGATCGAGGAGCGCCAGCACATCACCAATCACAACATTCAGATCGACAGGTGATGGCTCGCTGACCGACTGGCTGGGCCTCGAGAGATTCAGCAGACTGCTCACAATCTTGGCCGCGCGGAACGTCTGCTGTTCGATCTTCTCGAGCAGCTGGGTCTTCGGATCGCGTGGGTCCGCACTCTCGAGGAGCATCTGCGTAAAGCTCGAGATGCCGGTCAACGGCGTGTTGACCTCGTGCGCGACACCAGCCGCCAGCAGTCCGACCGAGGCCATCTTGTCCGAGATTTGCAACTGCTCTTCGAGCTGCACCCGCTCGGTGATGTTTTCCACCATGATCAGGCTGCCGCCAATGGCGGGCCCGGCGGTGATGCGCTCGTCCAGCTGCTGAAGAGGAACGCTCGTTGCGTTGACCAGCAGGCGGGTCCCCTCCTGCGTTCCGCGGCCGATGAGAGGGATCCGGTAAAGAGTCGCCGCAACAGGATTCTCGCTTCTCGCCGTGCGGAGTGATGTCAGGAACGAGGGGTCCACGACTTCATCGATCAGCCGCCCCACCACTTCGGCCCTGGTCAGACCGAAAATCTGCTCCATCGCGCGATTCCACCGAATCACGCGATCCTCGCGGTCCAGCACCACGAGACCTTCATCGAGCGACTCGACAATGCTCTCGTTGAACCCGCGTAGACGATCGAGTTCCTGCGCCTTCAAATGCAGGCTTTGATACAGGCGACCGTTCTCGAGGGCTGTGGCCGCCTGACCCGCGACCGCACCCAGCAGCGCAACGTCCTCGCTGCTGAGCGGCTCTCCACGTTCCTTGCGCCCGAGTGCGATAACCGCGATCGTTCCGCTCTTTGACACACACGGAACGAAATAATGAATGCCGTGATCGTACCAGGTGGCGATTTCGGTTGGCAAAATACGGCGCGCGGTCTGCGGATCGTCCAATGCCACCGCATGGCCACCAGTCAACCGCTCGGAGATGGCGGACTCCTGTATCAATCCGGGTATGTCCTGCGCAAACCCTGCCGTGCGGAATGGCGCAAACCCACCCGCATGATTGTCGAGCATCAGGGCAATCCGGTCGACGAGAAGCGTTTCTCGAATCCGTGACACGAGGCGCTCGGCCAACCGGTCGATGTCGAGGTCGCTGTTCAGGTCGCGCGCAAACCCGACCAGCGCACGCCGGTAGTCGTAGCGATCGCGGTAGAACATCCGATCGAGCGCAATCTGGATGGCGCTCTTGACTGGCGGCGCCAGGAGCACGACCAGCAGCGTGGCCAGCATCGCAATGATCGTATTGTTCTGTCTCAAATCATCCGGGAAGAGCAGGCCCACACCGCGAAGCAAAATCACGTAGATCAGGAGAATCGCCGACGCCATCACCGCATACATCAGGCTGCGTTTGACGATGACCTCGACGTCCATCAACCGATAGCGCACGATGGCCGACGCAAATGCCAGCGGCATCAGGCTGAGCGGGATGAACAGGAACTCCAGCGCGGGCGGCACATCGAATCCCGCGGCATACGGCAACGCATACGCCAGGGCCAGCGGACCCGCGCCAAGGGCTGTGCCCCACACAATCCACCGCAGCTGGCGACGTGCGGTCACAGACCTCACACGTCCAG
>DATBJG010000080.1:0-2236 GCA_036556585.1 Vicinamibacterales bacterium
CGACGATGAGTGGCACAATCAAGCGGATTGTCAGGGACAAGGGGTTCGGCTTCATTGCGGCGGGCGACGGCACCGAATACTTCTTCCACCAGTCTGCCTGCACGCAGACGCCCTTTGCGGATCTGCGCGAAGGTCAAGCCGTGACCTTCGACCGGGGGCAGGGACCCAAGGGACCGAGAGGTGAGAACGTCAGAGCGGCATAGGGGGTAGTCGCTTCAACCGGGCGTCTGACATCAAGACGTGTCCCCGGCTGGCGAGTGTCCGCGAATTGCGCTGAGGAAGAGTTCGCCCAGGTCGTCGGCCTTTCGAGCGCCCACGCCCTTCACGGTGAGCAACGCCTCGACGGACGTCGGTCGACGTCGTGCCATTTCTCGAAGCGTCGCGTCGTGGAAGATCACGTACGGCGGCACACCACGGGAACGGGCGATTCCCAGCCGTACGGCTCGGAGCGCCTCGAACAGATCCGCATCGACATCCAGCCACGACTCGGCTTCGACGCGTGATCGCGCGCGTGGCACGTCCTTTTTGACGAGACGTTGGCGTGCCAGCGTCAATCCTGCGTGACTCGTTTCATCCTTCAGCAGCTCCAGTCCTTTTGTCGTCAGCATGAGGACGGGATAGGCATCGTCGGTCTGATTCAGGAAGCCGAGCCCGACCAGCTGTTCGATGTAGCCTCGCAGCTCGGCATTCGAGGCATCGGCGAGAAGACCGAACGTGCTCAACTTATCGTGCTGTCTGGCGCCCACCTGATCGCTCGCATGCCCACGGAGAACGTTCGCGACGTGCGTCGTGCCGAAGCGTTGTCCAACCCGCGCCACGCAAGACAGAATCTTCCGCGCCATGACGACCGGTTCGTCTGCAGGTTCCAGCTCGTCGAGGCAGTAGTCGCACGCACCACATCCATTCTGAGGATACCGATCACCAAAGTACTCAGCCAGGTGCCGATGGCGGCACCCGACGCGTGTCGCATAACGTTCCATCTCCCGCAGCAACTGCCTGCTGGCATCGTTGAGCTCGCCGTTCTGCTCGAGCATGGCGCGCCACTTCATGAAATCGGCTGGTGAATAGATCAGCAGACACTCCGCTTCGAGACCGTCGCGCCCCGCGCGTCCCGACTCCTGCTGGTAGTGTTCGAGCGATCGCGGCGCGCCGGCATGGATGACAAACCGCACATCCGAGCGGTCAATTCCCATGCCGAAGGCGACCGTCGCGACGATGACGTTCGTCTCTTCGTTGAGAAACGCGTCCTGGTGCCGGCTGCGTTCGCCGTCTGAGAGACCGGCATGGTAGGGGAGGGCGGGCCTGCCGATGCTCGTCAGCCAGCCGGCCAGCGCATCCACCTCGCGTCGCGAGGTGCAATAGACGATTCCCGCATCACGCCTGTGACGGTCGAGCACGTCGAGCAGCTGCCTCTTCAAGGTGGCCCTTGGCAAAGCGCGGTACAACAGATTGGGGCGGTCGAATGAGCCCACGAACTCGACTGGATGATCGAGTCCGAGCTGGGCAGCGATATCACGCCTGACCCGGGCCGTGGCTGTCGCGGTGTAAGCATGAAGACTGACACCGGGCAGCAACTGACGAAGTCGGCCCAACTGTCGATACTCCGGCCTGAAATCGTGACCCCACTGACTGATGCAGTGCGCCTCGTCAATCGCAACGAAGCTGATCTGATCCAAGGCCACGCGCCTCAGAAACCCTTCGCTGCCGTCACCGACCAGGCGCTCGGGGGACACATAAAGGAGCCGGTAGCGTCCCTCTCGCAGGCCGGCAATGACCGACGCCTTTTCATCTGCCGCAAGGGAGCTGTTGTACAGCGCTGCCGGTACTCCGTTACCCACCAGCGTGTCCACATGATCCTTCATCAGCGATATGAGCGGCGAGACGATGAGCGCAAGACCTGGTTGAATGAGCGCGGGTGCCTGGAAGCACAGAGACTTGCCGCCCCCGGTTGGAAGAACGACCAGTGAGTCACGACCTGCCAGGATTGCGTCCATGGCCTCGCGCTGAAGAGGCCGGAACGTCGTGTATCCCCAATAACGGGCGATGATCTGCTGAAGATCTCCAGAATTCATGATCTTAGAATCTGAACAGCCATCCTGCCTGGACCTGGGTCGACGTTCCGCGGTTCCGGTCCTTGTTTTCGCGTGTGCCGCTCAGAAATTCGAGCACCAGATCGGCATTCGAGATCGGGGTCCACGTGATGTTGATCGTTGCGCGCTGCGTGCGGTGGAGCGAA
>DATBJG010000081.1:0-12364 GCA_036556585.1 Vicinamibacterales bacterium
GCTCAGACGACGACCGCCGCGGCTACAAGCGCTCCGTCGGCCACGACGTTCGCACCACCTCGAACGGCGTGGGGAGACCCGGATCTGCAGGGAATCTTTACGAACAAAGATGAAAGCGGAATTCCCTTCGAGCGCCCGAACGAGTTTGCCGGCAAACAGATTGCCGACGTTGCCGATGAGGAGCTTGCCGAGCTGATCCGCGAGCGCAGTCGGCAGACCGCCGAGCGTGCTGCAGGTATTGGTGGCGCGCAGACCGGTGCCGGGCCGACTCACTGGTATGAAAACTACGACGCGAAGAACAGTCGCCCCTGGCTGGTCGTCGATCCCGCCGACGGAAGAATCCCTCCAACCACGGCCGAAGCGCAGAGCCGGCCGCCGGTGACGGCTGGCAGCAGTTTCGGTGCAGGCCCGTGGAACGGTCCAGAAGACTTCAGCCTCTACGATCGATGCATCACCCGTGGCCTTCCTGGTTCAATGATGCCAGCCATCTACGGCAACGCCTATCAGATCATCCAGTCGCCGGGGTACGTCGCGATTCGCTACGAGATGATTCACGAGTCGCGCATCATTCCTCTAGATAGTCGCGAGCGCCTCAGCCCTGTGCTTTCGAGTGACATGGGTGATGCGCGGGGACGTTGGGAAGGGAACACGCTCGTGATCGAGACGTCGAATTTCAACCGTCGAACGGCCTATCGAGGCGGTAACCCGACGGCGCTGCGCCTCGTCGAACGCTTCACACCGATTGCTCCCGACAAGCTGTTGTGGTCGGTGACGGTGAACGATTCGACAACATGGACCAGGCCGTGGACGTTTGCCATGAATCTCACGAAGGACGAAAGTCAGGCGCCGTTCGAGTACGCCTGTCACGAGGGCAATCGCGGCCTGCCCAATATTCTGAGCGCGTCACGCTCCGAAGAGGGGAAGTAGCGTCCCTCCTGGGCCGACGTCGCACTACCGCCGCTTCATCAAGGCCACGACGCGGCCTAGCTGACGTCGATCGCTTGAGGCGGAGAGGGGACGTGCCGTCCGGCGGCGTTGCCGACGTCGTCGCTCCGGGCGGAACTCGACGAGAGCCCAACCCGCCTTGGCGAGCTGACGCTCCAAACGTGCATGTTGCGTGGAGAGAGCGGTGCGATCGACGTAGCCTTCGGTTTCTGCCTCGCCCGTGGGCCAGATCACCGTGAGTTCCCAGACCTTGTCTGGCCGTCGCCAGCGCTGAACCACGATTTGCTGGCGGCCCCGCCGATAAACCCACTCGTACTCCACTATAAGCGGCATATCGGTACTTCGTTCACCCTTCGATACACGGGATTGCGCAGAGCGCGGCCAAAGAGTAGCACCACTCGTGTCGATATAGTGTGAAACGGCGGATCCGCTGGCGCGCGTTTCCAGCGCGGTGTCGGGAATGCCTCTTCAATACCGAATCGACAGCACCCAATCGTTGATCTATCTGATCGCCGCAGATCCGCTCACCTTTGCGGACTGGCAGTCGGTCCTCGATGCCGTACTTGCCGACCCTCGATTCAAGCAGGGATTTGCGTTCATCAGCGATCGCCGCCAGGTTTTCGCAGACAAGTCGATGGAAGATCTGCCCAAGATGGCCGGTTACCTGCGCCTGCATGCCCGCCAGCTCGGAAAGTGCCGGTGGGCGGTCGTCGTGCCGGCCGAGGCCAAGGTCGCGCACGGCTGGGCTGTCGTCGCGTCAGAACTTGTCGACGGGTCCACGCAGATCGAACCAGCCGTGTTTACCGACGTGAACGCCGCCGTATCATGGGCGACACAAAAGCGCGGATAGGGCAGACTCCGTCTTCTGTCTTCCGACTTCTGTCCCCATCCGCCTTACCTCGCCCCAACAGAGTAGTTGTGAGCGACTATCGTGGCGTAGCCGGCATTCAGGCCAACCATCAAAAGAACCGCCGCAACTGGATGGCGTTTTCGAAGGCGTTCAGTCAGATAGATGATCGCTGCGGTCGATCCAGCTTTCACAGCCACGAGTGCTGGTGTCGAACCAGCCAGTCCCGACAGGATGGGATTCGCCTCGTGTGCGCCGTGATCAAGGGCGTAACGCGTGCTGGTGATGTCGAGCACCTGCAGAGAGGCGAATGACACGTACAACGGAAGCAACGCTTTTGGACGCGCAGCCGCGACGACCAGATCCGTTGCCGGTTGCTCCGGCGTGACGAACAGGTCGAGCGGCGGCTGCGCGATGTACGCCGTGACGGATGTGCTCGAGTTCGTGCTTAGCGAATACGATGGGAGCGCAGCACTCATGAGGTCTTGCGCGCGCGCGTCGTGTGCGGCGCCTATCGCAAACACCATCGCCAAGGCCATGTAGGAAGCAAAGCGGTGGACGACACCAGGTGAGTTGGGCACGCATCGCATTCGTACCCATGCCGCGACTCCCCATCAATTCCCCGAAAGGGGCCATCCCAAAGAGTTAAGCCTTCCGGGCTAGAATGAGAAGTGAGGCAACCGCAAAAGAATGGGGGCGTCTATATGAGCACCACTCGACTGCTGGGTCTGGTCGGCGCGCTGACGGCGATCGTTGCCGCCGTGGGAACCTTCGGAGACAGCCGAGCCGCCGCGCAGGGAAGCACGACTCCTCCGGCTCTGGTCGTCACGGCATTCGGTGGCAATCAACCCCAATACAAAGTGCCCCGCACGTCGTGGGGTGATCCGGATCTGCAGGGTGCCTGGTCGAGCGATGACATGAGCAACATCCCGATGTCGAGGCCCGAACAGTTTGCCGACCGGCTCTATCTCAACGACAAGGAATTTGAAGACCGCGTCACCCAGGTAAAACGCGGTATCGAGCGATCCGAGAACGACGCGGACAGCACCTTCCGCTTCGATTTCGCTCGACGCGCTTTTCGTCAGACCTCGCTTGTCGTCGATCCGCCGAATGGACGAATACCGCCCGTGAGGCCGGCGGCTCAGACGCGTCAAATGCCTCGTGGCACCTTTGGAGACGGTCCTCTCGACTGGACTACCGACTTCTCACTGTACGAACGCTGCATCACCCGCGGGATTGCCGGCTCGGTGCTGCGCGTGATCTACGGCAACGGAAGCCGCATCGTGCAGGGGCCGGGCGTGGTTGCGATGTCGTACGAAATGGTGCACGACACCCGCATCTTCTACACCGATAACCGCCCGCACGTTGGAGACGGCATCAGACAATATCTGGGAAACTCGCGGGCGCGTTGGGAGGGAGATGAACTGGTCGTGGAAACGACCAACCTCACCGATCAGACTGCTGTCGGCGTCAACGGTAACGGTGTTCGCCACAGCCAACAGATGAAGATGACCGAGCGCTTCAAGCGCGTGGCTGACGACATACTCCAGTATCAAATCACGTTCGACGATCCGGTCACCTACGAGCGACCGTTTACCATTGCCATGCCGTTGACGCCCCTCGACGGTGGCCGGCTGCTACCGTACGACTGCCACGAAGGCAACATGGCCATCGTGCAGTCACTGGGAGCAGAGCGGGCCGAGGATAAGGCGCTTGCTGAAGATCTCGCGCGGGGCATCGTTCGTCCGCGTCGGGCGGTGCAGGACGGTGCAGGCGTGGGGGCCACACTTCCCCCGGGCCGCGGGCGGGGAGCCGCTCCCGCCGCACCGCCCCAATAGCTTCGTGGTCAGCTGATCACTGTCCCCCTTTGTCGAAGCTCAGCAGCCACTCCCGTACTCGCTGCTGTGCTTCGGCAGCCTGAGCAGGGGTCATTTGCTTGGCAAGCTGATCACGCACATTCACGTACTGGTTCTGGCTTGCGCCCGTTGAGCGCACTGACGCCAGGTTCAACCACTTGTAGGCTTCGATAGGGTCTCGGGGCACACCATCCCCATTGCGATAGGTCAAACCAAGATTGAATTGGGCCAGCGGGTTCCCCTGTTCGGCTGCCCGCCGATACCAGCGGACGGCTTCGTAGTAATCCTGCGGAACACCCGAACCCGTGTAGTACGCAGATCCAAGATTCGTTTGCGCATCCGAATCGGCCTGCTCGGCGGCCAGCCGAAACCACTTGACCGCCTCGGCGGAGTTTTGTGCCGTCCCTGCTCCCTCTCTGATCGCGACGCCAAGGTTGAATTGCGCGGCTGCGTGGCCCTGCAGCGCCGCTCTGCGGTACCAGTTGACCGCTTCGGCGCTGTTCTGAGGCACGCCGTGGCCACTCTCGTACATCAGGCCAAGGTTGTACTGGCTAACGGCGGAACCCTGATCGGCGGCTTTCCGAAACCACGTAACCGCGGCCGAATAGTCCCGGGCGACACCATTGCCGTTGCGGTACATCACGCCGAGTGCGTTCTGAGCTGACGGGTGTCGTTGGATTGCTGCCAGGTTCAACCACTGCAGCGCCTGCGCTGGGCTGGTCGGCACACCTTTGCCGAGCAAGTACCGCAAACCGAGGTGATACTGGCCTTCGGCATATCCCTGCTCTGCCGACTTTTGATACCAGCGGGTGGCTTCGATGTCGTTTCTAGCAACACCATCGCCATTGGCATATCGCATGGCCAGCAGGAGCTGAGCGCGAGGATTGCCTGCTTCGGCCAGTTGTCGCTCTAGACCCAGGTCTGACTCGTCCAATTCCTCAGTTGCCGGGTTCTGCGCGGACGCCGCACTCTTTTCCTGATTCGAATTGTTCTGGGCGCCCCGCGAAGAGGCGAACGCGGGCGTGATGGTCACGCCGACGATGGCCAGCGCGACACACGCCGCGGCAAAGCGCTGATCAGGACTCGGGATTCCGAAAGCCACAGTCATCGGACGGGCCCTCCCACTTCTGCTCAGGGTTGTCATGGATATGACGGTTGTCGTCGCCCGCGGGACATCCGATCGGGCCACGCCGTCTTATCGGTACATCCAGAGCGAACTTTCCCCGCAATCGCTGAGAAGTGTATGCATCGAGCACGCCACCGGTTCATCAGGCCAAGCAGGCAAGCTAACCCTGGCCGTCATGTAACGGAACTCGACAACAGATTGGGGTGGGTGACGGGTTTCGAACCCGCGACTTCCGGAGCCACAGTCCGGCGCTCTGCCACTGAGCTACACCCACCGTGGGGGGGAGCGAGCGATCTCTCAAGTGTAACACGCGCGAACGCTGATGGAGACGAGTGGAAACTCTCGGGCGTCCCGGTGGACAAAATTCACCAGCCGGCGCCGCGCCCCGAAGATGTGAGACGAATACGTCCGATGGGATCGACGAAGCGGACAATGGTATCGCGCACACGATGCTGGTAGTCGTAGGGACCGAGGCCAATGCCCCGAACGTTGGTCCACTGTTCGCTTGGGTAATCCCAACGTGGATCGTAATCAGGATTGGGCGAGGCGAGGATTTCTACATGGCCTGTCTCGCCGTGCAGGTTGACTTTGATTTCGCGAAGCGTTTTCTTCTTGTTGCGATCGGAGGTGACGATCACCGGCTGTGCCAGCTTGAACCACAACACCCAGTTGCCTGCTTTGATTTCTTTCACATCGTTCCACGGTACGGTCGCAACGGGGACGATCTCGGACCCTGGGCACCCAGCCACGGCTTCGTAGAAGGCGACGGCATCGGGCGGCGGAAACTGCGCGATGCCGAGATGCCGCTCTATCGGGCCTGTGAACTGTCCCATCCGGTAGATCCGCAGCGCATCTCGACTGAACGCCATCAGGAAGTAGCTTTTGGCATCCACGTCATAAAGCGTGGCGGTCCAGACGACGGCTCCACCGTGATCCAAGACTGTACTCCAGGCATCGTAAGCGGCACGCTCGCGACCCTGGATCACGTACTGCCGCGCGAGAATGCTGTGTGCCATCAGATTGCGCGGATCACGAGTACGAGCCCGCTCGGCAAGCTCCCAGGACTCGTGGTTCAAATCATCGAGCGTCTCGAGGTGACCGTTGATTCTGAATGCGTCCCAGAAATCAGAGCGCGGAGCCAGAAGGTTTGCCGCCTGTGCAATGGTCGTGAGTTCGTAGCTTGCAGGATCGATGATGCGACGATCGCAGGTGGGAACGTTCGAGCGCGACATCACCTGTGGCGTCGAAGGATGTGCGACCAACAAAACGCCCGCAAACAACATCGTCGTCCTGGCACGAAGACAGGTGATCCTCGTCATGACAGCAAGGTGAGCAACTGCTGTGCCGCGACAGCAGGCAGGAATCCCTCAGGATTTGTCGGTACCGCGAAGCTCTGTCTGCCCACTGCCGGCGACATGATCCATTTCAGCACAGCACGCGGCACCTAGCACAGCACCCGGCACTCAGCACCCGGCACCAAGCACCCTTCGTGATAGCATCCCCCGTCCATGTGGCAGCAGAACTACCAGTTTGCGGGGGGGAACCTCGCACTTTCGGCAGTGATTTCCCTTACTCCGCTTCTCGTCCTTTTTTATCTGCTTGGTGTGCGACGCAAGCCGGCGTGGATCGCCGGGGTGGCGGCGCTCGCGACTGCGTGGGTTGTGGCGCTGGTGGGTGTGCGTATGCCTGTGGCGCAGGCTTTGGTCGCGACCGTGTACGGCGCGGCATTCGGGCTGTTTCCTATTGCCTGGATCATGTTCTCGTCGATTCTGCTGTATCGGATTGCGGTCGAGACCGGCAGATTCGAGGTCATCAAAGACTCCCTTGGCGCGTTGACCGATGATCGCCGGCTTCAATTGCTTCTCGTGGCGTTCTCACTCAGCTCGTTCATCGAAGGTGCGGCTGGCTTTGGCACCCCGGTCGCGATTTCGGCTGCCATGCTGACGGGTTTAGGGTTTCCGCCATTTCAGGCGGCCGTGTTTTGTCTCCTGGGAAACACGGCTCCCGTCGCATTTGGTTCAATCGGCATCCCCATCGTCACGTTGACCGGCATCACGGGCCTTCCGATGCCTTTGTTGAGCGCGATGACGGGTCGAATTCTCTCGATCGTGGCGGTGGTGATTCCGGTGTATCTGCTCGTGCTGATGGCTGGGGTCCGGAACACGCTTGCCGTCTGGCCCGCGCTCATCGCGTGTGGTTTTGGTTTTGGCATCGTGCAGTTGATCGTATCGAATTTCATCGGCCCTGAACTGACGGACATTCTGGCCGCGCTAGCGTCAATTGGGGCGATGGTGCTCGTGCTGAAACTGTGGAAGCCAGCGGAGCGCTTTCAACTCGACGGCGACGATCCTCGCCAGACGGCGCACAAGAACCACGGCGCCGGCACGACGTTCATGGCCTGGATTCCGTACGTGTTTCTGGTGGTATTCGTGTTGCTCTGGGGTTACGTGCCCTTCAAAGCACTGCTCGATCGAACGACGACGTTGATACAGGTTCCCGGGTTGCACAACACAATCCAGCGCATCCCGCCCGTGACATCGGCCCCGGCTCCATACGCTGCCATTTACACGGTGAACTGGCTCAGCGCGGCCGGCACCTCCTGCTTTCTCGCAGCCGTGGCTGCCGCACTCGCGCTGGGCGTCGGCCCGCGACGCTTTGGGTCCATCTACATGGCCACGCTGCGACAGCTATCGCTTCCGATCGTGACGATTGCCGCCGTCCTGGCGCTGGCGTATCTGATGAACTACGCGGGCATGACCTCGACGCTCGGCCTGGCGTTTGCCGCGACCGGCGTGGCATTTCCGTTCTTCAGCGCGACGCTCGGTTGGCTTGGCGTGGTGCTGACGGGAAGCGTCACCTCGTCGAATGCACTCTTTGGGAACCTGCAAGTCGTGACGGCAACGAGTCTCGACATGAATCCGGTGCTGACGGCGTCGGCAAACGCGTCGGGTGGGGTGATGGGAAAGATGATTTCTCCCCAGAGTATTGCCGTTGCAGTGGCCGCGACCGGTATGGCGCTGTCGGATGAGGGCAGGTTGTTCCGCTACACGTTGCGTCACAGCCTTGTACTGATTACGTTGGTGGGCCTGATTGTGTTGGCGTACGCCTATTGGTTTCCCGGGCTCGTGCCGGTCCCCTGACGGAAGCTGAAAGCTGACGGCTGAAAGCTGACGGCTGAAAGCTACGGAGGACTCCGAAATGTGGTCGCAGATCTATGACCCGTTGGATAGTGCGGCGCTGTCCACGCTGTTTGCGTCACTGCCGGTCGTGGTGTTGCTGGGGACGCTCGGCCTGTTGCGCATGAAGGCGCACCACGCCGCACTCCTTGGCCTCGCGACCTCACTCGTGATCGCGGTCTTCGTATTCGATATGCCCGGCTCCATGGCGGCCAGCACGGCCATCTTTGGCGCTGCCTACGGACTGTTTCCCATTGGCTGGATCGTGCTGAACGTCATTTTTCTGTATCAGCTCACGAACGAGCGCGGCCTGTTTTCGATTTTGCGTGACAGCGTCACCACAATCACGCGCGATCGACGCCTGCAACTGCTGCTCGTGGCGTTTTCGTTTGGGGCGTTCTTCGAGGGTGCAGCGGGTTTCGGCACGCCAGTGGCTGTCACCGCGGCGATCTTGATTGGTTTGGGGTTCACGCCGCTGGCCGCTTCGGGTCTGTCATTGATTGCCAATACGGCGCCCGTCGCCTATGGCGCGCTCGGTACGCCCGTCATCGCGCTGCAGAGCGTGACCGACCTCGATCTACTGGATCTGAGCGCGATGATTGGACGACAGCTCCCGTTCTTTTCGATCCTGGTGCCGTTCTGGCTGATTTGGGCATTTGTTGGATGGCGCGGCATGCTGGCGATCTGGCCGGCCATCTTCGTGGCTGGCGTGTCGTTTGCCGTGCCGCAGTTTCTGATCTCGAACCTGCACGGTCCGTGGCTGGTGGATGTGGTGGCCGCTGTCAGCTCGATGGGATGCCTTGCGCTTTTCCTGAAAGTCTGGCAACCACGGCAGCTTTGGGAATCGACCAGCATGATGGGAAATACCCCTGCCGCTCCGGCGGTTGTGGCACCCGTCGGCACACATTCGTCACGTCAGGTCGTCCAGGCCTGGACGCCTTGGATTATCTTGAGCGTCCTCGTGTTTCTGTGGGGACTGCCGCAGATCAAAGCCATTCTTGATGGAATTTCCATCGTTCGAATTCCCGTGCCGGGTCTCCACAACCTCGTGTACAGGGTACCGCCGGTTGTTCTGGATCCTCGTCCGGAGGCCGCGATCTTTGCGCTGAACTGGCTCTCGGCCACCGGCACTGGAATCTTTGTCGCGGCGATCGTGAGTGGTCTCGTGATGGGCTATTCCCTGGGTGAACTCGTCAAGCAGTATCTGCGCACGCTGAAGCTCGTGCGCTTTTCGCTGCTGACGATCTCGGCCATGATGGCCGTCGGCTACTCGACGCGTTATTCAGGGCTCGATGCAACGATGGGACTCGCGTTTGCACAGACGGGCGTGCTGTACCCGATCTTTGGCACGATGCTCGGCTGGCTGGGCGTGGCACTCACCGGATCGGATACGTCGTCCAACGTCCTCTTTGGGAGCCTGCAGCGAATTACGTCGGAGCAGTTGGGGTTGAGCCCGACGCTGATGGCGGCGGCAAACAGCTCGGGCGGCGTCATGGGCAAGATGATCGACGCCCAGTCGATCGTGGTGGCCACGACGGCCACAGGTTGGCACAACCACGAGGGAGACATCCTGCGATACGTGTTCTTCCACAGCATCGCGCTGGCAGTCCTGGTCGGGCTGCTCGTGTTTCTGCAGGCGTATGTGTTTCCGTTTACATCAATGGTCGTCCGATGACGATCAACAGGAGATCAGGAGACGTTTGAACAGGAGGGCAGGAGGTTAGGAGAAGATTGTTGTTTTGATTATGCGGACCCGTTCCGCCAGACTTCCTGGCTCGACTGAGACCAATTCGAAACCGAAATTCCGGTAGGTCTCTTCGTGAATCTTCTCAAAACGCACCGTGTCCTCAAAGCTGATCCGCCGCGCGTCGGTAGGGGAGACGAAGCCGAGATTGCGGATGAAGAAGACCTGGTGTTGGTAGATCGCGTCCTTTTTAATCCGCTCCAGTTCAGTGGCGAGAAAGGCCGAAAAAGGGTACCCGAGGTGGACCGCTAACGCCGCGGTACACACGGCGCAGCGGTCGTGAAACTGAACCTGATCCGGTTGATACGACGCTCGAATCTGACGGTCTCTTTGCAGCGTCGCGATGGAATCGATGAACGAGGGGTGCATCCAGGGTTGAGCGTTTCCCTGAGCGTGCGCCGCGGCAATGACGTCGGTCGCTGCCTCTTCGACCACGCTGAAGCCGTCGAGTTCGAGTTGTCGGATGATCGCTGTCTTCCCCGCACCCGGCGCGCCGGTGATAATGAACCTTCTCATCTGGGTGTTCAGAAAGATCTCCTGATCTCCTTATGTCTAACCTCCTGACCTCCTTTTCAAAACGTCTCCTGATCTCCTGTTTGCCGTGACGAACAGGACGGCCCCGATGCTGCTGACGATAAATGCGGCCTCGAGTGGGAGGTGCGGTGCGCGTTGCCAGAGTACTCCTCCGATGACGCCGGCGGGAACGACCAGAAAATTCCGGATCGCGTAGTACACACCCACGGTGCGTGCACGTTGATGGTCCGGCGCAAGATCCACAATCAGGGACTTGCGTGCGGGTTCGCCGATTTCTTTGAGCCCTCCCACGACGAAGGCGGCGACCAATGCCGGGTAGCTGGATGCCAAGCGTACCGCTAACGGAAATGCCGCAAAAAAGATGAACGTGAGGACCACCACCGGTGCGCGTCCGGTCACATCCGCAATTCGACCGCCGGGCAGATAGAACGCGATGGCCACCGCTTGCTGGATGGCATAGAGCACTCCGTATTGCGCTGGCGAGAAGTCTCGAACTTCTGTGACAAAGAGGATGATGAACGAGGCCGCCATGCCTTCGCCGATGCGCACCAGGCAATCAGCGGCCAGCAGCCGTGTCAGGCTCGGAGGCATGGCCGACAGCACGTCTCGCAGGCCTCCAGTACCGGAAGGCGCGTCGACCTGCCGATTTTCGCGGTAGCCGTAGTACTGGGCCATCCAGACGACAAGGGCAAGCCCGAGCGTCACGAGCAACGCGATCCGGATGCCCGCCAGCATGCCAAACGCGGCAATCAGGAGCCCGCCGATTGGCGCACCAATGACGCGGGGCAGGCGGATGAGCACCGACTGCACGCTGAAAGCCACCGCGCGCCGGTTGCGTGGAAGGGAATCCCCGATCACGGCAAACGTGGTGGGGAATGCCCCGGCTTTCCATGCCATCACGCCCAGCAGTCCAACGAAGACGAACGGCCAGCTGGGTGCAAGCGCGTAGGTGGCGTAGCCGGCCATCGCAAGCGCCGTGAATGCCAGCAGCGCGCGACGGCGACCGAAGCGGTCGGCAAGCCACCCGCCCGGATACTGAAAAAGACTGTCGAGGAGATCCTTTGAGGAGCCGAAGAGTCCGACCGCAACGGCGCTGGCGCCAAGGGCCGTCAAGTATGCGGGGATGTACGCCTGCCAGAGTTCTTCGCCAAGCGCCAGGCCAAACAGGCTTCCGGCAAGGACTGCGACGTTGCGCGACGGCGAAGTGTCACGACTCAAGTCTCAAGGCTCAAGACTAAAGTGAAAAGGTCATCTGGAGTTCTGTTTGAGACTTCAGCCTTGACCCTTGAGCCTTGAGTTCGATCCAGCCCTCGTGCTGGAGCAGCCACCTCTTGCGATCGAGCCCGCCCCCGTACCCGACAAGCTGCCCGTTTCCGCCGATCGCACGATGGCATGGAACGACGATCGACACCGGGTTCTGGCCGTTTGCTGCCCCCACGGCACGTGCCGCGTGCGGTGAACCGACAGCGCGGGCCAGCGCCCCGTACGACGTCGTCTGACCAGCAGGGACGCGACGCAGGGCGAACCAGACGCTCGCCTGAAACGGTGTGCCGCCCATATCGACGTCGATCCCGTCAATCGCGGTGAGTTGCCCGTCGAAATATGCGCGGAGGGCGCTGACCACGCCTGCTGGATCCGCTGACGGTGTGAAATCAATCGCGCCAAACCGTCGTTCGAGCCAGCGCACCTGCTCGGCCCAGTGATTTCCAAAACTCAGCGCGGAAAGTCGCCCGTTCCGTACCGCGACGGTAATGGTGCCAATAGGAGATTCAAGCTCAGCGATGTTGAGATGTACCATGACTCGCCGGTCCTCTATTAGTGCGCGTGGGGCCTCGCCTCTGCTCGCCCGAAAGCACCGCGAGCTTCGGCGTAGCTCGCCGAAGCAGCGCGAAGGCGGCCCACCCCCACGCGCAGCCGTCGCTTACGCTCCGGATCTTGACTTGCGCCTGGACGCAGAGCGACCCAGCGGACTCCAATTAGCAAGCCGCCGGCCACACCAGCAAATATCGTGGAGTGTGAGGCTAAACCAAACAAGAAGCCGGTCTTACTGCAGGAGAGTTATGACATCGCAGGGGCAGAACAACAAAGGTGTGTCGACGCGACGGCGACAAAAGTCTGCGTGAGGGAGGTCTTTTG